>JBEKIU010000012.1:0-38506 GCA_050011635.1 Acidimicrobiales bacterium
CTGTCGGATCCGTCGTCAGCAGGCCCTGCGGGACGTGCGGCCCACGGTCCCGGGCCAGATCGCTGACGGCGATCCCGCCGATCTCGAGGCGGGCACCGCTCTGGACGGTGAGGGCGTCGGCCCGATCCGCCAGCATGCCGACGAGCGCGGATCCGACGGTCCCGCAACCGAGGACGGCGACGCGGACCACACGTTCGGAGGGGGTCGGGGTCACGAGTTCACGCTACCGCCTGGCCGGAGCGGAGAGGGGCGGTCAGACGTCCAGTCGGATGAGGTCGTCCATCGTCTCCCGACGGACGACCACACGACTCTCACCATCGGCCACGAAGACCACGGGCGGGCGGGGAACCTTGTTGTAGTTGGAGGCCATCGAGTGTCCGTAGGCGCCGGTGACCGGAGTGGCCAGGATGTCCCCCACCGTCAGGTCGTCGGGCACGAAGCCCTCCGACACGACGACGTCACCGGTCTCACAGTGCTTGCCCACGACACGGACTGCTGTCGGTCGGGGGGCGGCCGCCTCCCGGGGCAGGAACGCCTCGTACCCGCTTCCGTAGAGCACCGGACGCGGGTTGTCGCTCATCCCCCCGTCCACCGACACGTAGGTCCGGTGGCCGGCGACATGCTTGATCGTCCCCACCCGGTAAAGCGTGATGGCCGCCGAAGCCACGATGGACCTCCCGGGCTCCGCGGTGACCCGGACCGAGTCGGGGATACCTGCCTTCCGGCACGCCCGGCGCACCGAGGATGCCCACTGGGCCATGGGTGGCGCCTCCTCCCCGTTCACATAGGCGACCCCGAGACCCCCGCCCACCACCAGCTCGGGAAGGCCGAGGGGGGCGAAGAACTCGGCCAGCACGTCGATGGCCTGGGAGAAAGGGGCCAGGGCGAACACCTGGCTCCCGAGGTGGGCGTGTATCCCAACGAACTCGAGGACCCCCCGGGCATCGAGGTCCGAGAGCCGGGCCACTGCGGCGGCGGCGGCACCCGACGCCAGCCCGAACCCGAACTTGGAATCGTCCTGGCCGGTGCGGACGAACTCGTGGGTGTGGACCTCCACGCCGGGTGTGATCCGGGCCAGGACCTGGCAACGGACCGCCGGCGTGACCCCGGTCCGACGGTCGGAGAGCAGATGCTCGATCCGGTCGATCTCGTCGAACGAGTCGATCACGATACGACCGACGCCCGCCCCCAGTGCCGAGGCCAGCTCGACCTCCGACTTGTTGTTCCCGTGGAGGATCAGCCGGGACGCCGGGACGCCGGCCGACAGGGCCACGTGCAACTCGCCTCCGGTGGACACGTCGAGGCACATGCCCTCCTCGTGGGCCAGCCGGGCCATGGCCAGGCACAGGAATGCCTTGGTGGCGTAGGCCACGCCCTCGCCCCAGGCCTCCACCGCCTCTCGGCAACGGGCCCGGAGATGGGCCTCGTCGTAGACGAACAGGGGGGTGCCGAACTCCTCGGCCACGTCGACCAGATCGACGCCACCGACGGTCAGCCGACCCGATGCACCGACCTCCGCGGTCATGGGCAACAAGCTGGATGCGACAGGGTCGGACGCGCACTCCAGAGGTGCAACCTCGGGATCGTAGGGGTCGGTCACAGCGCCTCCGGAGCGGACACGCCGAGGAGGCCGAGGCCGATCGACAGCCCGATCCGGGTCGCTTCGACCAACCACAGGCGGGCCTGGGCCAGATCCGGGTCCACGCCGTCGGCCAGGATCGGGCAGTCGTGGTAGAAGCCGTGGAAGCAGGCGGCCAGCCGGCGTACCCAGGTGGTCACCTTGGTCGGGGCGCGATCGACGGCGGCGTCGGCCACCACCTCGGGCAGCTCTTCGAGGCAGCGGATCAGCTCCAGCTCGCGCTCGTGGGTGAGGAGCGTGAGGTCCACCCGGGCCAGTGGCGCCCGCTCCACCGCCCGCTCGACCGCTTTCCGGCCCACGCCGCCGATCCGGGCACTGACCATCTGGACGTAGAAGACCGGGTTGTCGACGGACTGCTCCCTGACCGCGGCCAGATCGAACGTGCTGGTCTGGTCGAGTGACGTCATGAGGCTGAGGATCCGGGTGGCGTCGGGTCCGATGTCGGCCACCACTGTGTCGAGTGAGATGGCGTTGCCGGCCCGCTTCCCCATCGTCACGGCCTCGTCCCCGTCCATCAGGGAGACCATCTGGCCGAGCTTGACCTCGAGGCGTTCCGGGTCCACGCCCAGGGCCTCGACGCCCGCCTTCAGACTGGCCACCTGGCCGTGGTGGTCGGCGCCGAACACGTCGATGACCCGGTCGAACCCGCGTACCAGGAATTTGTCGCGGTGGTAGGCGAGATCACCGGCCAGGTAGGTGGCATCGCCGTTCGACTTGCGCAGGACCCGGTCCCGGCTGTCGCCGAGCTCGGTGGCCCGGAACCAGGTGGCGCCGTCCTCCTCGAAGACCAGGCCCTTCTCGGCCAGGAGGGCGATGGTCTCGTCCACGGCTCCGCTCTCCTCGATGGACGCCTGGCTGTACCACTCGTCGAATACGATGCCCACCGAGGCCAGCGAGGCCCGGATGTGATCCAGGATCCCTTCTGCCGCCCAGCGGCCCGCGGCCGTCACATCGTCGGGCCCGTCGTAGCTGGCGGCCAGCTCGGTGACGTACTCGCCCTGGTAGCCGCCCTCGGGCACCGGCTTCCCGTGCCGGCGGGCCAGCAGGCTCTCACCCAGGGTCCTGATCTGGCCACCCGTGTCGTTGACGTAGTACTCGCGGCTCACCTGGTATCCCGTGCGGGCCAGGATCCGGGCCAGGGAGTCGCCGTAGCTGCCCCACCACCCGTTGCCGACGTGGATGGGACCGGTGGGGTTGGCCGAGATGAACTCGACCTGGACGCGCTCTCCGTGGCCCACGTCGGGCCGGGCGTAGCCGTCCTCGCCCTCGTCGAGGAGCTCGGACAGGGCATCGTGCAGCCAGCCGTCGTCGAGCCGGAAATTGATGAAGCCGGGCCCGGCGATCTCGATGTCGGTGGTGTGGGCGGGTCGATCCGCGTCGAGCACCTCGACCAGGGACGTGGCCAGGGCCCGGGGGTTGGTTCCGGCTCGCTTGGCCATGACCAGGGCGATGTTGGTCGACCAGTCACCGTGCTCCCTGCGGGCCGGGCGCTCGAGATGGACCGACGCCGGGTCGACCTCGAGGTCGAGCGCGTCGCTCCCGGCCACGGTGGCGACCGCGTTGCTGATGGCTCGGGCAAGGTGATCTCGGGTCGGCATGTAGCTGCGAGGATACGTCGTCGCCGAGTGTCGGCTGTCTTGCCCGGGTCCCGATCAGGTGCCGTCGCACTACAGTTGGCCCTCCGTGAGGGGAACGATCGGTCCGACAGACCAGGGTTCCCATCGTCGCACGCCCTCGTAGCTCAGCGGATAGAGCATCGGCCTCCGGAGCCGTGTGCGCAGGTTCGAGTCCTGCCGAGGGCGCCAAAGCGGAGTCGGCCGGGAGTCGGCCGGCGTCAGGACCAGCGGCCGGCCTCAACGAGCTCCAGGTACTCGGCCCGGGCATCGCCTTCGCCTGCCGGACGGTACAGCTCGGGCACGTCCCTCTCCGGTACGTCCCCCGTCGACCCGCTCCCGGGCGACCCGTCCCCCGACGACCCGCTCCGACGACCCGGCTTGCGGGGGTCGAGCTTCCGACGGTCGAGATAGTGCACGACCATGTCCGAGGCCACTGTCCGGGCCAGCTGGACCGCGCTGGTCATGCTGCCGTCCGACGTCGCCGAGACGAACCGGCTGTCGTCGTGGTCCCCACCGCCCCACCGGGCCATGCCGACCTTGCGCTCCCTCGTCCGCCACCATCGCCACCACACCTGGTTGTGGGCCAAGGCGGCGGGCAACGACTCAGGCACGGGGGTGCCGAGCACCATCCGTGCCCGCTCCAGCTGTATGGCTGCCACCAGCCCCACCCGGTACCGGACGGCGCGGCGGGCGAGTTCGTCCCAGTCGCTGGCCTCGCTCACGATCATCTGGTCGAGGTCCTTGAGCCACACGAGCTGGTCGCCGCCGGAGAGCGACCCGTGCAGACAGAGGTACAAGATGCCGTCGACGGTGTCGAGCGTGGCCACGTCGGTCCCACCCAGACGCACGGTCCTCCTCCGTTCGAAGAGCTCGTCCATGGACATGGCGAACCGTGACCGGACCGACGGGGTGACCAGAACGTGCCAGTGGAGATCGCCGAGCATCCCGTGAGGGAGGACCATCGGGACCTCGGCCCGCATGAGCTCCACCATCATCGGCCAGTTGAGGTCGGCCACACGGCCACCGGCGGCTTCGATACCCGTCAACGCCGACGACAGATCGGTGGCCGCCACCACGACGTCGAGATCCTCGTAGAGGCGGGCGCCAGGATCGCCGTAGCCGATCTCGGCCAACACCGGGCCTTTGACCACCAACCACGGATGCTCCAGCTTTCCGAGCACTTCGGCCATGGTCTCGAGCTCCAGCAAGCACCGCTGGTGGGAGAGCGAGGCCATCTGGTAGGCAGCACGCAGCCCGGCGAACTCGGCGCCGTCCATCCCGAGCTCGGAAAGGGACCGGTACACCACCCCCGGCACGCGGTGATGGCAGGCTCGATCGACCAGTCGGTCGGTCGGAACCTGGTCGAGGAGGGTCAGTGGGTCGGTCGTCCGGGCATCGCTCCTCCGGGTCAGCTCGACAAGGGCACGACCGACGCGCTCGTCCACACCTCCCGACCCGCCTCCCGGGTTCACGAGACCAGGTCGGTGACGCAGGCCACCGCGGCGTCCAGGTCCGAACCGACCCGGAACGTCATGCAGGGCACGGATTCGACCAGTGCGGCCAGCATGTCGAGATGGGCCTGGCTCGCCACCGGGTCGGTGAGGAGCACGTTGGGCAGGAGACCGATGAGCGCCTCGGACGGCGCCAGCGGTTCGACCTCAGAACGCGGGCCCGCGACCACCTGCGGGGCGATCAGGACGGCCGGGCGGCAACCAGTGAGCGGCGTGATACCGAAGACATCCTCGACGCGGAAGCTGTGTTTCTCACGACCCGGCACCAAGGATGCCCCGGCGAGATGACCGAGCTCGGGGATTCGTGCCACCGTGTTGTCCGTCACGTCGACCTCATCGGGGAACCCCGCCACCCAGATGCCGTCGGGTGACGAGGTCAGGAAGACCGTGTCATCGGAGAGAAAATCGAAGCCGGCCCGGACCAACGTCACCGATGTGGTCGACTTGCCGGAACCACTCGCTCCCGGGACGAGCACGCCCTTGCCGTGGAGCGCCAAGCCGGCGGCGTGCAGCGGGAACCGCTGGAAGCGCTTCATCGTCTCCACGAGGGCGATGGTCAGGAGCGGGTGGGTGGCGAGCACCTCGTCACCCGGTTCGGAGCCGGTGATCGAGAGCTGGATGAGCCCCTGGCCGGGAGTGCACAGGAGCCGGGCGCGGTGCTCGTAGTCGACGAACAGCTGGTCCGAGGCGTCGAAGTAGTCGATCTGCGTACTGGGAGCGTCATAGATCGGACGACCCACTCCTGCGGGCTCCGGAGGCCAGCTCCGGTCGCTGCCCGGCCCCCGCACCTCCACCACCAGGTCGGGGGTTCGGGTGTCGGCGGTTCGGAGGCTACGGAACCGGGAACCGACCAGCTCGGCGACGGACGGCTCCTCACAGCTGACGTCGACACTGAGGCCTCCGAGTTCGTAGGTGGCTGTCACCGGCCCCGCCGGCCCGTCCGGTCCGCCGGTCCGGGTCTCAGTGGGTCACACCTTCCGGTGTCAGCCGGACCACCTCGGTGAACTTCGACAGAGGATCGACTCGCTCGAGCAGTGGTTCGCCGGCCTTGTCCAGCCAGCAGTGACCCGCCACCTCCCCCTCATCGGTTCCGACCCCGAAGCAGAGCGAGACGTCATCGCCCGCCCGACGGAGCGCGTAGTAGAGGGTGACGCCCCGGGTCAGGCACCCGGGGCGCACGAAGGGGTGGCCGCGCCGGATGATGCCGTCGACCCAGGCGCCCATCTGATCCTCGATCCGAACACTGTCGAGCGGGTCGATCGGAGCAGGGGTCCGGACCGGTTCGAGCCATCGCTGGAGCCTCGGGAGGCCGGCGCGAACCAGAAGCGGGGCGGCCACCGCCATCGCCGCCAGCCGCACCAGCAGCAGAGGTGGAGGCGTGCGGGCGACCGCAGTCGTGCTCGGTGCGCTACGCCTCGATGACAAGTCCTGCTCCGGCGAGGTTTTCGAGAAGCGCGCCGGTGTCGTCCAACGCCGTATCCGCGGGGACGTCGTACTCGGAACAGATCGTGTCGGCCACCTGCGCCACTGTCCGTGTGCCGTCGCACAGGTCCCAGACACGTTTGCCCACATCGTTCAGAGCGAAATATTCGCCGCTCTCGATGTCGAGGAGCACCGCCTGGCCCTCGACCTCTTGGGCCATGACCCGATCCCGCCGACCGAAGACGCTGTTGTCGTCTACCACCTCAGCGTCGACGGTTCGGCCAGATCAAGGAGAACCAAGTTGCCTAGTAACCCTGGTGGTGGTCGAAGCTGAACTTGGTCAGTTCACGGAGAAGGCCGAGCCGCTGGAGCTCCGGCTTCTCGTACGCACGCTTCTCTTTCATTGCTGCCCCTTTCATTGGATGGGCAAATCCTACCACCGGGGTTGACAATTACGGCAAGCATTTTCGCACCGTTGCCGCGGCACCGGCACCGATCAGCTGCGAAGTCGGCCGACCCTTCGTCCATCCGTCGGCCCGGGTCCGCCGGCCAGTCCCGACTGCCGGAGGGTCACGTTGAACCGCCCGGCCTCCAATCCGATCGAAGGCTCACCCGTGCCCGGAAGGACCTTGGGCACACCGTGAAAGGCAAGCCGAGAAGGGCCGCCGAACACGAACAGGTCGCCCGATTCGAGGCCGACGTCACTCCACGGCCGGCCCCGACCCGCGGCGGAACCGAAGCGGAACACGCAGGTGTCACCGAGGCTCAGTGACACCACCGGCGCCTGGCACCGTTCGTCGCGGTCGGCGTGCATGCCCATTCGTGCGCCTGGGCCGTACCAGTTGACGAGGGCGACATCGGGCCGGTACTCGGCCGCCGCCGCGGCTGAGCCTCTCGGATCCGTCCCCAGCACCTCCGGGTCGACGGCGGCGGCGTCCGCGACCGCCCGTCGGCCGAGGTCTTCGAGCCAGTCCGGAAACCCGGCCACCCTCCTGCCGTCACCGTCGTCCACGGTCCGCGAGTAGCGGTAGGGATACCAGTGCCAACCCAGGCAGGTGATCTGCACCGACATCGTCCCGCCCCTCGGCATCCGGGGTGAGCGGAGGCCGCCTGCCTCCTCGGCCCACCGACGGCACGAGGCGACCAGCGCCCGTTGATCGACAACGTCGAGCCATCCGGGGAGTTGGACGGCCCCCGGAGCCACGACCGAGGGGCGACGAGGGATCAGGCTCACCGCCAACCGGCCGCCCGTCCGGCGGTCCCCGACACCACCCGGTCCATGTCGCGATCCTGGCACATCTCCCACCGGGTCGAGGTGACGTCGGGAACGTGAAGACGGGTGGCCCAGACCCAGGCCCGGGGCGGGGTCAGGCCGACGGGGTGGGGTCCTGTTTGGCCAGCCAGCGCAGCCGGGCGGCGCGTGCGTCCCACGAATAGACCACCGCGGTGCCGGCCAGCCGGTCGTGGAGCGCATGCCGGTCGCGGTTGGTGAGGATGCCCACGAACCCGAGCCCGAGGATGAGAAAGCTGAGTGGGAGGGTGATCGTTCGCAGCACGGCTTGACGCGGTCCGATGGGAGAGCCGTCGGTCGTGACCACCCGGATCCCGAGGACGGCCATCCCGACTGTCTTCCCGCTCAGCGACCATTGGTACGCGAAATAGATGAACTCCCACACCACGGCCGCGATCAGCGAGGCGATCTGGTGGCTGCGCAACGAGAACGACGAACCCGTGACCAGTTGGACGGAGAAGGCCAATGCCGCCGCGCCCAGCGTGAACAGGCCCCACGAGGCGCCCACGTCGGCGGCGAAGGCAACCAGCCGGCTGACCGCCCCCGCATAGTGGCCCTGCCGCCCTTCGATGGGCTCGGCCGCCACCACCTGTGCACTCACGACGGACCTGCGTTGAGCTCGGCCGGCCGGGGCCCGACCAGCTCCGGGGGACCGAGGGGCAGGTCCTGCGGCGACCGGCGCAGGATCCGGTTGACCCAGCGGGCGCAGAAGTCGTCGAGCCCGACGCCCTGCGCCCTGATCACGTCGAGGACCTGCGAGGCCACCCCGGTGGTCGACCGGGCGATGATGCTGCCCAGCTCCGTCTTCTCCATCAACGCGTCGATGTCCACCCGCTCGACGATCTCCTCGACGTCGACCCGGTCGATGATCTTCTGGACGTCGACCCGGTCGATGAGCTTGTCCACGTCGACCCGGCCGACCACCTTGTCCACGTCGACCCGGCTGACCACCTTGTCCACGTCGATCCGGTCGAGAAGGGCATCGATGTCGATGGCGTCCATCACGATGGTCACCACCCGCTCGGCCACGGCCTGGGCCAACTGCTCCATTCGGCCGGAGCCCGGAACCGGGCTCATCGGGGTCGGATCTGCGACCGGGGATCCATGGGGACAGCTTCCCATCGCACGATGGTGCAGGCGGGGACGGTGGCCACCGCCGCAGGCTCACACCCGGCTCACCAGGCTCACCCCCAGTTCACCCGGCCTCACCCGGATCGCCCGAGCTCCGCCACCGGGAGAAGCTTCAGCAGGCGAGGCTCAAGAAGCCGAGGTGGACTTCAGCGCCTCCAGGGCGCGGTCGGCGTGCACGTTCATCCGGACCTCGCTCTGGATGACATCGATGAGACGGAGGTCGGGCCCGATGATGAACGTGGCCCGCTTGGTGGGCGACAGCTTGGTGAACCGGCGCCGCACCCCGAACTGGGTGGCCACCGCGCCGTCCGGATCCGACAGCAACGGGAAATCGAAGGAGTGCTTGTCGGAGAACCGCTTCTGCTTCTCCACCTGATCGGCGCTGATGCCGACCCGTTGGGCACCCACGGCCTCGAATTCGGCCTTCATGTCACGGAAGTGACAGCTCTCGGCCGTGCACCCAGGCGTCATCGCCGCCGGATAGAAGAACAGGACGACGGGACCGGTTGCGGCCAGATCGCTCAGCTTGCGTGGCGTGCCGTCCTCATCGGGCAGCTCGAAATCCGGTACCAGGTCGCCTTTCTCCATGGCCCGAGGCTACCGCCGGAGAGGCGCCGGGGCGACCGCCACCGGACATCCGCCACGAGAAGCCCACGAGACGCCAGCACCGGAGATCGGAGCCGGTGGCACTGACCGGGGCCGGTCGGGACTGCCGGCGCCCGGTGACCCCGTATGATGCACCCGAGCTCAGGCGTTCCCCCCGGTGCGCGGCTGCAGGCTGCGGACAGCCGGCAACCGGAGCTCCGCCCACGGGCCGCAGGGCCACCGGGTCGCAGGACCGGCCGATCGCAGGACCGGCCACCGGTTGCAGCACCGCTCCGCGCCACTCCCCCATCGACCAGACAGGATCGCACCCGTATGCAGTACTCGATCGAAGCCGAACAACTCGAGAAGACCTTCAAGGGCAAGCTCGAGGTGCGCGCTCTCGACGGCGTCAGCTTCTCCGTCGCCGAGGGCACCGTGTTCGGCCTGCTCGGGCCCAATGGATCGGGGAAGACCACCGCGGTGCGGATCCTGACCACCATCCTGAGGGCCGACGGCGGTCGCGCCCGCGTGCTCGGGAACGACGTAGCCAAAAAGGCCAGCCTGGTACGGAGCCTGATCGGACTGGCCGGCCAGTACGCGGCCGTGGACGAGAACCTGACCGGCCGGGAGAACCTCGAGATGGTCGGCAACCTCAACCACCTGCGCCGGTCAACTGTCGGCGGGCGGGCCGAGGAGCTGCTGGCGCAGTTCAATCTGGCCGATGCCGGCGACCGGACGCTGAAGACGTACTCGGGTGGGATGCGGCGACGCCTCGACCTGGCCGCAGCCCTGGTGGCCCGACCCACCGTCCTCTTCCTCGACGAGCCCACCACCGGGCTCGACCCCCAGAGCCGCAACGACCTGTGGGAGGTGATCGAGCAACTGGTGGGCGGCGGGACCACGGTGCTCCTGACCACCCAGTACCTCGAGGAGGCGGACCGGCTGGCCGACACTCTGGTCGTGCTCGACCACGGGCGGGTCATCGCCGAGGGGACGCCCACACAGCTGAAGGCCAATCTCGGGGCCACCGTCCTCGAGGTCGGCCTGAGCTCGCTGGACGATGCCGGTCGCACCGCCGAACTGTTGGCCGCCATCGGGCCCCACGTGCCTGCTGTCAACGGCACGGTCGTGGAGGTGACGGTCGACCAGGGCCCGGAGGCGGCCATGACCAGCCTCCGGTCGCTGGACCAGGCCGGGATCGTCCCCACCACGTTCGCTCTCCGGGAGCCCAGCCTCGACGATGTCTTCCTGGCCCTCACCGGGCGCCGCACCGAGGACGGGACCGAAACCAAGGCGGACGGGCCCGATGCGGACGGGCACGACTGGAAGAGCGATGCGACAAGAGCAGCACCGATCGCCACGGGAGAGTTCTCATGACCACCGCCGTCGTCGCCCCGACCGTTGCCGGTGCCCCCCACTCGGACAGCATCGGGAGCCGGGTCCGCTGGGCGATCTCGGACACGTTGACCGTCACCAAGCGGAACATCCTCAGCTACACCCGCATCCCCGAGGCACTGTTCTTCTCCACCGTGCAGCCGATCATGTTCGTGCTGCTGTTCCGGTACGTGTTCGGCGGGGCCATCAACGCCCCCGGCACCACCTACGTGAACTACCTGATGCCCGGCATCTTCGTGCAGACGGTCGCCTTCGGCTCGGTCCAGACCAGCATCGGGCTGGCCGAGGACCTCCAAAAGGGCCTCATCGAGCGGTTCCGGGCGCTGCCCATGGCCCGGTCGGCAGTGCTGGCCGGCCGCACCACGGCCGACCTGTGCCGGAACGTCCTGACCGTGGTCATCGTCACCATCGTCGGCTTCCTCGTCGGGTTCCGTCCGACCACCGGTGTCCTCCCCTACCTGGCCGGCATCCTGGTCATCCTCTTGTTCGCCTACGCCCTCTCGTGGGGGTTCGCGGTCATCGGGTTGTCCGCCCCCAACAGCGAGGTGGCCCAGGTCATCTCGTTCCCGATCCTCTTCCCGCTGACGTTCGCCTCCTCGGCCTTCGTCCCGGTTTCGTCGATGCCGAGCTGGTTGCAGGGCTTCGCCACCTACCAGCCGGTGAGCGTGACCGTCAGCGCCTGCCGCGCCCTCATGATCGGCGGGCCCACCGCCACCTGGGTCATCCAGTCCCTGCTGTGGTCGCTCGGACTGCTCGTCGTGCTCACGCCGCTCGCCGTCCACCGCTACCGCACCCGCATCTGAGGGACCGCACCCGCATCTGAGGGACCGCACCCGCATCAGAGGGACCGCACCCGCATCTGAGGGACCGCACCCACAGCCGGGCGGGCCGAAGGACCGGTCTCGAGGCGCGACGACCGGACCGGTCCCCCGGCTCGCCGCCGTGGCTCCGGGCGAGCAGAATGGGGACATGGCCCACCCACCCACCTCCTCGGTCTCCCCCGACTCCTTCGGCGCCCGCGCCACCCTGACCGTCGCCGATACCTCCTACGAGATCTACCGGATCAACGCGCTGGCCGGCCGCTTCGACATCGCCAGGCTCCCGTACTCGATAAAGGTGGTGCTCGAGAACCTCCTGCGCCACGAGGACGGCCTCGCCGTCCGTCCCGCCGACATCGAGGCGGTGGCCGGCTGGGGCGACCGCCCCGAGCGCCACGGCCTCGGCGCGGAGGACGCCGCGGAGATCGCCCTCACCCCCGAGCGGGTCCTCATGCAGGACTTCACCGGCGTACCCTGCGTGGTCGACCTGGCGGCCATGCGCGACGCGCTGAGCACGCTCGGCGGTGACCCGGGCAGGGTCAACCCGCTGGTCCCGGTCGAGCTGGTGATCGATCACTCGGTGATCGCCGAGGCATCGGGCGGTCCGGGGGCCTTCGACGAGAACGTCGACATCGAGTACCAGCGGAACATCGAGCGCTATCAGCTCCTCCGCTGGGCCCAGCAGGCGTTCGACGGCTATCGGGTGGTCCCGCCCGGCACCGGCATCTGTCACCAGGTCAACCTCGAGTACCTGTCGCGGGTGGTGTTCGCCACCGACGACGGAAGGGCCTACTGCGACACCCTGGTGGGCACCGACTCCCACACCACCATGGTCAACGGCCTCGGCGTCCTGGGATGGGGCGTCGGTGGCATCGAGGCAGAGGCGGCCATGCTCGGTCAGCCCCTGTCCATGCTCCTCCCCCCGGTCGTGGGCTTCCGGCTGACCGGCGAGCAGGCACCGGGCACCACGGCCACGGATCTGGTGCTGACGATCACCCATCTCCTCCGCCAGCACGGTGTGGTGGGGAAGTTCGTCGAGTTCTACGGCCCCGGCGTCGCCGCTGTGCCACTGGCCAACCGGGCCACCATCGGCAACATGTCGCCCGAGTACGGAGCCACCTGTGCCATCTTCCCCATCGACGAGGTCACGCTCGACTACCTGCGCTTCACCGGACGCGACGACCACCACGTGGACCTGGTCGAGGCCTACGCCAAGGAGCAGGGCATGTTCCATCTCCCCGGAGGGGTCGAGCCGGTGTTCTCCGAGACCATCGAGCTCGACCTGTCGACGGTGGTGCCGAGCATCGCCGGTCCGACCCGGCCGCAGGACCTGGTGGCCCTGGCCGGCGCCGGGGCGTCGTACCGGACCGCCCTCGGACGTGACCGGCGGTCCGGTCCCGCGTCACTGGGCGACGGGTCCACCGCCTCCATCGAAGACGGTGCGGTGGTGGTCGCTGCCATCACCAGCTGCACCAACACCTCCAATCCTCAGGTGATGGTGGCCGCCGGCCTGGTGGCCAGACGTGCCGTGGAGCGCGGGCTCGTGCCCAAACCATGGGTCAAGACCACGCTGGCACCGGGCTCGAGGGTGGTCATGGACTACCTCGACCGGGCCGATCTCACCGAGCCGCTGGCCCGGATCGGGTTCGACCTGGTCGGCTTCGGCTGCACCACCTGCATCGGCAACTCCGGGCCCTTGCTGCCCGGTGTCTCCCGAGCGGTCCACGACAACGACCTCTCGGTGGCCGCGGTCCTGTCGGGCAACCGCAATTTCGAGGGACGGATCCACCCCGACGTACGGATGAACTACCTGGCCTCCCCGCCGCTGGTGGTGGCCTACGCGCTGGCCGGCACCATGGACATCGACCTCACGACCGACCCGCTGGGCAACGGATCCGACGGCCGCCCGGTCTACCTGGCCGACCTGTGGCCGTCGCCCGAAGAGATCACCGAATCCATCCGGAGCTCGATCACCTCGGACATGTTCCGACAGCGGTACGCCTCGGTCTTCGACGGTGACGAGCGCTGGCAGACCGTCGAGACGGCCACCGGCGACACGTTCAGCTGGGATCACGACTCCACCTACGTCCTGCGCCCCACCTTTCTCGAGGGCCTGACCATGACGCCCGCCCCGGTGACCGGCGTGGCGGGCGCACGGGTCTTGGCCAAGCTCGGGGACAGCGTCACCACCGACCACATCTCGCCGGCCGGCAACATCAGCCCCTCCACCCCGGCCGGCCGGTACCTCGCCGCCCACGGGGTCGAACCGGGCGACTTCAACTCCTACGGCACACGGCGCGGCAACCACGAGGTGATGGTGAGGGGGACCTTCGCCAACGTGCGGTTGCGCAACCAGCTGGCGCCGGGCACCGAGGGTGGGTTCACCCTGCACCTGCCGGATGGGGACGAGACCACCATCTACGAGGCAGCGGAGCGGTACGCCTCCGAAGGGGTGCCGCTGGTGGTGCTGGCCGGAAAGGAGTACGGATCGGGCTCCTCGCGGGACTGGGCGGCGAAGGGCACCTCGCTCCTCGGGATCCGGGCCGTGATCGCCGAAAGCTACGAGCGCATCCATCGGTCCAATCTCATCGGCATGGGCGTCCTGCCCCTGCAGTACGAGGAAGGCGAGAGCGCCTCCTCACTGGGCCTGACCGGGCACGAGATCTTCACCATCACCGGGCTCGACTCCCTCAACGAGGGGGTGGCGCCCAAAACCGTCGGAGTCCGGGCCGAGGACGGTGACCGGCTCGTGGAGTTCGAGGCCAGGCTGCGCATCGATACCCCGATGGAAGCCGAGTACTACCGCAACGGCGGGATCCTGCCCTACATGCTGCGCCAGATGGCCGGCTGACCCACCTACCCGGCCAGCGGCAGGACGAAGAAGGCGATGACCACGAAGTGGAGTACCGCCCCGACGATGGTGCAGGCGTGGAACACCTCGTGGTACCCGAACACCCCGGCAACGGGGTTGGGGCGCTTGAGGGCATAGACCACGGCGCCGGCCGAATAGGCCAGCCCCCCGGCGAGCAGGAGCGAGAAGCCGACGCCGCCCAACGCGTGGAGCAGCTGCGGGAGCACCACCACGGCAGCCCAGCCCACCACCACGTAGGGCAGGGCGATCACCCATTTGGGCGCGTCGAGCCAAACCTGGCGAAGCGTGATGCCGATGAGTGCGCCGCCCCAGACGATGCACAGCACCGCGGTGCGGGGCCAGCCGCTGAGGGCGATTCCGACGACGGCGGTGTACGAGCCGGCGATGGCGATGAAGATGGTCGAGTGGTCCGCACGCCGCATGCGTCGACGGCCCACCGGTCCCCAGGTGTGCCGGTGGAAGAGGGCACTGACACCGAACAGCATGGAGATGGAGATGGCGTAGACGGACATGATGGCCTTCGAGCCCGGGGTCGGTGCGGCCCAGATCAGCGCCGTGCCCGACACCAGCGACACGAAGAAGGCGACTTCGTGGAAGACCCCACGCAGCGCCGGCTTGGCCGACTCCGGGGGTTCGGCGCCATCCGGGGCGCCGGGCCCGGCTGACGGAGCGTGATCAGTGGTCCGCATCAGCGCCGATCCGAGGTCTCCAGGGGGGAGCC
Organism: Acidimicrobiales bacterium; assembly: GCA_050011635.1. GTDB lineage: Bacteria > Actinomycetota > Acidimicrobiia > Acidimicrobiales > RAAP-2 > Bog-756. Next base: position 15,002 of record JBEKIU010000012.1, read on the forward strand.
GCCCGGATCGTCGACCGACGGCAGCGATCGCCCGACGAACCGACGGAGCATCCGGCGGCCGACGGCTTCCACCCGGGCCAGGCTGCGACCGTCCAACGTGACGCCGTCGGGTAGATGGGGCCGCCACAGATCGGCCAGGGTGGCGTCGACCTCGACGTGGAACTGCAAGCCATAGGCGAGGCGTCCCCATCGAAAGGCCTGATGGGGGTAGGTCCGGGACCCGGCCAGATGGACCGCTCCGGCGGGCATCGTGAACGTGTCCCGGTGCCAGTGCAGGCACGGCACCGCGTTCTGACCGAGGCCGGTGTACTCGGGGCCGGTCACGGGGTCTCGCCGGCCCTCACCGGTGAGCTCCACCTGGCCGAGGCCGATCTCCGGCTCGGGCCCGGTGGTCACCTCGGATCCGAGGGCGGCGGCCAGCTGTTGCGCTCCCAGGCACACACCGAGCACGGGCCGGCCTGCTTCCGCCACCGCAACGATCAGTGTCCGTTCGGGAGCCAGCCACGGATGCTGGGCGGCATCGTGGACCCCCATGGGGCCGCCCATCACCACCAGTCCGGCGACCCACTCCTGATCGGGGAGGGGATCACCGAGGTCGGTTCGGACCACGTCGAACGGGAGGCCGCGCTCGGACAGCGACTCGACGATCAGGCCCGGGCCCTCATGGGCCACGTGTTGGACGATCACCCACCGGCGACCGGCCGCCTCGGTCACCCGGTCGCCACCACGTGGAAGGCCTCGGCCAGCCTCCCATCGGGCAGACCGGCAGCCAGCGCGGTTCCCGACATCCAGCTCCGGAGCAGACCGTCGAGGTGTTCGCCGTCACCGACCTGGCTCCGGTGCGATCGCAGGGCGGCCAGCTTCAGGTCGAAGCACTCGGTGGCGTCGACCACCCTGTCGGCGCGGTCGGTGGCCATGATCCACGCTTCGGGGACGGTGTGGGGTTCGAGTCCTTCCTCGATCAGCTCGGGAAACGCGAACGGGTTGCGCGAGTCCGGGTAGACGGCGCAGATGGCCGCCTCGCCCGCCACCAGATGGTCGGGATGGCTGGCGTAGATGCGGGACCAGTTGCGCTCGGGGGACTGGGTGACGACCCGGTCGGGACGGAACCTGCGGATCACCCGCGTGATGGCCAGCCGCAGGTCGAGGCCGGGCTGGAGCCGGCCGTCGGGGAAGCCGAGAAAGGTCACGTCGGTCACACCCACCACCTCGGCCGCGTCCAGCTGCTCCTGCCGTCGGATCACCGCCATGTCCTCGCGCCTGACCGTACGGTCGGACCCGCCGGCATCGCCGTCAGTCACGATGCAGTAGGCGACGTCGATGCCGGCGCTCGTCCACACCGCCACCGATCCGGCGGCACCGAAGTCGACATCGTCGGGGTGGGCGGTGACCACCAGGATCCGCCCGGTGCCTTCGATGCCGGCACCGACCGTCATCGGTGCCCGGAAGTGGGTGTCGGACATGCGCTCCTCAGTGCTCGGGTCCCCGACCGTACCCCTGGCCCGTGGGGCCCGTGGGGCCGGCGGGCCCGGCGGCGACGTGGCCGGCGGGAGATTCGGGGCCGATGGGTCTCAGTCGGCGCCCGGCTGCCATGCGGCCAGGTCGGTCAGACGGGGGTCGTTGGAGAAGATCTCGACGATCGGAACCTTGAGCCCGATCCGGGTCTGGATGCGCTCGACCTCGAGGATCTGGTTCCACTGCACCAGGGTGACCACCAGCCCGGCCTCGCCGGCGCGGGCGGTCCGGCCCGAGCGGTGCAGGTAGGCCTTGTGGTCCTCGGGTGGATCGAAGTGGACGACCACGTCGACCATGTCGATGTCGAGCCCCCGGGCGGCGACGTCGGTGGCCACCAGGGCCGGGAGCTTGCCCTCGCCGAAGTCCCTGAGGGTCCGCTCCCGGTTCGTCTGCCGAAGGTCCCCGTGGATGACGTCGGCCTTCACGCCCTCCTTGCGCAGCTGCTCGACCAACCGGTCGGCACCGCGCTTCGTGCGCACGAACACCAGGGTCTTGTCCGAGTTGCGGCAGATGGCCGCACACACCTTGACCCGGTCCATCTGGTGCACCTCGAGGAACCGGTGCTCCATGGCATCGACCGTGGTGCGGGGGGACGCCACCTCGTGCATCACCGGATCGGTCAGGTACCGGCTCACCAGACGGTCCACCGCCCCGTCGAGGGTGGCCGAGAACAAGAGGGTCTGATGGTCACGCTCGAGGCGCCGGAGCACCCACTCGACCTGGGGCATGAACCCCATGTCCGCCATCCGGTCGGCCTCGTCGAGGACGAGGGTCTCGATGTCGGCCACCGAGAGCTCGCCGCGGTCACCGAGGTCGATGAGCCGCCCGGGGGTGGCGATGATCACGTCCACCCCGCGGCGCAGCTTCTTCACCTGCCGCTCGATGTCGGCCCCGCCGTAGACGGCGGCGATCCGGAGCCCGGCCTCCTTGGCCAGCGGCTCGAGCACCTCGCTGACCTGGACGGCCAGCTCGCGGGTGGGGACGAGGACCAGGGCGCGGGGCCGACCCGGCTCGGTGGCCGGTGCCGCCATGGTGCGCTGGAGCAACGGGACGCCGAAGGCCAGGGTCTTGCCCGACCCCGTCTTGGCCTTGCCGCATACGTCGCGACCCGCCAGGGCATCGGCCACGGTCATGGACTGGATGGCGAAGGTGGTGGTGATCCCCTGGGCGGCCAGGGCCTTGACCAGGGAGGGGTCGACGCCCAGGGAGGCGAAGGTCGGGGCGTCAGTGGCGAGGCCGCGGCCTGCGTCGAGGGTCTCGTCGACGGGCTCGATGACCCGATCCGACGGATCGATAACGGTTGTCATGGGGTAGGAAGCTCTCTCTCGCTGTTCGGTGACGGCCGGAGGCCGACCGTCGACATCCGTGCCACTCACGAATGCCTTCGGGCCCGCCTCGGGCCATCGTTCCGGACCGCGTCGGCGGCTCGGAGAACGGAGATGAGGAAGACCCCGGTGGAAGGCACTGTGCCTCACCACAGGGACAGTCTACCTTGGAATGCCACCCACTCCGGGCCATACCGGAGAAGGAGGCCCTGTTCAGGTGGCCGAGGGCTCGCTGTACACCTCGGATCCCGCCTGGCGGAACTCCGTCGCCTTCTCCTTGAGCCCGATCTCGACGGCTGACGCCAGGTCCATCCCCTTGGCCTCGGCGTAGTCGCGAACATCCTGGCTGATGCGCATGGAACAGAACTTCGGGCCGCACATCGAACAGAAATGGGCCGTCTTCGCAGGTTGGGCCGGGAGGGTCTCGTCGTGATAGGCCCGGGCTGTCTCCGGGTCCATGGCCAGGTTGAACTGGTCCTCCCAGCGGAATTCGAACCGGGCCTTGGACAGCGCGTCGTCCCACGCCTGTGCCCCCGGGTGCCCCTTGGCCAGGTCGGCGGCGTGGGCGGCGATCTTGTAGGCGATCATCCCCTGCTTGACGTCCTCCAGGTTGGGCAGGCCCAGGTGCTCCTTCGGGGTCACGTAGCAGAGCATGGCCGTCCCGGCCATGCCGATCACCGCGGCGCCGATGGCCGAGGTGATGTGGTCATAGCCCGGCGCCACGTCGACGGTCAGCGGCCCGAGGGTGTAGAAGGGCGCCTGGTGGCAGACCTCCTGCTGGAGGGTCACGTTCTCCACGATCTTGTGCAGCGGCACGTGGCCGGGTCCCTCGATCATGACCTGGACGTCGTGGCGCCACGCCACCTCGGTGAGCTCGCCCAGGGTGTGCAACTCGGCGAACTGCGCCTCGTCGTTGGCGTCGGCGATCGAACCGGGCCGCAGACCGTCGCCCAGCGAGAAGGCCACGTCGTAGGCGGCCATGATCTCGCAGATCTCCTCGAACCGGGTGTAGAGGAAGTTCTCGGTGTGGTGGGCCAGGCACCAGGCGGCCATGATCGACCCGCCCCGGCTCACGATCCCCGTGGTGCGGCGGGCGGTCAGGGGCACATACCGGAGGAGCACGCCGGCGTGGATGGTGAAGTAGTCCACCCCCTGCTCGGCCTGCTCGACGAGGGTGTCGCGGTAGAGCTCCCAGGTCAGCTCCTCGGGGGATCCGTCCACCTTCTCGAGGGCCTGGTAGATGGGCACCGTGCCGATGGGCACCGGGGAGTTGCGGACGATCCACTCGCGGGTGGTGTGGATGTCAGGACCGGTGGAGAGGTCCATGACCGTGTCCGCACCCCATCTGGTCGCCCAGGTCAGCTTCTCCACCTCCTCCTCGATGGACGAGGACACCGCCGAGTTGCCGATGTTGGCATTGACCTTCACGAGGAACCGGCTCCCGATGACCATGGGCTCGGACTCGGGGTGGTTGACGTTGGCCGGCAGGATGGCCCGGCCCGCGGCGATCTCGTCGCGCACCAGCTCGGCGGGCACCCCTTCGCGGGCGGCCACGAAGTTCATCTCCGGTGTCACCTCGCCCCTGCGGGCGTAGTGCAACTGGGTGACCGGCCCGCCCGAGGAGCGCAGCGTCGTGCGGCCGGACGGGGGAACGGTCTCCGGGTGGGGCTCGGCCCGGCGCACCGCGGCGCGGCCGTCGTCGCGCCGGGTGGCCGCTCTTCCCCGATGCTCGACCACATCCCTGCGTCCGGCTATCCACGGAAGGCGGAGCGGGGGCAGTCCCTCGGCCGGCACCGAGCCGGGACCCGACGTGTCGTAGAGGGTCACCGGCCGGTTGGGTCGGGGTCCGTCGGGACCCGCCGTATCGGACAGGGCGACCTCGGTGAACGGGACGCGGACACCTCCGGTGCCGTTCACGTAGACCTTCCGCCGGTTGTGGGCCGGCGCGGGCTCGTTCGTCGATTCTGTCATGGCTGCAGTCCCTTCGAGCTCAATCGTGGTTGAGTCTCCCACGCTCCGCCCGCTCCCGCGGAAGCGGGTTTGTGCCATCGTGGACCCCAGCACATGACGGTGCCGCCCCGGTGCGGACGGTACCCACCACCCCGCGAAAGGAAGTCCACCATGGGAAAGCTCGCCGCCGGCGACGGGGCCCCCGCGTTCACCTTGCCCGATCAGGACGGCACCCCGGTATCGCTCGAGGACTTCGCCGGACAACAGGTCGTCGTGTACTTCTACCCGAGGGACGACACGCCCGGGTGCACCAAGGAGGCCTGCCAGTTCAACGACAACCTGCGTGCCTTCGCCCGGGCCAAGGTGGCCGTCCTCGGCATCTCCGGCGACAGCGCCGACAAGCACAAGAAATTCCGGTCCAAGTACGGGCTCAAATTCCCCCTCCTCACCGACGCCGACCACAAGGTGGGCGAGGCCTACGGGGCCTGGGGCGAGAAGACGCTCTACGGCAAGAAGTCGATCGGGGTGATCAGGTCGACCTTCCTGATCGCACCCGACGGCACGATCGCCCGGCCCTGGTACCACGTGAAGGCCGACGGCCATGCGGACAAGGTCCTCGCCGAGCTGGCGGGCTGACCACGCACGGTCCGGAGATCACGCCTGGTGGGTCGGGCACCACCACGAGGTCCGCCCCCCGACCGTCGAGCGGACCAGCTCGGTGCCGTCTCGGGGGCACCGGCCCCCGGTGCGGCGCTCCTCCATGAGGTCGCCCCGGTGCGACCCGCCCCGCTCGGTCAGCTCCCCGATGGTCCGGAGCAGATGACGGTGGAGGCGGCGCACCTCGGCAGCGGAGAGCGACCCGGCCGGCCGCAGCGGGGACAGTCGTGACCGCCACAGTGCCTCGTCAGCGATCAGGTTGCCCACGCCGGCCAGGCGCGACTGGTCGAGCAGGCGTGCCTTGAGCGGGGCCTTCGACCCTCGCAGGGCTGCGGCCAGGGCCGACGGGGTGACGCTGGCCGCGTCGGGGCCGAGACCGGACACGTCCGGATCGAGCAGGATCCCGCCGAGCCGCCTCGGGTCGTGGACCACGAGAGCGCCACCGTCCGAGAAACCGATCGCGAACCGGTCCCACGTCGGGTCGTGCCGCCGGGGCGCGTAGACCAGCCGGTCGGTCCCCGGCTCCCCGTCCACCAGCAGCCTGCCGGTCATCCCGAACCGGATCCCGAGCGTCGGAGCACCCTCGACGTCGAGCAGCAACAGCTTGCCGATACGGCGGGCCGCGGTCAGCCGGTGGCCCACCAGGGCCCGGCGGACCGCCGGCCCGTCCGCCCCGCCCTTGATGAACCAGGGGTCCGGAGCAGAGACCGTAGAGACGGTGCGCCCGAGCGCGGCCTCGGCGGTCCGCCGGTAGCTCTCGACCTCGGGCAGTTCGGGCACCCGACGAGGGTACCCAACGGGAGCCGGTGGACCTCGTGCTCCAGGGCCCGGGCCCGCCTCGATAGGGTAAGGCCCATGCCCCCCGAGAAGCCGCACTGGGCCGAACTGTTCACCGAGGTCGTGACCTCCGGCCTGTGCACGGGCTGCGCGGCCTGCATCGTGGCCTGTCCCTACGACGTTCTCTCCTATGACGACACCGGTGGAAGGTACAAGCCGTTCCACATCGACGCCGAGGGGGGACCGGAGAGCTGTACCCACGGGGTCAAGGGGTGCACCATGTGCACCCGGGCATGCCCGAGGTTCCGCCTGTGGGAGCCCGAGGTCGACACCCATCTGTTCGGAAGGGAGCGGACCACCGAGGAGGTGGCCGGGGTGTCCACGGACATCCTCCTGGTCCGGGCCACCGATCCCGAGATCCACCAGTGCGGACAGGACGGCGGGCTGGTCTCCGCCCTGCTCGTCTGGGCCCTCGAGCACGACGTGATCGACGCTGCGCTGGTCTCCGACCTCGAGGGGGACGGCACCACCTGGAAGGCGGTGCCCGCCGTCGCCACCACCCGGGCCCAGGTGCTGGCGGCCGCCGGGTCCCGGTACACCTACTCGGCCAACCCGCTGGCCTACCCGCTGGCCATCGAGGCCGGTGCGGAGCGCATCGCCCTGGTGGGCATGGGGTGCCAGTCCTCGGCGCCCCCGGTCATGCAGGCCCGCAAAGCCGGCAAGATCGCCCGGCGGCTGTCGCTGACCATCGGGTTGATGTGCTCCAAGACCTTCGACGACGCCATCTTCCCCGAGCTCTTCGAGGCCAGGTACGGGATCGCCCGGGCCGACATCTCGAAGATGAACATCAAGGGGGTGTTCCAGGTGTGGACCCGTGACGGCGGGTACCACGAGATCCCGCTCAAGGAGGCCCACGCCTGGACCAGGGAGGGCTGCACCACCTGCCCCGACTTCGCCGCTGAGCACGCCGACATCTCCACCGGTGGCATCGGGGCCTTCAACGACTGGACCCTGACCATCGTGCGGACCGACAAGGGCCGCGACCTCCTCGACCGGATGATCGCCGACGGTGCCCTGGAGACCAGGCCGGGCGACGACGACCCGGGGGCCATCGCCCTGCTGCACAAGCTGGCCCGGGTCAGCCGCCGGCGGTGGCCCGAGACGGCGGTCCCCATGCCCCGCCGGCTGCCCGCCACCACATGAGAATCGGGTAATAATCGGGCCGATTAGGGCCGATCGGCCCTGGAGAGCCGGCCCACGGGGCCTAGGCTGAACCCCGAGCCCGGGCCCATCCGCCTCTGGGGTCAGCCTTCGATCCCTGGAGGAATTCGCGCTTGTTCGCCGCCCTCGGACGGTTCACCGTACGCTTTCGCTGGCTGATCATCGCCGGTTGGATCGTGGTGACCGTGGTCCTCACCGTCTCCCTGCCCTCGCTCACCAGCGTGGAGAAGAGCAGCAACACCCAATTCCTGCCGTCCACCGAGCCCAGCGTGCGGGCGCAGGCCCTCGCCGGTCCGTTCAATTCGGCGACCTCGATGAGCACGACGTTCGTGGCCGCCACCACCGGCACCCAGCTCACCGCGGCCGACGACACGGCCATCGACCGGGCCGAGCTGGCCATGCGGGCCGTGCCCGGGGTGACCACCGTGGTGGATCAGGGGGCATCGGCCAACGGGAGGGCCCGCAGGGCGCTCGTTGAGCTGCAGATCCCGGCGTCGGCGGGCGAGAAGGTGGCCGACCAGGCGGTGGTGGCGCTGCGGGCCACGTTCGCCACCACCCAACCACCGCCCGGCCTGACCATGCACCTGACCGGAGGTCTGGCCAGTTCGATCGACGAGCAGAACCAGAACGGCCACATCCAGACCCTCATCGAGCTCCTCTCGGTCCTGTTCATCGTGGTGCTCCTGTTCCTCACCTTCCGGGCTCTGCTGGCCCCGTTGGTGGCACTGCTCCCTTCGGCGGTGGCCCTGGTGGCGGCCGGCCCGATCATCGCCGAGTCCACCCACATCGGCGTCGAGGTCTCCGACCTGACCCCGATACTTCTCATCGTGGTCCTGCTCGGGGCCGGCACCGACTACGGGCTGTTCCTCATCTTCCGGCTGCGCGAGGAGCTCCGCCGCGGGAAGAGCGTCGGCGACGCGGTGTCGTTCTCGCTGTGCAAGGTGGGCGAATCGATCACTTTCTCGGGTCTGACGGTCATGTGCGCGCTGGCCACGGTGGTGGTGGCCACGTTCGGGCTGTACACGGGGCTCGGCCCGGCCCTGGCCATCGGGATCGCCGTCGCCCTCGCCGCCAACCTGACCCTGTTGCCGGCGCTGCTGGCCGTGCTCGGTCGCAGCGTGTTCTGGCCCCGGATACCCAGGGTGGGCCGGCACAAGGGCGGCGTCTGGGGCCGCATCGCCGGCAAGGTGGTGGGGAGGCCGGTGCTCACCCTGGCCATCGGCCTCGTGATCTTCGGTGGGCTGGCCGCGTCGATGCTGGCCTACTCGCCCTCCGGGTTCAACAATCAGCCTGCTCCGGCCACCTCCGACTCGGGGCGGGGTCAGGCGCTCCTGGCGGCCGACTTCCCGTCGGTCGAGACCAATCCCACCACCGTGCTGTTCCGGTTGCCGACCTCGGTGTGGACCGACCCGGCCGTGATGGCCGAGGCCCAACAGGCCCTGGTCCGGTCGGGGGAGTTCAGCGCCGTGACCGGCGCCGTGGATCCGGACGGGCAGATGGTCGCCCCCTCGGCGCTGGTCCGGGCCCGCGCCCTGCTGTCCCCGCTGGGTCCGGCCGACGCACTCCCGCTCGCCCCGCCGGCCGGCGTCGACGTCTCGCCCGCGGCCTATCGCGCCTACCAGACCTCCTCCCAGTTCATCAGCGCCGACGGTCGGACCATCCGGTACGAGACGGCGTTGCGGGCCGGCCAACCGGACGGCACCGCGGCGGCGGCCGCGGTGCCCGCGGTGCGCGCCGCCGTCGGCCGGGTGGCCCGGTCGATCGGGGCCACCGCCAGCGGCATCAGCGGCGACGCCCCGCTGGCGTCCGACGTCGGCACCATCTCGGGCCGCGATCTGATGAGGATCATCCCCATCGTGATGATCGTGCTGGCCCTGTTGCTGGCCATCGTGCTGCGAAGCCTGGTGGCACCGCTGTACCTGGTGGTGAGCGTGGGTCTGTCCTACCTGGCCTCCCTCGGCCTTGCCGTGCTGGTCTTCGTCGTCATCGGCGGGCAGGACGGCATCAATTTCGTCCTCCCCTTCTTCATGTTCATCTTCATCATGGCCCTGGGCCAGGACTACAACATCCTCGTCATGACCCGGATCCGGGAGGAGGCCCACCACGCCCCGATCAAGGTGGCCGTCAGACGTGCCGTCGAGGCCACCGGGACCACCGTGACATCGGCCGGCCTCATCCTGGCCGGCACCTTCGGAGTGCTGACGGTCACCGGCAACACCCAGGTGCAAGAGATCGGTCTCGGTCTGGCCGCGGGGATCCTCCTCGACACGTTCTTCGTCCGCACCCTGCTGGTCCCCTCCGTCGTGGTGATCCTGGGCCGGTGGAACTGGTGGCCGTCGAGGCTCTCCGACGAGGACCACAGCCACGACCCGGTGACCCCCGGGGACGCCGGGCCCGGCGACGACTGCGAAGCGGTCGCACCCCTGGTCCGACCCCTGGCCGGCGTGGCCAACTGAGCCACGCCGCCCGCTGCCGGCCACCGGTCGGGCAACCGGGGCGACGCCGGGGACAGAGTACGGTGAACGGGCGTGGCCAGCCGAGCGAATGCCCCCAGCCGACCGACGGTGGTCCTCTTGGTACGCCACGGGACGACGCCGACCACGGGCAAGGTGCTCCCCGGCCGGGCCCCGGGTCTTCACCTCTCCGAGGAGGGACGGGCGCAGGCGGAAGCGGTAGGTGAGCGCCTGAAGGCACTGGTGGCGGCCGGCCGGCGGGCACCCGTGGCCGTCTACGCGTCCCCGCTGGAGCGGACCATGGAGACAGCCCGGCCCATCGCCAGGGGCCTCGGACTCCGCGTGCGCACCGAGCGCGGCCTCATCGAGTGCGAGTTCGGCCAGTGGACCGGGGCCAAGCTGAGCTCGCTGGCCAGGAAGCCGGAGTGGACCCAGGTCCAGCGCTGCCCGAGCGGCTTCCGCTTCCCCGGGGGCGAGTCCTTCCCCGAGATGCAGGCCAGGATGGCTTCGACCATCGGCGACCTCACCCGGTTGCACCCGGGCGAGACGATCGTCGCCGTGTCCCATGCCGACCCCATCAAGGCTGCGGTGGCCAGCTGCGCGGGTACGCCGCTCGACCTCTTCCAGCGTCTGGTGGTGTCACCCTGTTCGGTGTCGGCACTGGCCTTCACCGCGGCCGGGCCCCACGTGCTCACCGTCAACTCCACTGCCTCGTTGACCGAACTGGCCATCGCGTGAGCGAGGGATACGACCTCTCGGCTCCCGATCGGCTGACGGTCGGGACGGTGGGCCCGGTCGGCAACCGCCTCTTCCTCCTCCAGTGCCGGCAGGGGTCCGTCCTGCTCACCCTCAAGATCGAGAAGCAGCAGGTGGCAGTGGTGGCCGACTACCTGGCCCGCATCGTGAGGGATCAGCCGAGCCCGGGCCACCTCCCCGATGAGCTCGCCCTCGAGGAACCGTCCGATCCGGCCTGGGTGGTCGGGACGGTGGGCGTGTCCTATGACCAGGCCGACGATCGTGTCATCCTGGTCATCGAAGAGCTGGTTCCCGAGGACGAGACCGGGGCCATCGCCCGCCTGTCCATCTCCCGCGAGCAGGCGGCCGCCTTCGCCATCCAGGCCACCAGGCTCGTCGAGTCGGGCCGGCCACCCTGCCCACTCTGCGGTTCCCCTCTCGACCCTTCCGGACACGAATGCCCACGGACAAACGGTCACCGTCCTCCGGCGGTGTGACGGGCTGGAGCCCCGACTGCGGTCACGGGCTCGAGGCGGCCGGCGAGCTGCTGGCCACCAGCGAGTTCAGCATCGTCGGTCGCCTCCCCTGGAGCTCGAACCTGACCTACCTGGTCAGCCTCGACGCCGCCGGGGACCACCCACTCGACGCCGTCTACAAGCCGGCCGGGGGCGAGCGGTCGCTCTGGGACTTCCCCGACGGCCTCTATCGCCGGGAAGTGGCGGCGTACGCCCTCTCCGAAGCGCTCGGCTGGGGCATCGTCCCACCCACCGTGACCCGCGAGGACGGCCCGTTGGGCGAGGGTTCGCTCCAGCTCTTCGTCGAAGTCGACTACAACCAGCACTACTTCACCCTCTACGACGAGGGCGGCCACGAGCCGGTCCTGCAGACCATGTGCGCATTCGACGTCGTGGCCAACAACGCGGACCGCAAGAGCGGCCATGTTCTGAAGGGATCCGACGGCCGACTGTGGGGGATCGACCATGGTCTGTGCTTCCACCGGCAGCCCAAATTGCGCACGGTGATCTGGGATTTCGCCGACGAACCGCTTCCCGACGCCCTGCTCGTGGACCTGGCCGCGGTGATCTCGGACCTTCCCGACGAGGTGGGCTGCCTGCTCCCGGGCCCCGAGCGGGCGGCCATCCAGCACCGGGCCCGCCACCTGGTGGAGACGGGGGTCTTTCCCGAACCCCTCGGGGACCGGCCCCCCTATCCCTGGCCGCTGGTCTGAACCGGGTCGCTCCCACCCCGGGGTGGGCTCATCAGTGGCTCACGGCCCTGTGGGACGAACCGATCCCGTGCCGGCGAGGGGGTGGGGCCTTGACCGCCTGGGCCAGGAGTGACGCGTAGTACCTGGCCCCGGTGGGATCGAGGTGCACCCCGTCGGGATAGAAGTACTGGGGGTAGGCCGCGCTGTCGGCGTACCAGTTGACCACGGTGGCGTTCGGATAGAAACGGGCAACGGTGGTGATGGTCTCGTTGACCTGCTGCTGCCACGGCCGCGGGACCCGGGTGTTGACGAGCACGATCCTCCGCATGGGGCCGAGCGAGTTGATCAGGTCCTTCATCTGCGACACGGAATAGGGGCCATTGGTCCCGAGCTCGAGGATCAGGCGGTCGCCGACCGCTCCTTCGGCCTTGAGCTGGGACACCGCCTCCTGCACCTGGTAGAGCTGCTGGCCGACCTGGGCGTCGATGGCGATGCCGGGGAGCATCTGTTGGAGGTAGGGAGCGGCGTCGATCATGATCGAATCCCCGATGGCGGTCACGTCCTGACCTGCCGGCGGCGGGGCGGTCGTCGTCGTGGACACGGCGACGCCCGGGGGGGTCTTCGGCGTCGTGGTCGGGGGCTTGACGTGGTGGCGGGACCCGGGCACGATGCTCGTGATCTGGGACGCAGGGTCGGCCGCCGAAGCCGAAACGACCCCGAAGAGCCCGAGCCCGCAGATGGCCGCGTTGGCCAGCACACCCCCGACCAGCACCCAGCCGACGGGTCGCAACCGCGGCCAGTTCCAGTCGCGGCTCCGGATCCGGTCCCACTGCCGGCCGAGCGAGCCGTGACGCACCGGCTGTTCGACGTAGCGCCAGGACAACGCGGCGATGACGAAGGTGGCGGCGATCTGGAGCGAGGCCCGCACCACGTTGGGCTGGGCGTTCAAGGGGGTGGTCAGGACGATCACCGGGTAGTGCCAGAGGTAGATCCCGTACGACCGCTCCCCCACCCACCGGAGCGGCTCCCACCCGAGGACGATCCGGAGTTGGGACCCGGGGTGGACGGTGACACCGATGACCAGGGCCGTGAGCACCGCCAGCAGGAACATACCGCCCTGGTACGGGAACGACCCGTACTGCGTGGTGCCCCAGTACATGGCGAAGATCCCGAGCAGTGCCGCGCCCCCGACGATGTTGAGGAGGCGCCTGGCGTTGGGTGTGACCGCGGCGAAGGGCCGGTTCCGCGGCAGCCACATGGCCAGGGCGGCACCGATCAACAGGGCGAAGGCCCGGGTGTCGGTGCCGTCGTAGATCCGGGTGGGATTGAAGCCCGGGGCGGAGGAGTAGAGCAGGGCCATCTCCAGCGCCGAGACCGAGGCCACCCCCAGGGTGACCAGGATCATCTTCCGCCGGGTGTGCAGCCAGCGGAAACCGGCCAGGATGAGGAGTGGCCACACCAGGTAGAACTGCTCCTCGATGGCCAGCGACCACAGGTGCCCGAGCGGCGAGGGCGGCCCGAACCGGGCGAAGTACGAGACATGGTGGAAGATGTACCACCAGTTGCTGAAGTAGAAGATCCCCGCCGGAAGATCACTGCGCAGGGCGGCAAGCTGGCTCCGGTCGAACAACGTGGCCCAGCCGACCACGACGAACAGCATCACGAACAAGGCCGGCAGGAGCCGTCTGGCCCGCCGGATCCAGAAGTTCTTCAAACCGATCCCGCGGTGGCGCCCGTACTCGGCCATCAGCAGATCGGTGATCAGGTAGCCCGAGAGCACGAAGAATACCTGCACGCCGAGCAGCCCGCCCGACGCCCACCCGAAGTTGAGGTGGTAGGCGATGACGGCCAGCACGGCAATGGCACGGATCCCGTCCAGCCCCCGAAGGTAGGGACTGGTTCCTTCTACTGGCCTAGGCACGGTGCGCCAGCATCGACGGGCCGCTCACCCATGCCAGGTCGACACGGCCACCGGCGGAGAGGGAATTCGGTGCCGACGCTCCACCGAGCGTCTCATTCTGATCAGGACGGCTGCGGCGGGTTCGGGCGGTGACGATCACTTCCCTCTGGATCGGAGCGAGAAGGCGAATCCGGGACAACATTATGGCACGGCCTCTTCGCCGCCAGGGGTTCGCTCCGCCCCCGAATCGCGATCTGAGCGCGAGCCGCGCACGATCGGCCGGTCGAGCCGGTCAGTTCACTCCGCTCACCTCGGTGGGCGGTCCTGCGGGCGGTGGGCGGTCCTGCCGGCCGGCGCGGTCCGGCCGCCCCCGGAGTGGTGTACGCGGTCCGGCCGACCGGATCAGCCGCGGGCCTTGATCGTCTCGATCAGCTTCGGGAGCACCTTGTGCACGTCGCCCACGATCCCGAGATCGGCCACCGAGAAGATGGGGGCGTCCTGGTCCTTGTTGATGGCGACGATGTTCTTCGAGTTCTTCATCCCCACCAGGTGCTGGGTGGCACCGGAGATCCCGCAGGCGACGTAGACGGTCGGCTTCACCGTCTTGCCGGTCTGTCCGACCTGGTGCGAGTAGGGCACCCAGCCGGCGTCCACGATGGCGCGGCTGGCCCCGGCGGCTCCGTGGAGCAGGGTGGCCAGCTCTTCGATGAGCACGTACTGGTCCTTCTCCCCGAGGCCGCGGCCACCGGACACGACGACGTCGGCCTCGTCGAGCTTGGGTCCGGTCCGCTCCTCGACATGATGGGCCACCACCCTCGCCGCGCCGGTGGCGCCCGTGTCGGGGGCCGGGGCGGCGACCACTGCGGCCGGCGATCCGCCGGAGGGCTCGGCCGCGAACGACTTGGCCCGGATCACGTAGATCCCCGGGCCCTCGCCGGTGAACCGGGCCGTCACCATCTGGCTGCCGCCGAAGATGGCATGCAGGGTGACGAGTCCCCCGTCGGCCGCGTTCAGATCGACCACGTTGGTGAGCACGGGGCGGTCCAGCTTCACCGAGAGGCGGGCCGCGATGTCCCGGCCGTCGTAGGTGGCCGGGAACAGGATGGCGTCGGGAGCCGCACCGGCAGCCATCGCCGCGGCGATGGCGGAGGCGACGGGTGCTCCGGGAAGTGCTCCTCCGAGGTCCCCGACGTCGTGCACGGTCGTCGCCCCGTACTCCCCGAGGGTGCCGGCCACCGATGCGGTGCTGTCGCCCCAGGCGACCGCCTCCACCGTCCCGGCCAGTGAACGGGCCTGGGTGAGCAGTTCCAGCGAAGTGGTGATGGGAGCCCCGTCCGCCACTTCGGCGAGGACCCAGATCTTGTCGACAGACATGTGTGCTTGTTCTCCTACCCGATCCCTACAGGACCTTCAATTGCTCGAGGAATTCGATGACACGCTGGTACCCCTCGCCTTCGTCGACGACGATCTCGCCGCCCGAACGCGCCTCCGCCTCGGCCACCTGGGTGATCTCCTGGCGCCCGCCGGCGGCGCCGATCTGTCCGAGATCGAGCCCGAGATCGCCGACTGTCAACGTCTCGACAGGCTTCGACTTGGCGGCCATGATCCCCTTGAACGACGGGTAACGGGGCTCGACCACGCCGGCGGTGACCGTCACGACCGCGGGCAGGGGACTCTCCACCTCGTCATAGCCGGCCTCGGTCTGGCGCTCCACCTTCACCGAATCGCCGGTGACCTCGACCTTTTTGGCGAAGGTGACCGAGGGGAGACCCAGCAGTTCGGCGATCTGGACCGGGGTGGTCCCGGTGTAGCCGTCGGTGGACTCGGTGGCGGCCAGGATCAGATCGGGCTCGACCCTCTTGATGGCGGCGGCCAGCACCTTGGCCGTGCCGAGGGCGTCGGTACCGGCGAGGGCATCGTCGCTGATGAGGATGGCCTTGGCCGCCCCCATGGCCAGTGCGGTGCGCAGGCCGGACGTCTCCCCGTTGGGAGCCATGGAAACCAGGGTCACGTCGCCACCGCCGGCGGCATCGGCCAGCTGGAGCGCCATCTCCACCCCGTAGGAGTCCGAATCGTCGAGGATGAGTTTTCCCTCTCGGACAAGGTTCTTTGTCCCTGGATCGAGTGCCGGGGGGGCGGCCGGATCGGGGATCTGTTTCACACAGACAACGACGTTCATGGGCGTGCATTGTTGTTGAAATCTGCCCCTTCGACCAATCGGGCCGCGATCCCAGGTCAGGGCACCCGCCTTGCCGGCCGGCGGTGGGGCCGGTGGCCGACGGACCGCCGGGTTGGGTCCGGGTCAGGTCCAGCCCCTGGTCAGCCCCCGGTCAGCCCCCGGTCAGCCCCCGGTCAGCCCGGGCGGAGCGTGCCCACCACCAGTCTCACATCATCGGTGATGACGGTGTCCACTCCGGCCTTCGCCGCCTGTTCGAGGTTGGTCTCGTCGTTCACCGTCCAGGTGGCGACGGACAGCCCCGCATCGTGCGCCCGGTCCACGAGGGCCTCGCCCACCAGGCTGATATGAGGGTGGAGGGCGGTGCACCCACGGCTCGTCGCCGCCGTCACACCCTCTGTGGGATCGAACCAGGACGACAGCAGGAGCCCGGTGGCCAGGTCGGCCTGGGCGTTGCGGACCGCTTCGAGGGTGTCCGGCCAGAACGAGGAGATGACGACGCTCGATTCGCGTCCGGAGGCCGCCACCAGCTCGGCCACTTCGAGGGCCACGAGGTCGGCGGGATCGAATCCGGGCTCGCCGGGCAGATTCTTGATCTCGATGTTCATCGTGAGCCCGTGGCACAGCTCGAGCACGACCGGCAGCAAGGGCACGAACGACGGGAGCTCCGCCGCACGCACCTCGCAGACCGGGCCGACCCCTTCGATCACCGGGTCGTGATGGACGGCCAGCCCACCGTCCGAGGTCATCCTGACATCGAGCTCCACCCCGTCCGCGCCCAGCTCACGGGCGCGGAGGAAGGCCTCCACCGTATTTTCGCGGATCCCCTGTTCGGGGTCGGGGCTGCCCCGGTGGGCCTGAACCGCCATCGATCCCATCGTCGCCCAACCCTTCCGTACCCCTCGCCGGTCCGGGGCATCAAGAGTGCGTCAAAAGGCGTACACCAGACCCAAGACTGCTTGCAACCGTGGGTACCGATGATTACTCTAATGAGCGAACCCTGAATGGCCGGCGACACCTTGGCGCCGAGCTATGTGAAACAGATCACAAACTGGGAAACTCGGGAGCGGGAGCGGAGGAAGCATCGTGGCTCTTATGTGGAACCGTACGGTCGAGTGGGACGACAACGACTGGAGGCAGCTGGCAGCCTGCCGCAGTACTGAACCCGATCTCTTCTTCCCCATCGGGACGACCGGTCCGGCCATCGACCAGATCGATGCGGCCAAGCGGGTCTGCAGCGGATGTGACGCCATGGAGCCGTGTCTCGACTTCGCGCTGGCCACCAACCAGGAGTCCGGGGTGTGGGGCGGAACGTCCGAGGACGAGCGCCGCAAGCTGCGCAAGGTCTGGCTGGCCGCCCGTCGTCGCGCTTCGTGAACCCGACCGGGTGAGCTCGCCTACAGGCCCACCCGCTGGAGCTCTGCCGCCGGGAGCTCGATAGCCACGACCGTTCCTGACTGACCGGGACGGATATCGCGCCGGTTCCGCATGGTGATGGTGCCGTCCAGCTGACTGCGGACCAGGTCACGCACAATGGACAGGCCGAGGCTCTCCGAGGCGTCGATGTCGAAGTCCTCGGGAAGACCCGAGCCGTCGTCGACGACTTCGAGGGTGAGGTTGTTGAGATCGTTGACCAGGTGGACCTGGATGTGGCCGACCGGTTGAGGCGGGACGGGCGTGGCACCCGCCGGACCCCCGGGCTCGGCGCCCCGCCTTCCCTCCTCGCCGTCGAGCTCGAGGAAGGCGTGCTCGACGGCGTTCTGCAGCAGCTCGGCCAGAACGACGGCCAGGGGTGTGGCCACGTCGGCCGGGACCTCGCCGAGTCCCCCGATCACCTCGAACGTCAAGGGTCGGGAGAGCACGACCGAGTCCTCGGCCATGCGGATCAACGAGGTCACGATCTCCTCGAACGGAACCTGGTCCCCGGGGTCACGGGAGAGGATCTCGTGCACGATGGCGATCGAACGCACCCTGCGCTCCGCCTCGAAGAGGGCCACCCTCCCGCCGCCGGACGGAAGCCGGCGCGCCTGGAGCCGCAGCAGGGCCGAGATGGTCTGGAGATTGTTCTTCACCCGATGGTGCACCTCGCGGATGGCCGCGTCCTTGGACAGGAGCAACCTGTCCAGGCGGCGGACGTCGGTGACGTCGCGGAGGAGGACCAGGCACCCGGTCACCGCCTCGGCGGCCACCAGGGGAATGCAGTGGAGCAGCACGGTCACATCGGGTCGCCGCTCCACCTCCTCGACCACCGGAAGGGCCGATGCCAGCGCCCACTCGATGGCGGACTCCTCGATGCCCAGATCGGTGAGGCGCCGGCCCTCGATCTGCGAGTACATCCCCATGCGGTGGAGCGCGTTGGTGGCGTTGGGCGATGCATAGCGCACGCAGCCCTCCTCGTCGACCAGGACGACGCCGTCGCCGACCCTCGGCGCCTCCTCGGTGGCGACCTCCTCGCTCGGGAAGGGAAAGGTCGACTCGGCCAACATGACGGCGAAACGCTCGAAGAGATCTCGATAGGTCCGCTCCAGGTGGCCGGGGCGCCGGCCCGCACCGGCCGACAGCCGGACCAGCACGGCAACCATGGTCCCCTCGCAGCGGACCGGGATGCAGTGGATCCTCACCGGTTCGTCGTCGGGAGCAAGCAGGATCTCGCCCCTGGTGACCTCCCCCGACTCGAGGGTCAGCACCGCCTCCGGCCACTGGTCGGTTCCGGCGGACTCGCCCACCAGGTCATGCTGGACGACGGTGGCGCTGTTCGACGGGCGCATCTGACCCAGGACGACCAGCCCCATCCCCTCGTCGCTCTGCTCTCGCGCCGCCGGGGCCACCGGGGCCACCGGGGCCAAGAGGACCAGATCGGAGAAGGACAGGTCGGCCAGGATCCCCCAGGTGCCGAGCAGCCGCTGGAGATGGCCCAGCTGGACGTCGTCCAGATTGGTGCGCTCGAAGGCAAGTTCCGCGGGGGTGGCCACCGTCATGCTCCCACCGGCGGGCCGACGGGGACTTCATAGGGCCGGCGGGCCCGGAAGCCCTGCAGCCGGGTGATCCCGGCACCGGCCAACAGGTCCCGCAGGTCGGCTGCCCGATCGGCCACGTCGGGAAGGTCGTGGGCGTCCGAGGCCGTGGTGAGGGGGACGCCGCGCTCCACGAACCGCTTGAGCAGCGGCGGGGCGGGGTACTCCTCGCCCACCGGCTTCCTCCAACCGGCCGAGGACAGCTCCGCGGCCATCCCCGAGCGGACTGCGGCCTCGGCGATCCGGTCGTAGAACTCGTCAGGCACCGCGGGCACGAGCCCGGCGATCTTGACCAGGTCGGGGTGGGCGAAGACATCGCAGACCCCGGAGGCGCCCAGCTCCTCCATGGCCCGGGTGTACTCATCCCACACCGCGTCGATGTCACGCACCTCCCACTCGGCCATCACCGTCGGGTCGTTGAGGACATCGAACCGCCACGCGCCCAACCAGTGCACCGATCCGAGCAGCACGTCGAAGGGGTAGTCGGCCAGCAGGCCGGCCACCTCGTCCATGCGCCCCTGATAGAAGTCGACCTCGAGACCGAGCACGACGGGCAGCCCCTCGGCCTTCACCGCCTCGACCACCTCCACGTAGGCGTCGAGATCCACCCGCGCGTGATGGTCCCAGTACGCCGCCATCCCGGGCCGGAGGGCCTCCCCGGGCAGGTCGTCCCAGAACCCGCCGAGGAGGTCCTTGGCCTGGGTGAACCGGAAGAGGTGCTCGGTGACGGCGATCTCGGTGACCCCGGCTTCGACCGCGCGCCGGCTGTAGGCCGCCACCTGCTCGACCGTGGTCACGGCGTCACGCTGGGTGTGGGGCCAGAGGTGGAGGTGGTAGTCCAGCACAGTGTTCCCGCCGAGCTAGCCGGCGCGCCGGATGAGCGTGACCCCGTCGCGGACCGTGGTCTGGACCACGACCACCCGCGGATCGACGGCCAGGGCATCGTTGAACGCCCGGAGGGCGACCGTGTCCTCGCTGGTGTCGGCCGGGTCGAGGATCCTCCCGCTCCACAAGGTGTTGTCGGCGGCGATGAGTCCGCGGGGCGCCAGCTTGGGGAGCACCGCTTCGAAGTAGTCGGCGTAGCCCGCCTTGTCGGCGTCGATGAAGACCAGGTCGAACGGGCCGTCCAGGTCGGCGATGGTGTCGATCGCCCGTCCGACGATCACCTCGATGCGGTCGGCGTAGGGGCTGGCGGCGATGTGCCGCCGGGCGAATTCGGCATGGACCGGCGAGATCTCACAGCTGGTGATCCGGCCACCGGGGGCAAGACCCGCGGCCATGGCCAGGGCCGAGTAACCGCCGAAGGTCCCGATTTCCAGAACGGAACGGGCGCCGAGGGCGAAGGCGAGCAGCTCGAGGTAGCGGCCCTCGAGCCGGCCGACCATCATCCCCGGGAACTCGAGCGTGTCGTGCAGATCGGAGGCCAGCTCCTCGAGGTAACCGGGGGGAGCCGTGGTGTGCTCGGTGGCGTAGAACTCCAGCGCGGGATCAACGATGTCGGTCATGGTTGCATCGTAAGGCAGCGGAAGACCTGCGCCGTCTGCCCGGAGGGACCGTTCGCGGTTCCCTCAGGCCCAGATCTGCTCACCCAGCCTCAGGAGGCCACCGAGATCGTAGAGGTCGGTATCGAAGAATGGCACCGTGGCCAGGACATCGGGCATCACCGAGAGCAGCGCGCGCTCTTCCATCTCCCTCAGGGCCACCACCTGGAAGTTGAGGTAGCTGTCGGCCACCTCGGTGAGGACCCTGGCGATCTGGTCGGCGTCGCCGAGGGTCTCGTCCACCTGGGCCAGGCTCGGGGCCAGCTCGACGGCCAGCGAACTGGCTCCATCCTTGATCGACGCGGCCAGCGCGGCGCCGTCGGAGCCCCGGAGGTACAGCGGGAGCACCTTGTTCAGCACGATGGCTCCGAGGTGGAGGTGGCGGGACGTGAGCTGGTCGGCGAAGAACTCCGCCTCGCGGAGGGGTACGGCTTCGAGCGTGGAGACGACGATGAAGGTGGTGCGCCGGTCCGACAGGAGCCGGCCCACCGATTCGGAGCGCTCGACGAAGCCGTTGTGCATGGTCTGGAAGAGGACGAAGAATTCGGAGATGTCGGCGAGGAATTCCGTCCCCAGGATCCTGTCGGCGATCTGGTAGAAGGGCTTGGTGGCCACGTTCACCAAGCGCGAACGGTACGGGACGATCAGCCAGCGCAGGAGGCGGGACGAGAAGAAGTCGGCCATCCGTTGCGGTGCGTCGAGGAAGTCGAGGGCGTTCCTGGTCGGTGGCGTGTCGACCACGATGAGGTCGTAGTCGCTCTCGGAGTGGATCTCGTACAGCCGTTCCATGGCGATGTAGTCGTGGCTCTGGACGAAACGGCCGGCGATGTTCTGGTACAGCGGATTGGCCAGGATCTCGTCCCTGGTCTGCTTGTCGGGCGCGTGACGC
Source organism: Acidimicrobiales bacterium (assembly GCA_050011635.1). Lineage (GTDB taxonomy): Bacteria > Actinomycetota > Acidimicrobiia > Acidimicrobiales > RAAP-2 > Bog-756. The sequence goes on from JBEKIU010000012.1 coordinate 36,362, forward strand.
TTGATCAGTGCGTCCCATGACTCCTTGGTGTCGAGCATGGCGGCCCACAATTGCCCCCTCGGTTTGATCCCGGCGGCCAGGAAAGCCTCGTCGGGAACCCGGTGCTCGGTGTTGCCGATGCCGTCGAGCCCCAGCGCGTCGGCCAGCCGCTTGGCCGGGTCGACCGTGAGGACGAGCACCTTGCTGCCGTGCCGCACGGCGGCCATGACGGCGGCGGCGGCGGCGGTCGTCGTCTTTCCCACTCCCCCCGGCCCGCAGGCGATCACGATCTCCTTGGTGGCCAGGAGCCCGTCGATCGAGCTGGTGGCCGTGGGCGCCTTGCCCCCCTTGGCCGAGCCGCTCTTCCTGCGGTCGTCCGCCGACCGACCCCGGGCACGGGCGGCGCCGTCGGCCATCAGTACCCCAGCTCCTCGCCCAGGGAGGCAGCCACCTGGCGGGTGGTGCGAAGGCCGTGGGAGCGGGTGAACAGGTACGGGAGGTAGAGCATGGGCACCGACTCGTCGATACTCCGACGGAGGCGGTCGAGATGGGTGGACCGGGTGCGCCGCATCGTCACCGCCAGCCGGGCCGCCTCCAGCAGCGGTCCGGCGTCCCCGCCCACCAGCCGGTTGAGCTGCTCCGAGGGCGCCGGCGTGACCAGGGCGTCGAAGACCTTCTCCTCCTGGCGGCCGAAGAGCTCGGGCAGCACCCGGTTGACCACCACTGCAGACAATTGCACGGTGGTCTCGTCCCTCACCCGGGCGGCCAGCTCGATGGTCTCGCTCACCGGCATCTCCTCGGGGGTGCACACGGCGACCAGGCCGGTGGTCTGCGGATCCGACAGGATCTCGAGCAACCAGTCGGTTTGGGAGCGGATGAGGCCCACCTTGACGAGGTTGTTGATGGACTGGGGAGCGGACAACAGGCTGACGATGTGGCCCGAGGCCGGCGCGTCCACCACCACCAGGTCGTAGTTGCGCTCGCGAACCTCGTAGACGGGCTTGCCCACGGTGAGGATCTCCCTGACGCCCGGCGCCGCGGTGGCCACGAAGTCGAAGGCCTTGGCCAGCGGACCGATGCGCCCGACGACCGGGATGCGCAGCTGGAGCTTGAGGTACTCGCGCAGCGATGCCTCGGTGTCCATGGTCATGGCGAAGAGGCCGGGGAGGATCTCCTTCTCGTTGAACCCGGTGGGTGGCGCCTCGTAGAAGCCGGCCACGTCACCCTTGGCATCCACCTCGCAGATGAGGACCCGCTTCCCGCGCTGGGAGGCGAACAGGGCCAGGGCCGAGGCCACCGTGGTCTTGCCCACGCCGCCCTTGCCGGTGACGAAGACCAGCTTGAGATCGAGGAGCGGGTTCATCCGACCACGGGAACCGCTCAGGCACTCAGTGCCGGACCCGGCGGAGGCCCGAGCGCAGTCAGGAGATCCCGAATCCGACCCGGCGGTCCGAGCTCGGCGGGTCCAGTTCGACGTAGGCCACCTTGCCGACGGGCACCCCCACCTGGCGACCCTTCCGGTCGGTCAGCCACAGGATGGTCCCGTCCTCGGCCAGTGCCGCCTCGATATCGGCCAGGACCTTGTCGCGGTCGGCATCGTCGGGCAACTCGATGTCGAGCTCCTTCATCGATTGCACGATTCCGATACGCACGTCCACCTGGCACGCTCCTCTCGATGGGGCTCCGGCACGGCTGCCGGGCTGCCGGGTGCCTCCGACGATACAAGGTCGGGGACGCCCACCGGTCACAGCCATGGTGCACACTGATCGGTGTGGAACCAGCGGGCAGCGAAGGCGAGCGGAGGGCTCACGGGAGCGGGGCCGCGAGCCCGGGCGAGAACGAGCGGAACCGTCGCTGGGCCTCGACCATGGCCGGCCACGGCGGGCCGGGTGTCACGTTCGCCCACGCCGACAGCCACGCCGGCACCGGGTACGACGGGCCGCACCCGGGCCTCGAACGCCAGGCCCGTGAGTCCATCGAGGCGGACGGGTTGGCCCCTGGGGCGACCAAGGGGTCCGGTGCCGGTCACCGTGACCGGCCCGAGGAGCCCGATCCCTGGCGGACCTGCTTCGAGCGCGACCGGGACCGCATCCTCCACGCCCCGGCATTCCGCCGTCTGGCCGGCAAGACCCAGGTGTTCGTCTTCCCCGACGACCACCAGCGCAC
>JBEKIU010000013.1:0-38244 GCA_050011635.1 Acidimicrobiales bacterium
GAGTGTTCTCCTTCGCCGCGGGGTGGAGCAGTCTGGTAGCTCGTCGGGCTCATAACCCGAAGGTCGTGGGTTCAAATCCCACCCCCCCCACCATTGAAAGCGCTCGGTCGCGCGGTTACGAATATGATGGTCACGGCTGCTGGCCCCGTGACCAGGGATTTTCGTTCTGAGTGCCGATGACTGAATCGACGCGATGTGCGTGCGAACGGGCCGTTGGCAAGCTTCGTCGCATGGGGTCAGCGACGTGGTCGACGGGGTTCCCTACTTCGAACGAGCGTTCGTCACCGGTGCGACGCTCTGTGTTGACGGAGGTCGGGCCGCCGGAAGCGAACCAAGACCTGCGGACAGCCAACGCCGGCCTACCCAGAGCGATTGAAGTTCGGGCGCGAGACGGGGTCTCTCCCACGAACGCCGCAGCCGATCTTGTTGCGGACCCGCCGAATCGCACCGCCTGATGGTGGCCTTCTGATCGCCTATGGACATCTCGTGTCCGGTGACGCAGTCTTTGGGGGCGCAGTCCAACCGACATCTGAGATGCCCGCAGGCATCGTCGAGTGAAAGGCAGTCACCCCATGAGGTCCGACATCAGACCAGGCGGCGTGTTCCCCGACTACTCGTTGCCGGATCACACCAACGTCGTTCGCACACTCAGTGAGCTTCAAGGTGACGATCCGATGATCCTCACGCTGGCGAGAGGCAACTACTGTCCGAAGGAACACCAACAGCACCTGGAGCTCGCAGCGAACTATCCGAAAATCGCCGTCGCCTATACCCAGGTCGTCACCATCGCCACCGATGACCACCACACCCTGCAGGAGTTCCGGGGTGCAGTCGGCGCCCAATGGACCTTTCTCTCGGACCCAGCTCGGACGATCCAAAAGGACCTCGACATCCAGGAATACACCGACCCCGAGCACAATCCGATGATCCCCCACACGCTGGTGCTCAAGCCCGGACTTCTCATTCACAAGATCTACAACGGCTACTGGTTCTGGGGACGCCCGTCGTTTTACGACCTGTGGTCCGACTTGTGCGCTGCGTCGAGCGAGATCCGCCCCGACTGGGACCTGAGCAAACCGGGATTGCGCGAGGCCTGGGATGCAGGCGACTACTCGAGCTTTCACGGTTGGAACAAACGGGCCGCCGAGTCGATGCCCACATCGTATGAGTCGTAGGGGAACATGGATCTGTCCGTGTTGGGTGGAGGACGGCCTGGATCGAAGGGGTAGGTGGCAGTGATGCGAACGCCGGTCTGCGAGCTGCTCGGGATCGAACACCCTATTGCCTTGGCGGCGATGGTGGCGGTGCCCGAATTGGCGGCAGCGGTCTCGAACGCCGGTGGGCTCGGCATGGTGACGCTGACGTGGTCCGATCCGGCCGGAGACGTGGTTCGCCAGACGGCGGCGCTCACCGATCGCCCCTTCTGCGGCAACCTGGTTCTCACCGCCGATCAGCACCGTCGCCTCGATGAAGCCCTCGAGGCCGGTCTGCGGATCGTGTCACTGTTTTTGGGAGATCCCGCTGGCTACACCGAGCGGGTCCACGATGCGGGCGGACTCGTTCTGTGTACGGTCGGAAGCGCCGAAGAGGCGCGGCGGGCGGTCGCCAGCGGAGTTGATGTCATCGTGGCGCAGGGTTGGGAGGCCGGGGGCCACGTGGGAAGCCAGATTGCAACGCTCCCCTTGGTGCCCGCCGTCGTGGACGCGGTGGCACCGGTGCCAGTGATCGCGGCCGGTGGGATCGGGGACGCTCGCGGCGTGGCCGCCGTCCTCGCCCTGGGCGCTCAGGCGGCGTGGGTGGGTACCCAGTTTCTGCTTGCCCAGGAGATGCCCATTCACCAGGAGTACCGCACTCGCCTGATCAACGCGGTCGAGACCGACGCGGAGTGGTACCCCGACCTCTACGACGTCGACTGGCCGGACTCGCCCCACCGCGCGCTCCGCAACTCGACGGCCGAGATGTGGGAGACCGCGGGCCGGCCGCCTCTGGAGCGTCGGCCCGGAGTGGGCGATGTCATCGCGCACTTCGCTTCGGGCGAAGCAATCGTCCGTTACGAGCCGGCGCCGCCGATGGTTGGGACCACCGGTGATATTGAAGCGCTCTCCATGTGGGCCGGACAGAGCGTCGCGCTCGCCAGGCAGCCACGACCGGCGGCGGAGATCGTAGCTGAGCTCGTTTCGCGTTTGTGAACCAAGCCGGCCTGCCGGCGCCGGCCACGATCAGAGCCCTGAGACAGACTCGTCATCGATCATCCATTTGAGGACTTGACTCAGGCCTGGCGCGCACCCGCACCCTGACAAGCTCCGTATCTGAGTGGCGGTCAGTGAGTCGGCGCGTCAATCTTGGGCCTCCATCCCTGTGACCGTGATCGTGGCAGTGATCAAGAGCGACGTCCCGTCATCAAAGGTCAGTTCGAGTTGTTCTGCCGGTTCGGTTCGAACGTGAACCTCAATTTCGTCAGGAAGGTCGGCCAGGTTGTACGAGACCGCCCCGACTTCGTACCAATCCCGAGGGTCAGGAAGGTCTTTCGGATCCTCCGCGATCTCAGGATTCGTTGTGCGCTGACTCCTGAGTAGACCTGTGTTAATGAGTGGAGTCGTAGTGGAGTCGACGTAGCGCGTCTCGACGTGCACGTTTCGACCACTTCGCTCGGCGAGCCATTGGCGAGCCTGGTCCTTTGGGGTCATCACGCCTGCCTTTCCACTTTTGACTCTCATCATCCCTCCGTCCCTCAGAGAATGCATCCCCGAACCGGCTCGGGGACGCTCCGACATTTTCGGCCGGCAGGAGCCCCTCGGAGAACAAGATTGCTGTGTGGCTGGGAGCCGGATCAGTATGCGAGCGAGGCGGTCGTCGCTCTCGACAGCCGGCCAAACCCATTGACGGCCCGACGCACCGGGCGTAAGTTTCGTCGAGAGAAGTCCCCGACATACGTCGGAGACCATCGGCGAGGCCGATTTCCGATGACGAGGCCTGGGAAACGGAGGATGTCGAAGAGCTCCGGAGTTGTGCCGCCTCTGGCATGACGTCGGTAGAGAGCGGCGCGGGAGTGCTCTAGGCGAGAGGGTTTCTCGCTTCGGCTCGATCCCCATGGCGCCCGGGATCCCCATGCCGCCCGGTCAAGTAATTTGTGACGTGGCGGCCCGTTGTTCTTTGGCCTGGTATCACCCGTTGTTGCACTCGTCCGTACCGGGTCGCGGAGCCCGCACCGAGACCCGTCCAAGAAGGGAGTCCTCATGGCAGAACACACCACCGTCCGCTCGCTCAAGATTGATTTTCCGGAGCAAGTGCTCGACGACCTGCGGAGGCGCATCAGCGCAACGAGATGGCCCGAGCGCGAGACGGTGAACGATGACTCACAGGGCGTGCCGCTCGAGACAATGCAGGATCTGGCTCGCTATTGGGGCGAGAAGCACGATTGGCGAGCGGCAGAGGCGAAGCTGAATGCCCTGCCACAGTTCGTTACGGAGATCGATGGACTCGACATTCATTTCATCCACGTGCGCTCCCGCCACGAAGACGCGCTCCCGCTGATCATCACTCACGGTTGGCCTGGCTCGATCATCGAGCAGCTGAAGGTTGTCGACCCGCTCAGCGATCCTACGGCGCATGGCGGGGACGCATCGGATGCGTTCCACCTGGTGATCCCTTCGCTGCCCGGCTACGGGTTCTCCGCCAAGCCCACCGCGACCGGCTGGGACCCCGTCCGCACCGCACGCGCCTGGGTGGTGCTGATGAAGCGCCTCGGTTACACGCGCTTTGTGGCGCAGGGCGGCGATTGGGGCGCCGCAGTCACACAATCGATGGGGTCACAGGCCCCTCCCGAACTGCTCGGCATTCATTCCAACATGCCGGGAACCGCGCCGCACGATCTGGTCAAGGGCTTCGAGCAAGGCGAGCCGCCGCCTTCGGATCTCACAGCTGATGAACTGCGTGCCTACGAGCAGCTGGGCAACTTCTACGCCAAGCACGTGGCTTATGCACAGATCATGACGACCCGGCCACAAACGCTGTACGGGCTGGCAGACTCGCCCATGGATCTCGCAGCGTTCATGCTCGACCACGGGGACGGCACGGGCCAGCCCGGACTCGTCAAGGGAGTCCTTGAAGGTACCTACCAGAGCGCCCTCACAACGGACGACCTCCTGGACAACATCACGCTCTACTGGTTGACGAACACCGGAGTGTCCTCGTCCCGTCTGTACTGGGAGAACAAAGCGGACTTCTTCGACGCCAAGGACATCACGATCCCGTTCGCCATCAGCGTCTTTCCCGGTGAGCTGTACCAGGCTCCGCGGAGCTGGGCCGAGCGTGCATATCCAGACAATCTCATCTACTTCAACGAGCTCGACCGGGGCGGCCACTTCGCGGCCTGGGAACAACCACAGCTGTTTTCAGAAGAGATGCGGGCCGCGTTCCGGACCCTCCGATAGTGGGAGGTGAAGTGAGAACCTAGGGATTGCGGGTGGGGGGGAGCGCATCCCTGCGGTGTCTACGTCTTCTTTTGTCATGGTCGATTCAACGTCGTCGACCGTGAGACAGGCTCTTCACGGATGAAGGTGCCGGGCGGGGCGCCGGCGTGGAATCGTCAGAGGGGAATCACGTGGGTCGCCTCCTGTTTGCCTTGGGCGAAACCGGCACGGGCGGCGGGGATGCGGGTTGCCGGATCCATCTGGTTCGTGCCCATTGCGGCTCGGGAATCGGCGTCCGGTGTGATCACCTCGACGCGGCTGCCCTGCTTGCGCAGGGCCTCGACCTCGCTTGTCAGGTCCACGCCCCATTCCGGCGGTCTGCGCAGGCCCTCGAACTGGCGTGCCGGGTCCGCGTCCCGTTCCGGTGGTGTCCGGCTCCGTCCGCCCAACGGTGAGAGCACCACGACGTTTGCATAGCCCGAGGCAAGGTCGGCGTTCTCTGTGGAGCGCACGCCACCGTCGATGTAGCGAGCGCCGTTGATGCTGTGCGTGGGCACCAGACCGGGCAGCGCGCAGCTGGCGGTGACCGCGTCCACCAGGTCCACGCCGGAATCGCGGTCGAACGCAGCCAACTCACCGGTCTGCGCGTCGACGGCCACCACGACCATCGGCCTGTCCGGCCAGTCGGGGCGAGGCAACCTGGCGGCGACCATTGCGCGCCGCTGTCCCGCCCCGGGCCCGAGTGTGGAGTCGCTCTCCAACCCGAACGCGCCCATCGCACGTCGTAGATCGGCTGCCGAGGTGGCGGCGGCGCCGATGGCCCTCATCCGCTCGAACACCGTGGCCATCGGCAGGGACGGCGGCTTTTCCCGATTCTGTCCGACCGGTTGAACCGGCGGGGACAGCACCGAGGCCAGCAGTTCGGCCGCCGGTATGCCGCTGCACACCTGCGCTGCCGCGGTGGCCCCGGCCGAGGTGCCGATCACCAAATCGGCGGCCTCTGTCATATCGAGACCAGCTTCGGCCAGGCCTGCGATGACACCGATCTCCCACGCATTTCCGGCAGCCCCACCGCCACCGAGAACCAGAGCAACGTCGTGAACCACCTGTGGGTGGGACGTACGTCGCACCGAGTCAAGCGTGAAGGATCGGGCCTTGCCCCCGGTCGACGGGAGCGATTCGTGAAATTGCGACATGTCTTGGTCCCTTTCAGGGCATCCGAGATGCGGGTTCCCAGGGACCGATGACGACGAAGCGCGAGATCTAGAGGCTCCAGCGCGAAGGGGTGGGCACCCGACTGTGAACGAAAGGAATCGGATCCACCTCCTTCGACCGTGCGCTACGACAGCACTCCTGAACAATTGCGCTTGAAAGCTAGTCGGGCAAGGTCTCCGCCACAAACGACGGGGCGGTAGGAGGGGGAAGAGAAGTAGAGGTAGCTCCACTGCCTCGGTACTCCGGAGTCCCGGTCGGGTCCCACAACGGGGGCATCTGCACCGGCGAGAGCGACAAGAATGCCGTCAAGTTGACGTTCTACAAGGGCGCTTCACTCGACGATCCAACCGGGCTCTTCAACGCCAGCCTCGACGCGAAGGTACGGCGAGCCATCGATATCAAGGAGGGTGAGAAAATCAACGAGGAGGCACTGAAGAACCTCGTTCGCGAAGCCGTGGCTCTCAATCTGGCGAAGGTGACGCCCGTTGGCTGGGCTCTCACTCGCGACCCATAGTGAGAGGGCGGGTCACCGCCGCAATTCCGCCACCTTCCCCAGTGATCTCAGTTTTTGTGGGTTGCGGATGGCGTAGATCCGGCTGATCCGACCGTCCTCGACGACCAGACTGACCGCGGTGGATTCGCCACCGACGTCGACCAGGGCGCCCGGTGTCCCGTTGAGCCAGGTGGTCGTGGCCACGAGATCCGGGAGCTCCGCCACCCGGGCCAGGAATGCCGCCACCGTCGTGGCGCCGATGATCGGCTTGCGAGCAGCCTGCACCAGGCCCCCGCCGTCGGCGATCAACACCACGTCCGGGGCGAGGATCTCGAGCAGTCCCTGCAGGTCGCCTGAGGAGATGGCGGCCATGAACTTCCCCATGGTCGCTTCCTGCTGGGCTCGGTCGACCGGCATTCGCGGCCGCCGCGCCGCGACGTGCTGGCGGGCACGGTGTGCGATCTGGCGGACCGCGGCCGGAGTCTTGCCCACGACCTCGGCGATCTCGTCGTACGGCGTCTCGAATACCTCATGCAGCACGAACACGGCCCGCTCGGCCGGACCGAGGGTCTCAAGCACGGTGAGCATCGCGATCGAGACGCTCTCGGCGAGGTCGACGTCGTCGGCCACATCGGGACTGGTGAGCAAGGGCTCGGGCAGCCATTCCCCCACATACTCCTCCCGTCGCCGGGACACCGATCGGAGTCTGTTGAGCGCCTGCCGGGTGACGATCCGGACGAGATAGGCCCGCGGGTCACGCACCTCCGCATGGTCCACATCGGCCCACCGCAGCCAGGTTTCCTGTACGACATCCTCGGCGTCGACCGCGGAGCCGAGCATTTCGTAGGCGACGGTGAACAGCAGGCCACGGTGGGCGACGAACGGGTCGTCGATCATGTTGGCGAGGCTAGGGCGAGCGGCTCGAGGTCGCAGGCAGCCGAGAACTCCTGCGACTCGATGCCCATGGCCACATTGGAGCGGGCCATGAGGTTGGCCAGCGCAATGAACATGGTCAGCTCCACGAGGGCGGCGGGGCCGAGCGCGTTCAGGAGCCGGGCCGACAGTTGGTCGGTGACAGTCGGCGGGGTCTGCGTCATTGCCTCGGAATACTCCATGACGTCGCGCTCGAGCGGCGTGAATACATCCGATACACGCCACCGGGGAACTTCACGCGCCTTGCGCACGTCGAGCCCCTCATTGTGAGCGTGGAAGTAGCCGAAGTCCAGGCAAAAGCTGCAGCCGATCAGGCTGGCCGTGGCCATGTGCGCGAACGACTTCAGGTTCTCGTCACACCGGTCCCATGTTTGCGCCTTGCGACCGACGCCGAAGCTGAAGTTCAGCACCTTCCGGTTGTGCCACGCGACTCCGACCGGATCGGGCACCTCACCGAACATCTTGCGGGACATCCGCTTGACCAACGCGCCGTACAAGCCGGTCAGCTCCGCCTTGGGGATCCTGGGACTGTTGGACATGATGTCTCCTCCGATTGATTGCTCTCGGCATAGAGACACCGGCCAGGCATCGAATGTGACACCCGAGCTCGGTATTCCTGTCCTGGTCATCGGCGCCGTCGTCGGCCTGTACCGGCCGACTCTCGCCGGCCGAAGCGTTGCGCACGGTATGAGCGGTCCCGGGCTCCTGTCTGCGTGATTGCCGAATCGAAGTCCACTCCTCGCCCGCAATCCGAGGTGGATCATTCGCCTTGCACATCCCTGAGGTGGAAGGCCAGGGCACCGGCGCCGGCACAGGCGGCACCGATGCCGACCATCACCGCCCCGGTGGTCCAGTCCGGGCTGGCGGCGGGAGCGGCGGCCATCTGGTGGAAGAGCGACGTGTCGGCCAGCCAGTGGCTGGTGGTGACGACACCGCCGACCAGCTCGACCAGCAGCGACCAGCCCAAGACGGCGTAGACGGCGTTCGCGGTGGCCCGAGGCCAGACCCCCATAGCCAGGACCCCGATGCCGAGTAGGCAGACGGCCGGTGGGACGACGTTCAGTCCGGCGTCGAGCAACGTGCCCAAGCCCACCTGTGCGTTTTGCGAGATCGTGCCCAGCCAGGTGGCGATGCCGGTGACAACTCCGCCGGCCAGGAGCACGACGACGGCTACCCCGACCCGGCCCGCGAGCCAGCCGAGCCGGGACACCGGTCCGACCAGGAGGTGGTCGAGCCGGCCCTGGGCTTCTTCGAGGCGTGCCGCGGTGACCTGTCCGGCCGCCACGAAGGCGACAAGGACGGCCACGATGATGAAGGACACACCGAGGAAGGCCTCGGCCCCGGTGCCGGGGGCCCCGAGTCGGGAGAAGATGGTCTTCACCGACGAGCCCGAGATGGTCGTACCCGCGGACCTGGCCACCAGGCCCAGCACCAACCCGGTGGCGCCCAGGGCGCAGATCCATGCCGTGACGGTCGGGCGCACGAGCCGCACGGTCAGGCCCAGCTGACCGGAGAGCAGTCGGGTCCGGGCTCGGGCATGGGTGCGGTCGGGGAGGATCCCCGCGCTGACATCGCGGTTGGCGGCCAAGCGCACGGCGGCCAGGGCCACGACGGCGGCGAACCCGAAGATGGGCAGGAACGCGAGCGGCCGGGGCGCGGTGAGCGGCTGGAGTTCCTCGACCCAGCCGAGCGGTGAGGCCCAGATGAGCCCGTGCAGACCCACGCCGCTGTCAGCGACCATCCTGAGGGCGTAGGCGGCGCCGAGGAACCAACCGGCAGAGGCGGCGGCTTGGCGGCGGGTGGGGGCCAGCTGGCTGGTGAGGGCGCCGACAGCCAGGAACATGACCGCGGTCGACACCAACGCGAGGGCGAAGTAGGTACCGGGACCGGCTGCGATGTCGACCTTCGAGTACCGTCCGGCGGCCACGGTGAACACGGTCGTGATGGCCCACAAGGTGGCGGCCCCGATGGCCAGACCACCGAGCGCCTGGCCGCTCGCCCCCCGTCTGGTCGTCTGTCCGCTCAGCAACAGCTCCCATCGACCGGCGTCTTCTTCCCCGCGCAGCAGCCGGGTGGAGGTGAGCAGGCCCCAGATGGCGCCGAGGATCATCAGGGTCATGGAAGCCTTGAACACCGTGAAGCCGGCCACCGTCTGCAGCTGGGGGGCGGGACCGAACAACGCCCTCCCGGCGTTGTTCGACCCGAACGCGGCAGCCAGGTGCTCCCGTTGGGTCCGGGTCTTGTAGGCCCTCGTGTAGCTGATGGCCGAGGAGGCCACTACGGCGCCGAAGATGTAGCCCCATATCGCCCCCGAGCGCGCCGCCTTGCGCGCAGTCTGCCCCAGGACGACGACTCCTGAAGAGCGTTCCTCGCGCACCGGACGTCGGAGGACAGCCGGCGCGGCTGCGGTCTCAGCCGCCAACGGAATGCTCATCAGCGGGATCCTGTTCGCCGTAAAGGGCAAGGAACAGCTCCTCGAGCGACGGCTCCCGGCTCAACAGCTTGGTCACGTGATATCCGGCCAGCACCTTCAGCAGCGGCTCCACCGATCCGCTCACCTGCAGGTGCACGTCTTGTCCGTCGGCGCGGACGGCGCTCACCCCCGGCACGTGCCCGAGGTCCGGGATCGACCCGTCGAAGGTGGCCACCACCGTGCCGGCCGAGAGGTGGCGCATATCGGCCAGCGTCCCCGTCTCGACCAACCGTCCGTTGCGCAGGATGGCGACCCGGTCGCACAGTGCCTCCACCTCGCTCAGGATGTGCGACGACAAGAACACGGTCTGGCCCCGCCCTTTGGCCTCATGGATACAGCTCCGGAAGGCCTGCTCCATGAGCGGGTCGAGTCCCGCCGTCGGTTCGTCGAGGACGAGCAGGTCGGCCCGGGACATGAGCGCGGCGATGAGCAGGACCTTCTGGCGGTTTCCCTTGGAGTAGGCCCGGACCTTCTTGCCCGGGTCCAGTTCGAAGCGGGTGACCAGCTCGTCCCGATAGTCCTCGTCGACCGTGCCGTGGATCCGGCCCAGAAGGTGCAGCGTCTCCGCGCCGGTGAGCGCCGGCCACAGGTTCGCCTCGCCGGGTATGTAGGCGAGGTGCCGGTGGGTGGCGATCGGAGCGTGCCGGCAGTCCAATCCGAAGATCTCGGCCCGGCCGGCCGTGGGCAGGATCAGTCCCAACAGCAGCCGGATGGTGGTCGTCTTGCCCGCCCCGTTCGGTCCGAGGTAGCCGAGGACCTCGCCCGCTCTGACCTCGAGGGAGAGATCGTGAAGCGCGTCCACGGTGCCGTAGCGCTTGGTGAGTCCCTCCGTGCGTACCGCGGCGGGTTCGCTCACGTGTCCGCCCGTGTGGTGGACCCGGCCCCGCCCGGACTTGCGGCCGTGGCGGTGGAGAGCCCGTCGATGGCAGCGCGCCCCTCTGCGGCCAGCTCCGGACTGAGCAGTGGCCGGGAGTAGAAGGCGATCTTCGCCTTGGCCAGGCGAAGGTGCCCCTCACCGCTGAAGATATCGGCCCCCACTGCCCTCGACAGCTGCTCGTTCATCGACAGGGCTCCGAGCTCCATGGCCACCAGCAATGCCGAGTACGCCCGCTTGTCGTCGGTCAGGCCAGGGTGGTGCTCCACCAGCCATCTCTCTCCGAGGTCGACCATCTCGTCGAACATCGTCGCCGCTGCGGCAGAGCCGTCGAGCATGGAGCGGGCCAGGTAGCGGTAGAAGAGCAGCATCGTCGGCTGCGCACCGGCCAGGAATCCCGGAGCCCTCAGCCGGCCGTCGACGACAGCCCCTTCCTTGAGCCGCATGAGCTGGTCGAGAGCGTAGGCATCGCATGCGTTGCGCAAACCCTCCTTCGACCCGAAGTGGTGACGCACCAGCCCCCCCGACACCCCGGCGGCGGCGGCGATATCGCGGATCGTCGTTGCATCCATCCCGCGCTCACCGAAGAGGCGCAGCGCCGCATCCCTGATCCGGGCCCGCGCCGTCAGATCCTCGAAGGCCGGTTCCCCCAATGCGCTACCCGTCATGGGCCTCCGTCCTCTCCGCGCCGATTCATCGTTGGCCACCGACATCAATAAACTATACGGAGATATAGTCGACGGCGCAGGTGGTCGACGGCGCAGGTGGTCGACGGCACAGGTGGATCAGCGCACAGGGTCTGGGCCGGCACTCCCCGGCGACCAAGACAGCGCGCTCCGAACAAAATCTAGGATTGTCGGGCCGCGCCCCGTCTGGTCCGCGGGCCCGGGAGGAGCGACCACGATGAACCTCACGCCCTTTTTGCTCTTCGACGGAAATTGCGCGGAGGCGATGGCCTTCTATCAGTCCTGTTTGGGTGGCGAACTGAGCATGACCAAGCTGGGCGACACCCCGATGGGGAGCGACGCACCACCGGAGCACCAGCACAAGGTGACCTATTCCTGCCTGACGAGTGGCTCCGTCGAGCTCTCGGCCACCGACTGGCTCCACCCCACCCGGGTGCCGAACCCGGGCAACACCGTCGCCATCTATGTACAGGCGGCGGACGGCGGTGAGCTGAGGACGGTATTCGACAAGCTGGCCGTCGGCGCCGACGAGACCCTCCTCGACGACTTGCGGGACATGCCGTTCGGCACCTACGGGCATCTTGCCGACCGACACGGCGTGCACTGGTTCTTCCGAGCCGCCCCCCAAGGGACCGACCCATGAGCCCGGCGATGCCGGCAGAAGCGAGCAGACCATGACTGATCCGCTGTCCCGGGACGGGTTGGAGCGGTTCGCCGACGTGGCCGCCCATCATGTGGGATCCGACAAGATCCCCGGCCTGGTCGCGCTGGTATCCAGAGATGACCAGGTTCACGTGGAGACACTCGGATCGCTGTCTGTCGGTGGGACTCCCGTCAGCCGGGACTCCCAGTTCCGCATCGCGTCGACATCCAAGCCCGTGACCGGCGCGGCGATCATGACGCTGGTGGACGAGGGCGTCGTCCGCTTGGAGGACCCTGTCGAGAGGTGGCTGCCGGAGCTTGCCCATCGCCGGGTGCTGCGACGCATGGACGGCCCGCTCGACGACACGGTCCCCGCACCGAGGCCGATCACCGTCCTCGACCTGCTCACCTTCACCTTCGGTTTCGGGATGGTGGCGGAGATGTTCATGGCGGCTCGGCCGTGGCCGGTGGTGCAGGCCGCCACCGACTTACACCTCTGCACCCTGGGCCCACCCAATCCCGACGAGCAGCCCGACCCCGACAGCTGGATCGCGGGGCTCGGCTCGCTGCCCCTGATGGCCGAGCCCGGCCGGCGTTGGATGTACAACACGGGGGCATCGGTCCTCGGGGTGTTGGCCGGCCGGGCCGCCGGCATACCCTTCACCGACGTCGTCCGCGGCCGGATATTCGAGCCATTGGGTATGCGCGACACCGCGTTCTGGGCTTCGGATGTCTCCCGTCTGGCCACTGCCTACGTATCGACGGCGGATGGGCTGCAGGTGTGGGACCCGCCCGACGGGCAATGGAGCCACCCTCCCGCGTTCGCCGACGGCGCAGCCGGACTGGTCTCGACCGCTGACGATCTGCTGGCCTTCGCCCGCATGTTCCTCGCCGCGGGTGCCCCGGTGCTGTCCGAAGAGGCGGTCGCGCAGATGACCCGGGACCAGCTGACCCCGGCTCAACGGGCCGGAACGGCGGACGCATTCCTTCACGGGCGCACCTGGGGTCTGTGCCAGTCCGTGATCACCGACGGGCCACGGTCCGGGGCCTTTGGATGGGACGGCGGACTGGGCACGTCCTGGCTGGTCGATCCGGCCCGGGCCTTGGTGGTGATCGTGCTGACACAACGCCTCTGGGCGACTTCGGAACCTCCCGCCCTCCACGTCGAGCTACAAGACGCCGCCTACGCCGCCCTCACCAACTCGTAGGTGAGCAATACCAGGCCGTCACCGATGGTCCGGCTGCCGAGGAGGCGCAGTGCCTTCTTGTCGCTGGTGTCGCCGAAGAGGCGTTGGCCCGCCCCGAGCACGACCGGGAAGACGATCAGCCGCACCTCGTCGACCAGATCGTGCTCGATCAGCGTGCGCCCGAGCTCGTAGCTGGCGTAGACGACGATCTCCCCGTCCAGACGTTGCTTCAGGTCCGCCACCTGGTCCACGACGTCGCCCTTCACAACGGTGGCGTTGCTCCAGTGGGGTTCGACGAGAGTCGACGAGACGACGTACTTGGGCAGGTGGTTCAACCTGTCCGCCCACTCGCCGCTCCGCGATGACCACCGCGCCGCGAACCACTCGTCGCTGCGCCGACCCAACAGCAGGGCCCCGGTGGCGAGGGCCTCGTCGAACTCGACCTTGGCCCACGCCTCGAGGTCATCGCCCCCGAACTGGCCGAACCAGCCCCCCAGCCTGAATCCCTCCTCACCGTCCGGGTCCTGGACCACTCCATCGAGCGAGACGTTCGTGCTGATCACTATCGTTCCCATATCGGTTCTCCTTGTCGTGGGCGTTGTCGGTTACCACATCATGGAGACCCCGCGACATCGCGGAACTAGGCGCTCAGCGACCGCCCAGTTCGCAGGTCGGCCGGTGTCTCTACGAGGATGGAGCCGGAAGAAGAGCCAGGGGGTGACGCGACGGTGGAGAGGGCCGAACTCATCTCGAGGGCGCGGACCGGAGACGGCGACGCCTTCCGGGAGCTGACCGAGCCCCATCGCCGGGAGCTCCAGGTCCATTGCTACCGGATGCTCGGCTCCTTCCTGGATGCCGAGGACGCTCTTCAAGAGACACTGCTGGCCGCGTGGCGTGGCTTCGAGGGGTTCGAGGGTCGCGCCTCGCTCCGCACCTGGCTGTACCAGATCGCCACCAACCGATGCCTCAACGCGCGTCGCTCGGCCAGTCGACGCCCGGCCAAGGAGTGGGACGTGCCCAACGTCGAACCGCCCGAACCGACCCGGCTCGGCGAAGTCCTCTGGCTCGAGCCGTATCCCGATGCTCTCCTCGGGGGTGCTCTCGAAGTGCCGCCCGGCCCCGAGGCCCGTTACGAGCAGAACGAATCGATCTCTCTGGCCTTCGTGACCGCCCTGCAGATCCTGCCGCCCCGCCAGCTCGCCGTGCTCGTCTTGCGCGACGTCCTCGGATTCAAGGCGAAGGAGGTGGCCGACATGCTGGACTCGACCGTCGAATCGGTGAACAGCGCCCTCAAGCGGGCGCGCGTCGGCTTGGAACGGCGATGGGCGCCGACCGCTGATCCCCAACCGTCTCCGACCGTCGCCCATCACTCGGAGGTTGCCTTGGTGGCGAAGTTCGTCGACGCGTGGGAGTCAGCCGATCTCGGCGCGTTGGTGACTCTCTTGACGGACGACGTCTTCATGTCGATGCCGCCGATGCCTTTCGAATACGAGGGCCGGGACGCGGTGGCCCGCTTCTGTGCCGGGATCTTCGGCTCGGGCCGGAGGTTCGATCTCGTGCCGACGCGGGCCAACGGCCAGCCGGCGTTCGGTGCGTACGTGCGCGGCGCCAACGGCATCAGCCACGGGGTGGGCCTCTTCGTCCTCGCCCTCGCCGGCGACCGGATCTGCGCCATGACCCGCTTCGAGAACACCGTGCTCCCATGGTTCGGGCTACCGCGATCGCTCCCGAGTCGGCCGATCCCTCCTCCCCCGGAGCTGTGACATGGCGGCACGGAAGGAACGGTGGAATGGCGGTGGGAACGTGTCACCAGGCATTGCTGGGTCCGGCGATGTAGCTTGGACTGTCGACAACAACGGGTGGAGCCGAACGGTTCCGCCGATTGATTCCTTAGGGGGGATTCCATGCGACGTCATCTACCCATCCGACTGCTGGCCTGCGCCGCGCTGGCCGGCTCGGCATCATTGGCCGCGGTCGCCATACCCGGGAGCACGGCAACGGCAGCGGCGCCTCTCACGGTGAGCTGTACCAGTCTCACAGGAACAGCGACGAGCCAGATCGTCTCGGGATGCAAGGGGAACGGTGCCATCGCGGCTGACGCCGGAACGGCGCCGGCCCACGGCACCTCGGTCGCCGCGACGAAGACCATCACCTGGTCGAACAAGAAGACCACCACGACGAAATACACGATCAAGGCAGGTTCCGATGCAGCGTGCCCGACCGTGGCCAACTACACGAAGGACCTGTTGGAGAACTCGTCGGGGACGGTCACCGGTGGCACAGCCAAAGGACTGGTCGGCGGCAAGTACAAGGGCACCATCTGCGTCTACAAGTTGACGGCGAAGCCGACCACCCTCCTCATCAAGAACAAGGGCCCGGTCACCATCTGAGCCACACCTCATCGAGAGAGAACGGCAGTAGGCCAGAGACCCCCGGCAGTGCCGGGGGTCTCTGGCGTCCTTGCCTCCGCCCATCGGGTGCCACCCGGTGCCACCATGGCCCTTTATCGGGTTGTTTTGGTGCCAAAGTGGTGCCATAATGGCACCAATGGACCTGCAGCCCTACGTAGACGAGATCCACCACCAGCTGGAGACCGCCGCCGAATCCGGTGGTGAGGACGCTCGAGCTCTGGCCCAGCGGCTCGCCGGACCGCTGGACTCGGCCATCCGTCTCGCCCTGCTGGACGTGCTGGCCGCGGCGACCCGGGAGATCACCTGCGAGCTCGCTCCCACGTCGGTGGACGTGCGCTTACGCGGCCGCGACCCCGAGTTCGTGGTCACCTCTCCGGCTGAACCGGCGGACGGCGAACCGGTGGCCGGGGTCGACGGAGGCGGAGGTGGAGGCAACCGGTCGGCCACGGGTGCCCTGGTCGGCGACGAAGGCGGTATGGCGCGGATCAACCTGCGCATGCCCGACCACCTCAAGTCCAGGGTGGATCACGCCGCGGCAGGGGAGGGGCTTTCGGTGAATGCCTGGCTGGTCCGGGCGGCCGCCGACGCCGTGGAGCGGGTCGACCCTGCACCCCGGTCCGATCGGCGCGGTGGCCGAGGTGCCCAGCGCTTCACCGGGTGGGCCCGCTGACCGACCGCCGTCTCCCCGGGAACATCGGACAGCTCCGACATCTGTTCCCACCCAAACCGAGAGAGAGGAATTCCATGCCAACCTTCGACACCCCCGAGGCCATCTCGCTCGACCTGGAGGTCGGCGTCGCTGACATTCAGGTCGCGGCTGGCGATCGAGCCGACACCATCGTGGCGGTGGAACCGAGCGACCCGACAAATCGGTCCGACGTGACTGCAGCCGAAGAGACAAGCGTGGAGTATGCCGATGGTGTACTCCGGATCAAGGCGCCCAAGGCCTGGAAGCGCTACAGCTTCCGGGGGGGCTCCGAGTCGATCGATGTGCGGATCGAGCTGCCGACCGGTTCGCAGCTGCGCGGCAATACCGGGGTGGCTGTCCTGCGCTGCACCGGGACACTCGGCAACTGCCGCTACAAGACCGGAGCCGGGGACATCACCGTGGAGCAGGTCGAGGGAGAACTGGAGCTGACCACCGGCACGGGGGCGGTCAGGGTCGAGCGGATCGGTGGCCCGACAAAGATCAAGAACGGCAACGGCGACACATTCGTCGGCGAGGCGTGCGATGTCGAGGTGAAGGCTGCGAATGGCGACATCGCCGTACACCAAGCCCGAGGTTCGGTGTCGGTCAAGACCGCCAACGGCGATATCCATCTCGGTGAAGTGGCCACCGGCCTCGTCGTCGCCGAGACAGCTTGCGGAAAGGTGGACGTCGCCGTGCGCTCCGGGGTCGCGGCCTGGCTCGATCTGCACACCGGCTTCGGCCGTGTGCGCAATCTCCTGGATGCCAGCGAGCGTCCAGACCCGTCCGACGACACCGTCGAGGTGCGGGCCCGCAGCTCCTTCGGGGACATCACCATCCGTCGCACCGACATCGGCGAACCGGCGCGGGGTGCGGCGTGACGCCCGGCTCTGCCTTGCGCGCTCGGCCCGCTCGACTGTGACCCTGGGTCAACCTGCACGGTGAGATACCGGGCCGGATGCCCGGAGATGAAGGAGCGAGCTGTGCCACCTCGAGTCCCGACCCGGCTGCTCACCGATGCGGCCGGTCGCGCTCACTCCTCCTCTGGTGAGCCGAACCGGATCAGGTTCCCGTCCGGATCGGTGTGCGAGCCCTCTCGCAGCTTGTAGGGCGTGGGCCCGGCCGGCGAGGTGCGGCCGCCGATGCCCGGGCGGCTCCACTCCTCAAACAGGGCATCGGCGTCGCGCACGTAGAGATAGGTCGATGCGTGGTGGGCCGGATCGTGGTCGGGGTCGGCAGCCAGGTGGAGACCGGTGCCCTCGCGGTTGGCGAATCCATAGTCGCCACCGTCGTCGTAGGCGAAGGCGTCGAATCCGAGGGACGAGTAGTGGGCGAGCGCGTCAGCCAGGTCTCGTACCGGGAAGATCGGGCTGAAATGACGGAATTGCCGGGTCGGTCGCTTCCTTCCGGTTCCGGTGGCCAGGCTGGCTCCCTTGATGTCGGTGAGGGCGAGGAGCACTGCTCGGGTGGCTTCGATCTCTCCGGGCGTCACTCGCTCCTGCAGCTGGTCGTCGACCGCCTGAACGCCCCGCAAGACGGCATCCACCACCTGCCGCCCGCGTTCGGTCCGCTCGAGGGCGACCCGGCGGCGGTCGTCAGGGTCGGGGCTCCGTTCGAGATAGCCCCGGCTCACCAGGATGTCGATGACCTGACTGACCGCTTGCCTGGTGACCCCGAGGTCGGCGACCAGGTCTCCTCTGGGGCCGCCCGCCGCGTCGATCCCGGCCAGGATGAAGGCCCCGTTCCTGGGCAGGTCGTCGATGCCGATGGCATGCAGCTGGTCCCGAATCGAGCGCGCGTAGGCACCGCGGGCCGAGCGCATCAGGGTCGGGGTGGCCAATGCGCTGGATTCCGGTCCGTCCACGAGGTCATCCTGTCCTCAAGAGGCGTTGATAGTCAAGATTCTTGCCTAAGACCGGCAATCGTTCTCGTCGTGGCCGGGCTGCAACAGCGCGTACGGTGGGCCTGGACAAGACGACGCAGACAGCAGCCGTCCTCGGACCGCGAATGGGAGAGCCATGGTCGATCAGACGCCGACACGCACCGGAGGGACGGCGGTCCCCACGGCGCCCCACCCGACCGTGGAAGAGCGCACGCGGCTCGGCAAGGAGGCCCGCACCCTGGCGCCGCGCTCGTCCCAGGCGGAGTTCAACCCGGTCGACGACCGTCCTGACCCGGTCGCCCTCCTCGAGGGCCAGGCCGCCACCCGTGTGCCCGAGCTGGTGCCGATCCGGTACGGACGCATGCTGGTGTCACCGTTCACGTTCTTCCGGGGCGCCGCACTGATCATGGCCTCGGACCTGGCCACCACTCCCCGTTCCGGTCTGACGGCTCAGATCTGCGGCGACGCCCACCTGTCCAACTTCGGCTTGTTCGCCTCACCCGAACGTGCGCTCATGTTCGACGTCAACGATTTCGACGAGACTCTCCCCGGTCCGTGGGAGTGGGACGTCAAGCGTTTGGCCGCCAGCGTTGTCATCGCCGCCCGGGACCGCCAGTTCACCGACAAGGAGGGGCGTGCCGCGGCCCTGGCCGTGGGGGCGGGGTATCGCCGGGAGATGGTCGGACTGGCCGGCATGTCCACCCTCGACGTCTGGTACTCCCGCATCGACGTGGTCAGCCTCCTCGCCGACCTCGAGGCGACCGCCGGGTCCACCGGGTCGAGAGCGGACAAGCGGATGGCCACGCGCACGGCCAGGATCATGACCAAGGCCAGAACCCGCGACAGCCTTCAGGCCCTGGACAGGCTCACCAAGGTGGTCGACGGCCGGCGCCGTTTCATCAGTGACCCACCGCTCATCGTCCCCATCGAGGAGCTGTTCCCCCAGCTCGAGAGCGACGCCATCCGCGACCTGCTCCTGCAGTTGCTGCGCAGCTACCGCCACAGCCTCCAGACCGACCGGCGGCACCTGCTGGAGCAGTTCCAGTTCGTCCAGGTGGCTCGCAAGGTGGTGGGCGTGGGCAGCGTGGGCACCCGGGCCTGGGTGGTTCTCCTCGTCGGTCGGGACAACGACGATCCGCTGATCCTCCAGGCCAAGGAGGCCGAGGCGTCGGTGCTGGAGGAGTTCGTGGGCAAGAGCGGGTACGCCAGCCACGGCCAGCGGGTGGTGGCCGGCCAGCATCTCATGCAGGCGGCCAGCGACATCTTCCTCGGCTACCAACAGGCCACCGGCCCTGACGGGGTGGATCGGGACTACTACCTCCGCCAGCTCCGCGACTGGAAGGGCTCGTTCGAGGTCGAAGGGGCCATCCCCGCCGGTCTCACCAAGTACGCCGAAGTGTGCGCCCAGGCGCTGGCCCGGGCCCACGCCCGCTCGGGCGACCGGATCGCCATCGCCGCCTACCTCGGCACCGGCCCCGTCTTCGACCGGGCCATCGTCGAGTTCGCCGAAACCTACGCCGACCAGAACGAGCGCGACTACGAGGCCCTCAAGCACGCTGCAGCCACCGGTCGGATCACGGTGACCTCCGGCCTCTGAGCCGGTCCGTCCGACCGTCGCCGGAGCTCAGGTCCCGGCGACTCCCTTGCCTACCAGGACGACGCCGAACACGAGGAGGAGCACGGCCATCACCGTGGCATTGTTCAGCGCCAGCCAGGCCTTCCAGCTCTCGAGGACCGCCTGGGCCCTGTCACCCAGGCTGACCATGACGACAAGAGGAGCGGCGACACCGGCGGCGGCGATGACGACATAGACCACAATGGAGACGATCGACTGCCCGGCGGACAGGCGGGCCGAGGAGATGGCCGCGGCCCCGGCGACGCCCACGGCGATGTTCTTGGGGTTGGCGGCGCCGATGGCCGCGCCGAGCCCGAGCGACTTCTGGGGGGTGAACGACGAGATCCCTTCCATCCATTTCGGAGACGGGGCGACCTCGCCTTCCTTCGGGCGGTGCCGGAAGCGCCGGACCGCGGCCACCAGCAACAGGACGCCCAGTACCAGCTGGAGCGTGCCCGCCCCCTTGGACGGTCCGGACTTCGACAGGTCGATGGCGTTGGCCACGAGGACCAGGATGCCGAGGACCAGGGCGACGCCGACGATGAACCCAAACAGGTAGGCCGCCGCCGCGGCCACCGGCCGTTTGGTGAACAGGAGGAGGATCTCGGCGATGATCGGGATGGGCGAGATCGTCACCGCGATGGCCAACGGCAGCAGTGTTCCGAGAGCCCCGTGCATCGATTCCGCCTTCTGTCGGAGGGAGGTTGAGGCCGGCCGTCGGGAGCCGAATGGTCTGGCCCGACGCATGGTACTTCCGTGGGCGCCCCCGATCGGGTGATCCGCCGACGGTTGGCCGATCCGCCGTGGGTCGCTGGTCGGTGGTCCGTGGGCAGGTGGTCGGTGGCCGTCGTCGGTCGCTGTCCTGGGTCAGGTGGGGATGCCAGACTCGGGGCCGTGCCCCCACATCGTGATGTCGCGGCATTCGACCAACGTGCGGCGACCTATGACGAAGGCCGCCACGGTGCCCTCCATCACGAGATCTCCGACCGGACGGTGGACCTGGTCACCGCATCCGCGGAGGTACCGCGGCGGGTCATCGACATCGGATGTGGCACCGGCTATCTGCTGCGCCTGCTGGCCGCCCACTTCTCCGATGCCACCGAGTTGGTGGGCGTCGACCCCGCTCCGAAAATGATTGACGCGGCCCGGGCCACGACCGCCGACGATCGGATCAGATTCTCCCTCGGGGTGGCCGAGCACTTGCCCGCTCCCGACGACTGGTTCGATCTGGTCGTGAGCACCACCTCGTTCGACCACTGGTCGGATCAGCGGGCGGGTCTCGAGGAGTGCTTCAGGACGATCCGTCCGGGCGGTCGCCTGGTGCTCGTCGACCAGTTCTCCGCGTGGCTGGCCCCGACGATGCTGGCCGGCCGGCGGGGCAAGGCCCGGACGAAGCGCCGAGCCACCAGGCTTCTCACCTCAGCGGGGTTCCGATCCCCCGAGTGGCACGACCTCTACGCGTTCATCATCAAGGCGGTGTCGGCCACGGCGTAGCGTCCCGCGGTTGCAGCCGTCGCTCCTTCGTCCTCGGCGTCAGACATCCGTCGAGGTTCGGACCCCGGCACCGGAGCGCATATCGCCGGCCGTGGGCCGGCGGCCGTCCTCTCGGTCCGACAGCACGTCGTGCAGGTTCGCCAGCAGCTCTTCCACCTCCCGGTGCTCGACGATCAGATGGCGTCGCGTCCCGTCGCGGACATCGGAGACCAGGCCGGCATCCCGGAGGACCTTCACGTGGTTGCTGACGGTGGGCTGAGCCAGCGCGAACGCCACGGCGATCTCGGTGACGGTGAGCGGGCCGTTCCTCATGGCATCCAACATGGCCAGCCGGGTGGGATCCGAGATCGCCTTCAGCCGGCGGGCCAGCGCTTCGGTGCGCGCCCGCGCCTGTGCCCCGGTGGTATCGGTACGCACCCCGACGACGACCACACCGGGGAGGTCGACGAGCAGCCCCTTGTGGGTGAAGAAGGCGGGGACCACGACGAGCTCGCCGTCGGGGGCGAGGTTCGCCACCGTGCGGTCGAGCAGCTCGCCGAAATCGCACTCGCTGCGCGCCACCTCGTGCCAGTCGGCTCCCTTGGCCCCGAGCTCCCGGCGGATGGCCACCGCCACCTCCACCGCCCCCCGACCCGAGCGCTCCCACTCGACGCGGATCGCCGCCCACATGTCGCGAACCAGTTCGACGTACTCGCCGCGCAGTTCCCCTGACTCCCGCAGCCGCTCCAACCGGAGCAGGATCACCCGCCGGTCGTCCGCCGTCTCGGTCACCAGTGGGAGCTCGTCCTCCGGTGGCGGCGCCGTGGTGCAGAGCTCCTCCAGTCGTTCGAGCAGCTCGTCGGCATCGGTCGTGAACAGGAGGCCACCGCCGTGGGCGAGCACCATCAGCTCCATGAAGCCACCGCAGCTCATCTCCTCGCCCGGCCCCCAGATGCCGTCGACCCGGGCCTGCAGATCGGGGTGGGCCTCGTAGACCGCGGCCAGAACGGGATGGTCCAGCCGGTAATCCTCCCGCTCACCGGAGGCCAGGGCCCACTCGATCTCGATGGCCACCGACGGCCGCACCGACACCCGGGGGGTCTTCGAGGAGGGGAGGTCGGCGTGGATGAGTGGCATAGTTCAATAACTATATAGGGATATTGTTGACAAAGTCAAGTGACTGCCCTACAATTGCGGCTGTGGGAATGCACCCGTGGATGGCAGAGCAGATGGTGGGGAACCGGATGTCCGAGCGCGAACGCGCCGCATCCGCCTCGCGCCCGGGGCCGCCGAAAGCGCGCTCCCGTCCGGCCCGGCCGGGTACCCCTCCACACCGGGCGCCGGCCCGCCTGGTGGGCAGCCTGCTCATTGCCGCCGGTCGACGGCTGGCCGGCCCGGACGCGGTGTCGGCCGCGCTCGATGCCTCGCGGGTCGAGCACGGCCGAACTGTCGCCTGAGCCCGTCGGGAGCGGCGACGGTTCAAGGCTGCATCATCACCTTGATGCACGCCGCGCTTCGGGCGGCAGCGGCCGCATAGGCCTGCGGCGCCTCGGAGAGCGAGAACCGATGGGTGAAGATGCCGTCGGTCCTCAGGCGGCCGTTGACCACCAGCGGGACCAGTGTCTTCCAGGTCGCGTGGACCGGGGCGGTGGTCATCCTCAGGGTGATGCTGCGGAACAGACCCGTCAGCACCGGTAACGCGAAGGGCTGGAGGTCGTGGACGCCGATGACCGAGACCGTGCCACCGGCCCGGACACAGGTGAGCGCGTCGCCCAGGGTGGCGTCGCTGGCCACGGCATCGATCACCGCGTCGGCCCCTCTGCCCGCGGTGGCGTCGAGCACGGCTTCCACCGTCGGACCCTCCATCGGGACTGCACCGGAGTCCGATGCCAGTGAGCGGCGACCGGCTACCGGGTCGGCGGCGAGCACCCGTCCTGCGCCCAGGGCCAACGCGGAACGAACGGCGCAGAGCCCGACGGCGCCCAGCCCGAGGACGACGACAGTGCCCCCGGCGGGGAAGTCGGCCCGCTGGGCGCCGATCCATCCGGTCCCGAGGTTGTCGGTGAGCAGCAGCGCCGACTCGTCGTCCATGCCTTCGGGGATGGACAGGAGCTGGAAGTCGGCCGACGGCACCGCCACCGCAGAGGCCTGACCACCGGGCAGCGCTCCCGAACCGAAGACCTTGGGGCCCTCGATGCAGGTGACCGGATCGCCGGTGGCACATCCGTCGCAGTACCCGCAACCGGTGACCGATGCGGTGAGCACCCGGTCCCCGGGCCGGAAGCGGCGGACGTCGGGACCCACCTCGGCGACGGTACCGACGAACTCGTGGCCGACGGCGATCCCGTCGCCGACCGGGATGTCCCCGTCGAAGAAGTGTAGGTCCGATCCGCAGATGGCGGTTGAGGTCACGGTCACCACCGCACCGTCGGCGCCGGGCAGGACCGGGTCGGGGGCATCGACCACACGGACGGCACCCGGCCCGTCGATGACGACCTGGCGCATAGCTCTCCTCTCCCCTTACCGCTGCTCGGGAGACCGCTGCTCGGGAGACCGCTGCTCGGGAGACCGCTGCTCGGGAGACCGCTGCTCGGGAGACCGCTGCTCGGTAGACACAATTGCGATGTTGTGTACTATGGCACACCTCGCAGGTGAACGTCCGCACCGAGAAAGGGCCACCACATGCGCAACCCGCACGCGGGCGAGCCGTTCGACACCCCCGACGCGGAGATCGCCGAGGCGCTGGCCGACGTGAGCATCCCGACGTTGATGCTCTCGCTGGTCCACATGTCCGGCGACCCCGAGCTCATCCGCGGACGGTTGAAGCCGGCCGGGCTCTTCCTCAACGAGGTCCAGGGTTACATGACCGAAGAGGACAAGGCCGAGGTCCGTGCCATCGCCCTCGAGGTCATCCGCCACTACCGCGACCGGGGGTGCCCCGAGCCCGAGCCGATCTCCGCCGAACTGCTCCACGAGATGATGAGCTGGCTCGTCTGCGAGGAGGTGCCCGCCGAGTACGTCCCGATGCTGATGGAGGAGATGGAGCTGGACGGAGCCGACCTGCGGCGGGTCGCCGTGCCCGCCGACGCCACCGCCCGTGACGCCTTTCCCGTCGTGGTCATCGGGTGCGGGCAGTCGGGACTGCTGGCCGGCATCCGGTTGAAGCAGGCCGGCATCCCGTTCACCATCGTCGAGAAGAACCCGGGGCCCGGCGGGACCTGGTGGGAGAACTCGTATCCCGGCGCCCGCGTCGATGTTGGCAGCCATTTCTACTGCTACAGCTTCGAACCGAGTGACGCGTGGACGGAGTTCTTCGCTCGGCAACCCGAGCTCCAGGCGTATTTCGAGGCGGTGATGGACAAGCACGGCATCGAACCGTCGGTGCGCTGGGGAACCGAGGTGCTCGGTGCAATCTGGGACGACGGGGCCGGCACCTGGACCGTGCGGGTTCGGACGGAAGACGGCACGGAGTCGACGCTGGTCGCCCGGGCGGTGATCTCCGCCGTCGGGCAATTGAACCGGCCGCACATCCCCGACATTCCCGGTCAGGAGGGATTCGCCGGACCGGCGTTCCATTCGGCGCGCTGGGACCATTCGGTGGACCTCACCGGCAAGCGGGTTGCCATGATCGGCGCCGGGGCCAGCGGCTTCCAGATCGCACCGGCCATCGCCGGCGATGTTGAGCACCTGACGGTCTTCCAGCGGACCGCCCAATGGATGTTCCCCAACCCGAACTATCACGCCACGGTGGGCCCGGGTGGGAGGTGGGCGCTGCGCCATCTCCCGTTCTACGGGCGCTGGTACCGATTCCTGATCCTGTGGCCCGGATGCGACAAGGGTCTCGAGGCAGCCCGCGTCGATCCTGACTACCCCGACCAGCAGCGGGCGGTGAGCGAGATGAACGAGCTCACCCGGCAGATGTTCACCGACTGGATCGTCAGCCAGGTGGGCGACGATCCAGACCTCATCGCCAAGGTCGTCCCGGACTACCCGGCCACCGGGAAACGCACCCTCCAGGACAATGGCAGCTGGCTGAAGGCGCTCACCCGGGACAACGTCGATCTCGTCCGCACCGGCATCGACCACATCGACGCCGACGGCGTCGTGACCGTCGACGGCGAGCACCATCAGGCGGACGTGATCGTCTACGCCACCGGCTTCTACGCCAATCGGGTCCTCTGGCCACTCGACGTCACCGGGCGCGACGGGGCCGATCTGCGCACCCTGTGGGGCGAGCGGCCGGCCGCCTATCTGGGCATCACCGTGCCCGGGTTCCCGAACCTGTTCTGCATGTACGGGCCCGGTACCAACCTGGCCCATGGCGGCAGCCTCATCTTCCATTCCGAGTGCCAGATGCGCTACATCACCCAGTGCCTGGAGGAGCTCATCGTCGGCGGTCACCGTTCGATGGAGCCGCGCCAGGACAAGTACGAAGGTTGGCACGAGCGCTCCCAGCAGGAGATCAAGAAGCTGGTCTGGTCGCAACCGTCGGTACGCCATTCGTTCTTCAAGAACGCCTACGGGGAGATCCACGTCCTGAGCCCGTGGCGCCTTGTCGACTATTGGACCTGGACGAAGCACCCCGACTTCGGCGACTTCGTCGTCCGGTGAGCCCGGCGACGGACCTACGCGGTGCCGGGAGCCGGGACCGCCTGCTGGCGGCGGCCGAACGGTGCCTCCGTCGGTCGGGCATCCGCAGGACGACGGTCATCGAGATCGCGCACGAGGCGGGAATGTCCCGGGCCTGGCTGTACAAGCACTTCCCCGACAAGGCATCGCTCATCGTTGCCGCGCTGGCCCGGACGGACGAGATGTTCTGGGCCGATGCCCATGCCCGGATCGCCGCCGTCCGGGGCATCGCCGCCCAGGTGGCAGAGGCGGTCCGGATATCGAGGGAGCACAAGCCCGGAGCCCTCCTGCTCCGGCTCAAGGAGGAGGAGCCGGCGGTCTATGCCGAGACGGTTGGTGTCGGGTTGCGGGAGATGATGCCGGGCATGGCAGTGTTCTGGCACCCGTACCTCGAGGCCGCCCGTTCCCGTGGCGAGGTCCGGGCCGACCTCGACATTGTCCGAGGGGGGGAGTGGGTCATGCGGACGGTGCTGTCACTCGTCACCGTCCCCGGTGATGCCGTGGACGCCGACGATCCGGCCAGTGTCCGCCGTCTGGTGGACGAGTTTCTGGTCCCCGGCCTCCGGTAGCACCGACCGGCCCCGGTCACCGCACCCCGCCGGGCCCCGGACGACCAGGCCTAGGATCGGGTGGATGAGAGAGGCTGTCGCCGACCGACCCACCCTCGCCACCGTCATCGACCTGTTGCGGGAGGCCGGCTCGATGGAGGAGCCGAACGAGGAGATCACCGGACTGAGCATTCTCCATCACGGGCTCCAGTGCGCAGCGCGCCTGCGTGCCACCAACCCGGGTGACGGCGAGCTCCAGGTGGCTGGACTCCTCCACGACGTGGGCCATGTGCTGATGCCGGGATGTGCGGACGTCCACGGTGAGGTGGGCGCGGCCTTGGTGCGCCCGGTCTTCGGCGAACGGGTGGCGGCGCTCATCGAGAGCCACGTGCCGGCAAAACGCTTCCTCGTCACCGTGGACGAGTCGTATCGGCGGCAGCTGTCGGAGGGCAGCGTGCGGACGCTGGCCGAGCAGGGCGAGTCGATGACGGTCGACGAGCTGGCCCTCTTTCGCGCCTCCCCGTTCTTCGACGCCGCGGTCGAGCTCCGACGGGCGGACGAGGCGGCCAAGGACCCCGGGGCGAGGGTGCCGGCCCTCGACGCCTGGCTGTCCACGCTGGAACTGATGACCGGGTGACGGCCCGGGCGGGAGCGCCGGAGACAGGCTCCGGGATCGCGGTTGCCGGATGAGGGTGCTCTTCCTGGTCCTCGACGGCGTGTCCCCGAGACACGTGAACGGCGACGCCATGCCCGTCCTGACCTCGCTGGCCCGAACCGGCGGGTGGTGCCCGGAGGGCGGCCTCGGCGTGATGCCGACGTCGACCTACCCGAACCACGCCACGTTCGTCACCGGTGTGACGCCAGCCGTCCACGGGATCGTTGCCAACGAGATTCCGACCGCCGACGGCCCGGTCCCGGCGTGGCAGCGGGGGCCGTCGTCGCCGACGATCTTCGATGCGATGTGCGCCGCCGGGCGGCCCAGTGCGGCGGTGTTCGGTGACTACCACCTCGTCGGGGTCACCGGGGCCGGTGCGGCCGACTCCGTCTGGCCCGACGGCGGGTTTGCCGATGGTGTCGCCACCGACGTCCTGGGCTACGCCAAGGACCGCGAGACCGCGGCGCGGGTCCTCGAGGCGGTGAGCGGTGACGCCGAGCTGATCGTCGCGCAGCTGAACGAGCCCGATACCGCGGCCCACATCTTCGGGCCGGACAGCCCGGAGGCCCTTCGACGCTACGGCCGGGCGGACTCCCTCCTCGGGTCGATCACCGAGGCGTTGCGCACGGAGTGGAGCAATTGGGTGGTGATCGTGGTCAGCGACCACAGCCAGGAAGCCGTCGTCGAGCCCGTTCCCATCGACCTACGCGCCGCGGCCGGTCGGCTCGGGCTGGGCGGGCTCGTCATCGACGACGGCGCGGTGGCCGTGGCCGGCGGGGCGATGGCCCGTGACGACCGGTGGATGACCGATGTGCCCGGCGTCGAGGGCTCGCGGAGACTCGACGACGAAACCGTTCTGGTCTGGGCCCGGGCCGGGCGCTGGTTCTCGCCCGTCGAGCTTCCGGTGCGGGGCGTCCACGGCAGCCCCCGTACTGCGCCGCAAGTGGCGGTGGTGACCGGGGGGCATCCCGCCACCCACCGTCTGGCCGCGGCGATCGACCGGGGGAGGCCGAGCGCCACCTGGTGGGCCCCGGCGGTGGCCGGGTTGCTCGCCGTCACCGTCCCCGCGGACCTCGTGGCCACAACGTGAACGAGGTCGCGGTGTCCCGCATCCAGGCCCGGCCCGCCGGCCCGCATCTCCCCACGGAAATGTTGGCCTGACCGGCTCAAGATGCGGCCGGTTCCGGTCGATGCAAGCGCATGGCTCTGCGTACTGCTCGCCTGGGCGCCGGCGCGGAGCGCGACGACCACTCCGGGGTCCGCGCGTCGGTCCTGGTTCTGTGCGAACCCGGGGTCGTGACGTCGGTGGTGCAGCCAGTGGTCCGGCCGGCCGACCAGCTCATCGTGGGCTACGAGGCCCTCGCCCGTATGCCGCTCGAACCTGTCCGGCCGCCGGATTGGTGGTTGGCCAAGGCCGAGCAGTTCGGCCTCCGCCGCGAGCTGGAGGTCGCCTGCCTGGCCGCCGCGGCCCGGCTGGGGCCCATCCCCGAGGAGCGGTTGCTGTTCGTCAACCTGAGTCCCTCGCTGCTGGCAGATCCGGCCGCCATGCGGATCCTCGACGACCTCCCCGACCGCCTGGTGATCGAATTGACCGAGCAGGAGGCCGTGGCCGACTACTGCCGGCTCCGCCACGACCTCGAGCCGTGGCTGGCCAGAGGCGTCCGGATCGCCATCGACGACGCGGGGGCCGGCTACTCGAGCCTGCGCCACGTCATCGAGCTCACCCCCGACTTCTTGAAGCTGGACCGGGAGCTGGTACGCGACCTCGGCACGGACAAGAACCGTCGCGCCCTGGTCAGCGCCATGGTGGCGTTCGCCCGCGAGGTGGGCACCAGCGTGATCGCCGAAGGGGTGGAGTCCGAGACCGAGCTCGACATCCTCTGCGATGCCGAGGTGCACCTGGTGCAGGGCTATCTCCTCGCCCGTCCGGGACCGGCATGGCCGACCGTCGACTCCGTCCACCCGAGGGGCATGCCCGCGCCGATTCGGGACACGGCCGCCGGTGTGTCGTCCGAAGACAAGCTGGCCGACGCCCTCGACCGGGCGCCGGATTCCCGCCGGGCCTGCTCGGTGGTGGTCGAGCACCTATTCCGGCAGGGCCAGGTCATGCCGAGCGTCTATCTCGAACGGCGCGGTGAGCTGCGCTGCATCGCCCAGCGGGGTCTCTGGCAGATCCTCGACGGTATGTGCGGATCAGCCGGTATCACCGGACGCACCTGGATGACAGGTGAGCCGATCGTGGTCCCGGACGTCTCGGTGAGCCCCGACTACCTCGAAGCCATCCCCGGTGTCGTCTCGGAGATCTGTGTTCCGATCAGGATCGGGGACTCGACGGTCGGCGCCCTCAACATCGAGTCGTTGGTCCCGCTGCCCGAAGGCATGCTGGAGCGCCTCGAGCGAAGGGCGGCGATGCTGGCTGAACGCCTCCACGCCATCGGCGACACCCTGGAGGAATCGGCGTGGGACCGGACGGTCCAGGCGTCGGTGGCCATCTCGGGGATCACCGACGAACCGCACATGGCCGAGCGCCTGGTGCGATGCGTCAAGGAGGCGTCACAGCTGGACTCGGCCGCACTCGTCCTGGCCACGTCCGGCGGGCACTCCGTGGCCGCGGCCGCCGGCCCGCTGGCCGAGGACCTCTTCAATCTGGCGCCGGCCGACCTCCACGCGCTGTCCTCGTTGGTGGGCGAGATCCGATCGTGTTACACGGGGTCCGATGCGCTCGGACGGGGGTTCGTCGGCACCGGTTCACTGCGCGACGGCGGGGCCAGGGCCGTGGTCGTGCTCCCGTTGTGGGCCCACCGGACCCGGGTGGGCAGTGTGGTCCTGGCCCACTCGAGGCCCGTGCAGTTGAGCAGCGAGGAGATCAGGCCCCTCGAGATGCTGGCCGACCACGTGGCCTCTGTGTTGGTGTCGAGTGGCCGATCGGAGTCGTACCTGCCCTTCTGACCGCCGAGCACCGGAGCGGAACCCCGACCGGCCGCGGACGGGTTCTTATACTCCGTCAGATGACCGCACCGACCGATGCCTTCGAACTGGCGATCGGCCAGCTCATGGCCAGAGAGTTCGACGAATCGCCCCGGATGGCGTCCGTGGTGGGTCGGGACGGATTCGACGACCGCCTCGACGACCTGTCCGCAGCCGGGTTCGAACGCCGTGCCGTCGACGACATCGCGTGGGTCCGGCGCTTCAGGGATTTCGACGGCGATACCCTCACGTTCGACCAGTCCATCGATCGGGCACTGGTCATCGCCCGACTGGGGCGGCGGGTGGCCGTGGCCGACTGGGAAGAGTGGCGTCGCTCCCCCGAGGGCTACCTCGAGACCGGCATCACCGAACTCTTCCTCCTGGCCATGCGGTCCGAGGACGAGCTCACCGACGCGGCCGTGGCCCGGCTGCACGGCATCGGGGATGTGCTCGACGACGCCCGCCACAATCTCGACCCGTCCCTGGCCAACCGGCTCATCGTCGAGCGCGGCCTGTCCGAGTGCGTGGCCAACGTCGGCTTCGCCCGGAGTGAGGTGGCCCGACTGGCGTCGGAGCCCGACAACCAGAGGCGTCTGGGCGAGGCCGGGGAGATCGGGGCCCGGGCGTACGAGAAGTTCGCCGATCACCTGCGGGGACTGGCAGCCGGGTGCACGGGGACGTACGTCTTCGGTGAGGACCGGTACAACGCCGTCCTCGAAGAGGGGGAATTGCTCGACACCGATGTCCGGTCGCTGCGCCAGCAGGGATGGGACGAGTACCACCGGGTGGCCGCCAGGATGGGGGAGGTCGCCGCGCGCATCACCGGTGGATCGGATGACTGGGCCGCGGCGGTACGGCAGCTCCAGCAGGTCCATCCGTCGTCGATCGAGGCCATGCGGGCGGAGTACGAGGCCATCTGCCTCGAGGCCCGGCGCTTCATGATCGACCAGGGGCTGGTCACCGACCCCCCGGACGAACGCTGCCTCGTCCTCCCGGCTCCGCCCGCGGTGCGGGCCACGCTGGCCGTGGCCTGTTACATCGCGCCGCCCATGTTCAAGCCCTCCAGGGAGGGCTATTTCTTCGTGCCCTACCCGGTGGACGATGGGGATGCAGAAGAGATCGACGGCCTGCTCGAGAGCAACGCGACCTATTCGATGGCCACCACCGCCGTCCACGAGGCCTACCCCGGCCACCACTGGCATCTGATGACCACCAAGGAGTCGCGGGAGGTGCGCAGGATCTTCACGTCCGACTATTTCGCCGAGGGATGGGCACTCTACGCCGAGGGGATGATGCGGGATGCCGGGTTCTTCACGCCCGAGCAGGAGCTCGGACAGCTCGAGGCCCGCCTGTTCCGGGCCGCCCGCATCGTGGTCGACACGTCGCTCCACACCGGGGAGATGTCCGTCGACGATGCCGTGGCCTTCATGCACGACAAGGCGCTACTGCCGTTGCCCACGGCCCGATCGGAGGTGGCTCGCTACTGTGCCTGGCCGACCCAGGCGTCGGCCTACCTGACTGGGGCGATGGCCATCGAGCGGGCGAGGGACGACTGGCTGGCCGGGGGTGGCGCGCTCCGCGACTTCCACGATTGCCTGGCCCATTCCGGCTGCATGCCGGTCCCCCTGGCGGTGCGGGCGATCGGAGCCCGGTGACGGCGACCGTCGATCGACCGGTACCATCGTTTGCCACCCGCCCGCGCCCGGCAGCCGGGGCTGGAGGAGCTCCGCGCCCGGAGGAGAAGCCATGACAGATGCCGAGGAGTTCTGCAACCATCTGGCCCAGGTGCAAGAGGTCGAACCGTCATCGAACGGATGCGAGGACTGCCTGCGCGAAGGCGGCCGGTGGGTGCATCTCCGGGTGTGCATGCTGTGCGGTCACGTGGGGTGCTGTGACAGCTCTCCCGGACGCCATTCCACGGCCCACTTCGACGAGACGGGCCATCCGCTGGTGCAGTCGTTCGAACCGGGGGAGGACTGGTGGTGGTGCTATGTCGACGAATTCGGCTTCGCTGTCGAAGGCGCACCGAATTTCGAACATTCCTGAGTCGGGGTCCGGCACTTGACTCGGTCCGCCATCGGGTCGACCCCGTCCGCATCCCCTCCGTCCGCGGCGACAGCGCGTCCGGTGGGTGCACACCGGCGACGACACCATCGCCAGGTGGCGCCGGCGCTGCTGGTGGCGGCCGCCGCCCTCACCGGCTGCTCGTTGTTCTCCACGCCGACGCCACCGACGATTGTCGCCCCGTCGCTGTCGCCTCCGGGCGCCGTCGGCTACGTGGTGTGCCCCAATGCGGTGACACCGGTGGAGCTGGCCACGCATACGGCCGAACCTGACATCCGGCTCCCCCTCTCGGGGACCCCGGACCTCGGGAACTTCGCCATCGCCACGTCACCGGACGGTCGGTGGGCCTACGTGGTGACGAGCGACGGCGTGACCCCTTCCCCCTCGACCCGGCACACGCTGCCCCCGGTCACCACCGGCGCGACGGCGACGACCGAAGGCACGGCCGTCCCGACCTCCGGGGTGAACGTCCAAAATGTGGTGATACCCATCAACCTGGTCACGCAGCAGGCTGAGGAGCCCATCAAGATTCCCGGTCAGGGTGGCACCCACGCCATCGTGGTCATGCCGGGCGGGAGGACCGTCCTGGCGGCCAGCGGCAGCACCATCGTCCCGGTCGATGCCGTCTCACGCCAGGTCGGTGCTCCGCTCGACCTCGGCCCCGGCGACACCATCTTCGGATTGGCGCTCGACCCGGCGAGCACGACGCTCTATGCGCTCGTTGCCGGTGGGGTGTTCCCGGTCGACACGGCCACTGCCACTGCCGGAGCTCAGATTCCCACCAGGCTCTCGGTATCGTCGGTGAACTCGCCCCATGGCATCGTGGTCTCCGGCAACGGAGCCACCGTCTACGTGGTCGGACAGGGTGGAACCGATTACGGCGGGAGAGTGCTCCCCATCGACACCGCCACCGGTGCCACGCTGCCCACGACCGGATTCGACAAGTTCGGCATCTCCGATCCGGCGTCCATCGCCCTCAACCCGGCCGGAACGGAACTGTTGGTGGCCGACGCGGCCAACAACTGGGTGAACCCGGTCCCTCTGGCCACCTTTGCCGACCCCGCCGATCCGGTGCGACTTCCACCGCGAGCGGGTACCGGGCATCCGACCGACATCGTGTTCGGCCCGGGCGGCACCGGTGCCTTCGTCGTCGACGGGTTCAGCGCGGTCATCCCCTACCGACCGGGATCCCAGACGTTCGGAAGGCCGATCGGGGTGTGTTCCGGGGCGTCGTCGATGGCGGTGTCCCAGGCGCCGTGAGTAGTGGTCGGTGCCGGATGTCCGTCCGGTCAAACGAGATTCAGGTCCCGGGCATCTCGACGTCGAGTCCCGATGCCCTGACGGCCGCGGCCGCGTCCTCGGACCGGTACGTGGCCGGTTTCTCGTCGGCGGCTTCGAGGAGCTCGTCGAGGGCCGGCGGTATGGCGGCGGTCAGGTCCCAGAGGCGGGGGATGGAGTCGGGGCACGCCATGATCCCCCAGTAGAGGATGCCCCGATAGCTCATGACGGTGATGTTGAGCCCCATCCCCTCCATGACCGGTCCGAGCGGGAAGCCGGCTTTCAGCTCGGCACCGCCCAGGTACAGCGGGAAGTCCGGACCGGGCACGTTGGAGATGACCAGATTGGCGATGGGCCGGTGCCGGTTGGCCAGCCGCATGGCCGAGTACAGCCGGGCGCCACTGGCGAAGACGTTGGGGGTGGCGTGCTCGGTCCAGCTCTGCAACGTGTCGGCCCCGAGGGCGTTGTGCTCCTCCTTGGCCCCCTTGGTCCCCTCGTGAATGGCCATCAGGCGGTCGATGGGATCGTCGAGGTTGGCCGGGAGATGGACGAACATCGTGGACAGCTGGTTGGAGCCCTTGGGCGAGCCGATGTCGGGCCGCACCGACACCGGTACCACGGCCACCAGCGGTTTGTCGGGCAGCTCATCGCCGTCGACCAGGAAGGAGCGCAGGGCTCCGGTGCAAACGGCAAGGATGACATCGTTCACGGTGGTCCCGGTGGCGTTCTTCACCCGCTTGACGTCGTCGAGGCCGATGGCGGTCAGCGCCACACTCCGGCGCCAGGTGAGGGCGCTGTTGAACGAGGTCCGGGGCGCGGACAGGGGGAGCGCGGCCTTCGACTGCTCACTGCGGTCCGGTGTCCCCAACCTGACCTTGCGCACATTGAGCACCCGGGGAACGGTCCGCACGATGTCGCGGGTCATCTCGAACGGTCGGATGGACCGGGCCACCGCGGCCTGGGCCATCAGCTCCAGCCCCGACGGGATCGACTCGTCGACCGGGGACTCGGGCCGCTCGACCTGCAGCTGCGGGTCGGGGTCGAGATCGAAGAGCACGGAGAGCAGCTCCGCCCCAGACACGCCGTCGACGGTGGAGTGGTGCATCTTGGCCACAAAGCCGATGTTGTCGTCGGCCAGGCCCTCGATGATCCACATCTCCCACAGGGGCCGGGCCCGATCCAGCTGGTGCCCGGTGATCTCCCCGGTCAGGTCGGCCAGTTCGCGCAACCCACCCGGCTTCGGGACCGCCGCCCTTCTCACGTGGTAGTCGATGTCGAATCCGGGGTCCTCGACCCACACCGGGTGGCCGAGGCGGAACGGCACCTCGACCAGGCGGCGCCTGAACACCGGGGCGCAGGGGAGTCGGCGGGCGATCCCGGTCTTCATCCGGTCGAACGAGTAGCCCCCCGGGACGGTCGCCGGATCGAAGACCAGGGTCATGGCCACGTGCATGTGGAGGCTCGGGGTCTCGAGATAGAGGAAGCTGGCGTCGAGTCCACTGAGTCGTTCCATACCCGGTCCCCCTTCACGGACTGCGGCCACCTCCGCCCTCGGGATCCGACCCTGGTCCCGATTGGTTTCACATCTCGGGTCGGACCGTGTTTGATGGAGGGATGGCCTGGGTGTTCCTCGCAGTCAGCATTGCCTTCGCGGTCCTCGTGGTCAACGCCTATCACCCGATCAGGCGTGAGCCGTTCACCGTGGCCAGCTTCGCGCTGGGCTGGATACCAGGTGAGCTCCCCTTGCAGGTGTGCGCCGTCGAGATGGCCGGAGCCGCCGTCTTCGTCTGGAGCGGCGCCCTCAGCGCATGGCCGGGCTGGGTCGGCCTGGCCATCGCCGCCGGTTCGGGGGCCGGGCTGGTTCAGCTGGCCGTGATCGCCCACGGTGCCGGGGAGCTGGTCGATGAAGCACTCGACGGCGCCAAGGGTGGGGCGATCACCGTCGACGGATTCGATCCGGCCCCGTCCTGGAACCGGTGGTGGCGGTTGGTGATCGCGGTGCCCTTCCGTTGGTGGGGCATCAGGCGGGTCAGGAACGTGGACTACTGGGGCGACGGGAACTACCGGCACAAGCTCGATCTCCTCACCCGTCGGTCGCCGGTGCCGGTGGGGGCACCGGTCATCGTCTATATCCACGGGGGAGCGTGGGTCATGGGGGACAAGCGCCAGCAGGGCATCCCGATGCTCCACGAGCTGGCCCGGCGAGGCTGGGTGTGCGTGGCCATCAACTACCGACTGAGCCCGCGGGCCACCTGGCCGGCCCATATCGTGGACTGCAAGCGGGCCGTCGCCTGGGTCAGGGAGCACATCGCCGAGTACGGCGGGGATCCGGGCTTCATCGCCGTCTCCGGGGGCTCGGCCGGGGGGCATCTGTCGAGCCTGTTGGCCCTCACGCCCAACCGGCCCGAGTGGCAGCCCGGCTTCGAGGACCTGGACACCTCGGTCGACGCCTGCCTGCCCTACTACGGCGTGTACGACACCACCGGTGACCCGGCGTTGTCCGGCGCCTACGGACCCGGGCTCCTCGACCTCCTCGAGGGCCGGGTGATGAAAACCACGATCTCGGACAACCCCGACCAGTTCGAGCAGGCCTCACCGGACCACCGTGTGACATCCTCGGCCCCGCCCATGTTCGTGATGCACGGGGTCAACGACACCCTGGTGCCCCTGACGGTGGCCCGCCACTTCGTGGCCGAGCTGCGCATGGCCTCGGAGGCGCCGGTGGCCTATGTCGAGCTGCCCCGGGCCCAGCACGCCTTCGACGTCCTGGCCTCGATCCGCTGCCGGCACACCACCATGGGCGCGGTCCGGTTTCTGGAGGCCATGCGGACCCGGGCCGGGCTCCGGGTACCGGGTCCGGTTCCCGCATCGGACATATGACCTTTCTCGACTGGAGTGCTAGACACACAGACGAGTTTCTGACGTAGAGTCACATTTCTGACGTAGAGTCACATATTCATATTTCCGTCATGTTGCCGGGGCCGTTTCCCGCCCGACGTGGCCTGGACCGAGAACAAGGGGGAGCCTTGGGTTCTGCATCGTGGAAGACGCGCATGGCCGCGCTGGCGATGGTTGCGGTGGTGGCCGTCGCCGCGGTGGCCTGCAGCTCCACCAACTCGACGACGACGACCACGACATCGGGTGGAGGAAAAGCGAGCATCGGGAACAGGACGGTGCCTTCCAGCGCCTTCAGCGACCACACCGGCATCACCGCCACCTCGATCCGGGTGGGCAACGTGTCCACGCTCGCCATCGGCGGCCTCTTCAAGGGGGCCCTGGTCGGTACGCAGGCCTACGCCGACTACGTCAACTCCACCGGCGGGGTCAACGGACGCAAGATCATCGTCGACAGTGCTGACGACCAGTACACGGGCACCGGCAACAAGGACGCCACCCAGAACGCCGTGTCCACCGACGCCGCGCTGGTCGGTGGGTTCTCCACCTTCGACAGCTTCGGCGGAACCGTGTTGGCGGCGAACCCGGGCGTTCCCGACGTAACCCAGGTGCTCGACCCGGCGACCAACGCGCTGCCCAACGTCTACAGCGCCGTCCCCCTCGAAGGAGGCTGGGAGGAGGGCGCGCTGCAGTACTACTGGAAGAAATTCGGTTCGGCGCCGCTCCAGCATGTGGGGACCCTGGTGGCCGACCTCCCGTCGCCCGAGGCGGACTGGGCCGGTGAGAAGTACGTCATGGAGAAGGTCGGCTACAAGGTCGTCTACGAACAGCAGTACGGCGACACCCAGTTCGACTTCACTCCGAACGTCATCGCCATGCGCAATGCCGGGGTGAAGGTGCTGTTCATCGACCAGATGGCCGAGGTCTACGCCTCGGCGCTGCTCAAGAACCTCGTCCAACAGAACTTCCATCCCCTGGTGGTGCTCGGCGCGGCCACCTACTCGACCGCGCTGATCCCGGCGGCCGGGGGGCCACAGGCGGTCAACGGCTCCTACTTCGACCAGAACGCCTCCCTCTACCTCGGAGGGGACAAGGGCAAGATCCCCGCCGTGAGCACCTTCCTCCACTGGGTGAACGTGGCGTCGCCCGGGTTCCACGCCGACCTGTTCACCCTCTACGGGTGGCTGTCGGCCCAGCTCTTCGCCCAGGCCCTGAAGAACGCGGGCTCCAATCCGAGCCGCGGGTCGATCCTGACCGCCCTGTCGAAGATCACCTCGTTCAACGGTGGGAACATCGTGACCACCAGCAACCCGGCGGCCAGGACGACGTCCAACTGCTATCTGGTGGGCCAGGTGCTCAATTCGCAATGGACCCGCCAGAACAACCCGCCCATCAACAGCCCGACCAACGGGTACCGGTGCGACTACTCCTACGTGGCGCCGCCGAAATCCTGAGCGGGTTCGGGGGCACCGGAGCTGGAGCTGTCTGATGAGGTCCATCGGGGAACGGGATTGATTCGGTGAGCAACTTCCTGCAGTACAGCGTGTTCGGCATCATGTTCGGTGCGGGGTACGCCATCGCGGCCACGGGCCTGGTCGTCACCTACACGACGTCGGGGGTCTTCAACTTCGCCCAGGGGGCGGTGGGCATGATCGCTGCCTTCTGCTACTGGGAGCTGGTCACCGACCACAATGTGAACATCCTGGTGGCGCTGTTCATCATCCTGGTCGTCGGCGCCTCCATCTCGGGTGCGCTGGTCGAGCGGGTGCTCATGCGGAGGCTCCACGGCGCTTCGGCCGAACGGCCGGTCATGGTCACGCTCGGCCTGTTGGTGATCCTCACCGGATTCGCCACCGTCACCTGGAGCCCGAGCACCCAGCACCTGGTGGGCAACATGGTGAACGGGCAGTTCCGTCTGGTGGGGATCAACATCCAGTACCAGGAGGTGCTGATCATCGGGGTGGCGGTGGCGGTGGCCATCGCCTTGCGTCTGCTCTTCTACCAGACCCGTACCGGGGTCGCTCTCCGGGCCGTGGTCGACGACCCTGAGCTGCTGGCCATGTCGGGCGCGTCGCCCAACCGGATGAGCCAGTACGGATGGATCCTCGGGTTCGTGATGGCTGCCCTGGCCGGCGTGCTGCTGGCGCCGACCCAGACCATCGGGCTGAGCATCCCGGCCATGACCCTGCTCGTGGTCAACGGCTATGCCGCGGCCATCGTCGGC
>JBEKIU010000014.1:0-55993 GCA_050011635.1 Acidimicrobiales bacterium
ACCGGTGGCGATGCATCATCGGAGGCGGCGGGCCGCGGCGGAAGCGGGGGAGTCCCGGTCCTCGGCCGGGCATGCAGAACGCAACAGTGGATCGAGCGCGACGGCATCCGCGAGGAGCCCCTCCAACGCCGGGGGGACACCGCGGGTGTCGACCGCGCCGCGCACGCGTTGGAGCGTGCGTCATGAGAAGTCTTGAAAGGGATATCGATGTCAGATGGAGCAACCGGACAACCGGTGGAGGTCCCGGCAGAATCGCCGGGACCACCCCAGGCCGTCACGCCGGTCAAGCCCAGTGCGGGCCTGCCGCCGTCGGGAAACGGCTCGCACGGTGACGGACCGACCCCGGGCGCGGTCGGCCCGGAGGGTGATGGCGTAGGCCAGGAGGCCCGGGACCAGAACGGCGCCCGGACCCAGGGTCGCAGGCGGCGCGGCTCCCGCGGAGGTCGAGGGAGGTCCTCGTCGGCCGGTGCCCGGGCCCAGGACGAGGGCGCGGACGGGCCTCCGGACGCGGCCGTGTCGGCCGCGCCGGCGGCACCCGGGGCCGAGGGCCCAGCCGCGGTGGGGCCCCGGGCCGTCCCCGAACGACCGAAGATCGGGGACAGCCGGCCCGCCCGTCCCGTGACCGATCCGGGTGCCGGCAGCACGGCGAACGGCGGGGCCGGCACCGGACGCCGCCCGGACACCCCGGCTGGCGGCCGCGGCGAGGGACGTGGTGGGAGCGGCGGACGCGCACGGCAGCGGCCCGGCGGTGCCGCCGATGCGCCCGCCGCCGGCCCCCGGGCCCAGGCCGGCGCGGGGCCGAGGGCCGAGGGCCGGCGGGGCGGGCGCGAGCGGCGTGGCAAGGCCGTCGGGCGGTACATGATCTGCGTGCACGTACGTCCGGAGGCCACCCAGATCGCCCTCCTCGAGGGCCGCACCCTGGTCGAGCACTACATCTCCCGGGCGTCGGACGACGCCACCCAGATCGACGGCAACATCTATCGCGGGCGGGTCCAGAACGTGCTGCCGGGGATGGAGGCCGCCTTCATCGACATCGGAACGCCGAAGAACGCCGTCCTCTACCACGGCGATGTCCGCTACGACACCGAGGACGTCGAGACCGGTGGCGCCCCCGGCCAGCCCCGCATCGAGCAACTGCTCCGCCCGGGTCAGACCATCCTGTGCCAGGTGACCAAGAACCCGATCGGGGCCAAGGGGGCCCGGCTCACCCAGGAGGTCTCGATCCCCGGCCGGTTCGTGGTCCTGGTCCCGAACAGCACGGCCTACGGCATCTCCAAGCGGCTCGAGGATGCCGAGCGCAAGCGGCTGCGCCGGATCGTCGACGCCATCCGCCCCGAGGGGCACGGCCTGATCGTCCGGACCGCCGCCGCCGGGGCGAGTGCCGAGGAGTTGGGGAACGACGTGGAACGTCTCGTCGAGCAGTGGCAGGCCATCGCCTCCGAGGCCACCAAGGGGCAGGGTCCCGCGCTGCTGTACCGGGAGCCGGCCATCGCCGTGCGGGTCATCCGCGAAGAGCTCAATCGTGAGTACCGGGCCGTGGTCATCGACGACCTGGCCCTGTTCGAACAGGTCCGTGACTACGTCGGCGCCGTCAACCCCGAACTGGCCGACCGGGTGGAGTACTTCGACCCGGCGGTCGAGCCCCTGCCGGTCTTCGAGCGCTATCACGTGCACGAACAGCTCCACAAGGCCCTCGACCGCAAGGTGTACCTCCCCTCCGGTGGTTCGTTGGTCATCGACCGCACCGAGGCGCTCACCGTGATCGACGTCAATACCGGCAAGAACGTGGGGACCACCAACCTGGAGGAGACGGTCTACCGGAACAACCTGGAGGCGGCCGAGGAGGTGGCCAGACAGCTCCGGCTCCGGGACATCGGGGGGATCATCGTGATCGACTTCATCGACATGGAGATCCGTGAGAACCGGGACAAGGTGGGCAGCGCCCTGCGTTCGGCCCTGGCCCGTGACAAGACCCGCACCCAGGTCTTCGACATCTCCGAGCTGGGGTTGGTGGAGATGACCCGGAAACGGGTGTCGGAGGGCCTCATCGAATCCATGTCCACCACCTGTGAGGTGTGTGGCGGCCGCGGGATCGTCAACGACGATCCCGAGCTCAGATGGGCCTGTAGTAGAGTCGCGTCCTTATGTACGCCGTGATCAGAACCGGAGGAAAGCAGGAGCGGGTCGCCGAAGGGCAGACCCTCCGAGTGGAACTGCTGGGGGAGGCCCCCGGGGCAGAGGTGAGCTTCAAGCCGGTGTTGGTGGTCGACGGCGAGACCGTCCTGGCCACCCCGGCGCAGCTGACAGGCTCATCGGTGACGGCCACGGTGGTCGGTGAGGAGCTCGGACCGAAGATCCGGGGCTTCACCTACAAGAACAAGTCCAACCAGAGCACCCGGTGGGGTCACCGCCAGCGGTACTCGACCATCGCCATCACGTCGATCAGCGCGGCGAGCTAGAGGGCAAGGAGCAGCCTCAGATGTCCAAGACCAAAGGCGGCGGTTCGACCCGCAACGGCCGTGATTCGAACGCCCAGCGG
Organism: Acidimicrobiales bacterium; assembly: GCA_050011635.1. GTDB lineage: Bacteria > Actinomycetota > Acidimicrobiia > Acidimicrobiales > RAAP-2 > Bog-756. The sequence continues at coordinate 2,540 of JBEKIU010000014.1, forward strand.
CTGGGCGTCAAGGCCTTCGGGGGAACGACCGTGCAGGCCGGGGCCATCCTGGTCCGCCAGCGGGGGACCAAGTTCCATCCCGGCCACAACGTTGGCCTGGGCGGCGACGACACGCTCTTCGCCCTTTCGGACGGCACGGTGCACTTCACCAGCCGCAAGGGCCGCAAACTGGTCGACGTGATCACCGGCGACTGAACCACCGGGCCGGCGCCGGTTCCGGTGGTCGGTGCAGGCGGTACGATTCCGGGCCATGACCGCAGCCGATGTGGCCGCATCGGATCCCGATCCGGCCGACCCGACCCACAGCCGGACCCTGGAGTTCGACGGCTGCGTCAACTTCCGCGACCTGGGTGGGTACCCGACCGGGGACGGCCACCAGGTCGGGTGGCGGCGCCTGTTCAGGGCCGACGGCCTCCACCGGCTGAGTGCCGATGACCAGCGCCGGCTCATCGATCTGGGCGTGTCCACGGTCATCGACCTCAGGACCGTCGACGAGGCCGAGCAGCGGGGCCGGTTCCCGGTGGAGCAGGTGCCGGTACGCTTCGTCGACCTGCCGCTCACCGACGTCCTCCCGTCCACCGAGGAGCTGCCCTCGTGGGCTGAGTCCTCCTATGTGGCGTCGCGTTATGTCGAGATGGTGGACCGGGGTGCACCCGCCTTGAGCAGGGCCTTCGAAGTCCTGGGATCGGCCGGTTCGCTGCCCGCGGTCTTCCACTGCAGCGCGGGCAAGGACCGGACGGGAGTCCTCTCGGCGCTGATCCTGGCCTTCGTGGGTGTTCCCGACCGGACCATCGTGGAGGACTACGCCCTCAGTGCGGCGGCCATGATGCGCCTCCTCGAGCACCTGAAGGCCGAGTACCCCGACTCGGTCGCGGAGGTGGAACGGCACGCTCCGGCCGTGCTCCAGGTCATGCCCGAGACCATGGAGGAGTTCCTGACCGCCATCGTGTCCCGCCACGGCAGCTACGAGGGGCTGGCCGAGTGGCTCGGGGTGGCCGACGCGGTGGCCCGACTCCGTCAGGCGGTGCTGGTCCGGGCCTGAACAGGCTGTTTCTCCGGGACGGCGACGGTCGGTCGGTAGGATCGAGCCATGTCCGGCTTCGTCGACGAGGCGCAACTCCACGTGAAGGCGGGCGACGGTGGCGCCGGCGCGGTCGCCTTCCGTCGGGAGGCCCACGTCGACAGGGGAGGCCCGGACGGGGGCGACGGCGGTCGGGGAGGCGACGTGTGGCTGGTGGCCACCACCAACCAATCGTCCCTGCTGGGGTTCCGCGATCACCCCCACCGCCGGGCCGGTGACGGGGGTCACGGCGGCGGCAAGAAGAAGCACGGGGCACGCGGGGCCGATCTCGAGGTACCGGTGCCGGTCGGTACACGGGTGCGGGGTCCCGACGGGACCGTCCTCGTCGACTTGGTCGGGCCGGGCGACCGCTGGGTGGCCGGCGAGGGCGGCCGTGGTGGCCGGGGCAATGCCAGCTTCCTGACCAACCGCCGGCGGGCGCCCTCCTTCGCCGAGCAGGGCGAGAAGGGCCACGAGCAGTGGTACGACCTCGAGCTGGCCCTGGTCGCCGACGTCGCCCTGGTCGGGTTCCCCAATGTGGGCAAGAGCACGCTCATCTCACGGATCTCGGCGGCCAAGCCCAAGATCGCCGACTACCCGTTCACCACCCTTGAGCCCCACCTGGGCGTGGTGCGGGCGTCCGACGGCTCCACCTTCACGGTGGCCGACATCCCCGGGCTGGTGGAAGGGGCGGCCATGGGCAAAGGGCTCGGCCACCGGTTCCTCCGCCACATCACCCGCTCACGGGTGCTGGTGGTGCTGGTCGAGCTGGATCCGGTCACCGGGATCCAGCCTGCCGAGCAGTGCCGTGTGCTCCTCGACGAGCTCGAGCGCTACCAACCCGATCTGATCGAACGGCCCCGCCTGGTGGTGGGGTCCAAGCTCGACGCAGCCGCTCCGACCGGTGATGCAGCCGGCGACCCCGACCACTCCGGGGACTTCCGACCGGACCTGGCCATCTCGGCGGTGACCGGCCGGGGTATCGATCAGCTGGTCGGGAGGCTCACCGGCCTCGTGGCCGGGGCCCGGGCCGTCGAGCCCGAGGACGAGGGGTCCGTCGTGATCCACCGGCCCCTCCCGGAGGGGTTCGGCGTGGAACGGATCGGGGACGGGGTCTACCGGGTGGAGGGGAGGGTGGCCGAGCGGGCCGTGGCCCTCAACGATCTCACCTCCGACGAAGCCGCCGACTACGTCCAGGGCCGGCTCCGGCGGATCGGGGTCGACCGGGCCCTGGCCCGGGCCGGGGCCCGCGACGGCGACCTGGTCCACATCGGCGAGCTGACCTTCGTCTGGTATCGCGACCAACCGGAGTTCACCGGGGACTCGGCCGGGCGGCGCCGTCGGTCGTGATAGCGGCCACCCCACCACCCGGCTCCTCCACGACCAGGACGGTGGTGGTCAAGATCGGCTCGTCTTCGGTCACCACCGCCTCCGGACGGGTGGACGCCGACGCCATCGACAAGCTCAGCGGCGAGGTGGCGGAGGCCCGGGCGACCGGCATCCGAGTGGTGGTGGTGACCTCCGGTGCCATCGCCGCCGGCTGGACCAGCCTGGCCCCGGACCGTCCGCGGCCGACGGATCCGGCCACGCTCCAGGCCGTGAGCGCCGTCGGCCAGCACCGGTTGATGCGGGTATGGAGCGACGCGCTGGAACGGCGTGGCCTCACCGCCGGCCAGGTCCTGCTCGCCCCGCTGGATTTCGTGCACCGGAGCCAGTACCTCCACGCCCGCCAGACCCTGGGCCGGCTGCTCGACCTGGGGGTCGTCCCTGTGGTCAACGAAAACGACGCCGTGGCCGACGAGGAGGTCCGGTTCGGGGACAACGACCGTCTGGCCGCCCTGGTCGCCCACCTCGTCCGGGCCGAGCTCCTCGTGCTGCTGACCGACACCGCCGGACTGTTCACCGAGGACCCGCGGCGGACCGACGCCGGATCGCTCATCGAGGAGGTGGTCGAGATCGACCACGAGCTCGAGCGCATCGCCGGCGGACCGGGCACGGCCATGGGCAGTGGCGGGATGGGATCGAAGCTGGCGGCAGCCAAGATCGCGGTGTGGTCGGGCGTGGAGGCGGTCATCGCCGATGCCGCCCGCCCCGGGGTCCTGGCCGCGGTGACCGGTTCCGAGCCCGGCGTGGGGACACGGTTCCGGCCCCAGGCCCGCCGGCTCCCGGCCCGCAAGCTGTGGATCGCGTTCGCCATCGGGGCCGCCGGCACCATCGTGGTCGACGCCGGGGCCAGGAGGGCCCTGGTCGACAGGGGCCGGTCGCTGCTGCCGGCCGGGGTGACCTCTGTCCTCGGCGCGTTCAACATCGACGACGCCGTGGAGATCGCCGGGCCCGACGGTGCCGTCTTCGCCAAGGGGCTCGTGCGCCAGGACTCGTCCACCGTGGCCGACTGGGCCGGCCGGCGATCGGACGAGCTGCCCGAGGACGCCTCCCGTGAAGTGGTCCACCGCGACGATCTGGTCGTGCTCGACTGAGCGGTGGAGGGCCCGGGCGCGGGGGTGCGAACCCCGCCAAGTACGCTGACACGGTGTCTTCGAGCCCACCCCCCACGATGATCGATCTGGCCCGGCGGTCGCGGGCCGCCAGCCGGGTTCTGGCCCGTGCCTCCTCGGATGCCCGTGACGAGTCCCTCGGACGGGCCGCCGACCTGCTCGAGCAGCGGACGGACCGGATCCTCGAGGCCAATGTCGTCGATGTCGGGCGGGCCGAGCGGTCCGGCGCCGACACCACCGCCCTCGACCGGCTCCGCCTGGACACGGCCCGGCTGGCCGCCATGGCCGGCGGGCTGCGCAAGGTCGCCGCCCTGCCCGACCCGGTGGGCGAGGTGGTCGACGGATGGGTCCGCCCCAACGGCCTGCGGGTCCAGCGGGTCCGGGTCCCGCTGGGCGTGGTCGGGATCATCTACGAGAACCGTCCCAACGTGACCAGCGACGCCGCCGGGCTCTGCCTCAAGTCGGGCAATGCCGTGCTCCTGCGGGGGTCGTCGTCGTCGGTGACCTCCAACCTGGCCATCGCCGCGGTCCTGAAGGACGGCCTGGCCAAGGCCGGTCTCCCCGTCGATGCGGTGGGGCTGGTGGCGGACACCGAACGGTCGTCGGCGGTGGCCTTCATGCAGCTCGACGGGCTGATCGACTGCCTGATCCCGCGAGGCGGGCCCTCCCTGGTGGCCTCGATCCTGGAGCACGCCACGGTGCCCTACGTCATCGACGGCGCAGGGAACTGCCACGTCTACGTGGACCGGGCCGCCGACCTCTCCATGGCCGAGTCGATCGTGGTCAACGCCAAGACGCACCGGCCCGGTGTGTGCAACAGCGCCGAGACCCTCCTCGTCCACAGGGCGGTGGCCGACGCCTTCCTGCCCCGGGTGGCCGAGGCGCTCGCCGGGGTCACCCTGCTGGGCGACGCCGCCACCCGCTCGGTCCTCCCCGGCGTGGGCAGCGCCACCGAGGACGACTTCGGCACCGAGTTCCTGGGCCTCACCATGTCGGTGGCCGTGGTCGACGATCTCGACGCGGCCATCGACCACATCGCCCGCTACGGCTCGGGGCACTCCGAGGCCATCGTGACCGGCGACCTGGCCGCGGCCAACCGGTTCACCTTCGAGGTGGACGCGGCCGCCGTGCTCGTCAACGCCTCGACCCGGTTCGTGGACGGCGAGGAGCTGGGGCTCGGAGCGGAGATCGGGATCTCCACGCAGAAGCTCCACGCCCGGGGGCCGATGGGGCTCCGGGAGCTCACCTCGGTCAAGTACGTGGTGTCGGGGAACGGGCAGGTGAGGTCGTGACCGGGCCGGCGACCGGATCCGCCGCGCCGGACCCGTCGAACGCCATCACCTCGGGATTCCCGACCGCAGGCGCTCCCCGTTTCGAGTCCATCGACGCGGTCCGCCAGGGTCTGGCCGGCGTGCAGTACCTGGCCGATGAGGGCATCGCCGGGGTCGTCTTCCTGGCCGACCGCCTGGCCAAGCCGGTCCTGGTCGAGGGCCCGGCCGGCACCGGCAAGACCGAGCTGGCCAAATCGGTCGCCCGTCTGACCGGGAGCCGGCTCATCCGCCTCCAGTGCTACGAAGGCCTGGACGAGTCCAAGGCCCTCTACGAGTGGAACTACAAGAAGCAGCTGCTGCGCATCCAGGCCGATTCCGGGCAGACGTGGCAGGAGCTGGAAGAGGACATCTTCTCGGAGGAATTCCTCCTGGCCCGGCCCCTGCTGGAGGCCATCCGGTCACCCGAGCCGGTGGTGCTCCTGGTCGACGAGGTCGACCGGGTCGAGCTCGAGACCGAGGCCCTGCTGCTCGAGATCCTCTCCGAGTACCAGGTGTCGATTCCCGAGCTCGGCACGGTGCGGGCCACCCAGATACCGCTGGTCTTCCTCACCTCCAACAACACCCGCGAGCTGTCCGAGGCGCTGAAGCGCCGCTGCCTCTACCTCCACATCGACTATCCGCAGCTCGACCGCGAGCGGGCCATCATCGAGACGCGGGTGCCGGGCATCAGCCAGGCGCTGGCCGACCAGGTGGCCCGGATCGTGCGGTCGATACGGACCCTCGACCTCAAGAAGGACCCGTCGGTCTCCGAGACGCTCGACTGGGCCCGGACCCTGGTGGTGCTCGGAGTCGAATCGATCGATGTCGACCAGGCCCGCGACACCCTGCACATCCTCTTGAAGTACCAATCGGACATCGACCGGGCAGCCAAGGAGTTGGCCGGGGTGGAAACCCCGGACTGAGCGCCCGGTCGCGCCGTGCTCGATCTCCTCACCGGCTTCGTCGCCGAGCTCCGGGCCGCGGGAATCCCCGTCTCGCTCACCGAGCACCTCGACGCGGCCGAAGCCCTCACCCACGTCCCCATGGAGGACCGGGAGGCGATCAAGTACACGCTCGGGGCCAGCCTGGTGAAGTCGTCGTCCCACTGGAGGGCGTACGAGACGGCGTTCGAGATCTACTTCTCCCTGCGGGGCCCCGAGTACCGCATCGACGAGGAGTCCGACGACCCCGCGGCCGGCTCGGAGTTCGAGACGGATGGGATGACCGGCTCGGGCAACCGACGGGGCCAGGGTCGGGGCGGCGGCGGTGGCGGCCAGGAGGGGATGACACCCGAGGAGCTCGCCGATCTGCTCTACAAGGCGCTGCTCGGGGCCAACGACGCCATGGTGGCCGCAGTGGCCCGGCAGGCGGTGTCCCGCTACGCGGGGATGGAGGCAGGTCGGCCGGTCGGGGGGACCTACTACCTCTACCGGACGTTGCGGAACCTCGACCTCGACCAGGTGCTGGACCGGCTGGTGGATGCGGCCCGGGCCACGACCTCGACGCTCAATGACGACTCGCCCCCCGAGCCCGGGGCCCCGTTGGCCACGCTCACCTCGCTCGAGGAGCGGCTGCTGCGCGACGAGTACCAGTCCCGTATCGATCGGCTCCGTCAGGAGATCGAGAACGAGATCAGGCGGCGCCTGGTTGCCGATCGGGGCAGCGAGGCGCTGGCCCGATCGCTGCGCAAGCCACTGCCCGAGGACATCGACGTGATGCACGCCACCCGCGACGAGCTGGTGGCGCTGCGGAAGTCGCTGCAGCCGCTCTCCCGCAAGCTGGCCGTCCGGCTGGCCCGAAAGAGGCGTCACGGCCGCAAGGGACCGCTGGACTTCCGCTCCACCATGCGCCACTCGCTCTCCACCGGCGGGGTTCCCGTCGATCCCAAATTCCGCTATCCGCGGCCGTCGAAACCCGAGATCGTGGTCATCGCCGACATCTCCGGCTCGGTGGCGTCGTTCGCCCGCTTCACGCTCCACCTGGTCCACGCCATCAGCACCCAGTTCTCCAAGGTGCGCAGCTTCGTGTTCATCGACGGGATCGACGAGGTCAGCCGGTTCTTCGAGGGTGCCGACGATCCCGCCGACGCGGTGCATCGCATCAACACCGAGGCCGACGTGATCTGGGTGGACGGCCATTCCGACTACGGTCACGCGCTCACCGTGTTCTGGGAGCGCTGGGGCGAGGAGATCACCCCGCGCACCAGCGTGCTGCTGCTCGGGGACGCCCGCAACAACTACCACGCCTCGCAGGCCTGGGTGGTCAAGGAGCTCCAGGCCCGGGCCCGCCACGTCTACTGGCTCAATCCGGAGCCCCGGGCCTACTGGGACTCGGGCGACTCGATCGTCGGTGAGTACGCCATCCACTGCGACGACGTGGTCGAGTGCCGCACCCTCCGCCAGCTCGAACAGTTCGTCGGGGAACTGGCGTGACCGGCCCGCCCGGAGGCTTCGACGGGCTGTCGGGAGCGGGCGACCCGGTGGCGACGGTCACACCTCCGCCCGACGGCATCCGCACGATGTCGGCCCGGCCGACCACGGCGACCCGGGTGGTGATGATCCGCCACGGGGAGGCGGTGTGCAACGTATCGGGCGTGTGCGGTGGCCGGCTCGGATGCCGGGGGCTGACCCCGAGGGGCCGCCGGCAGGTCGAGGGGCTGCGCGACCGCCTGTTGGCCACCGGGGAGCTGGTGGGGGCCGATGCCCTCTACGCCAGCGTGCTGCCCCGGGCCATCGAGACCGCCGAGCTGGTGGCGCCGGCCCTGCTCGGCGACCGGGCCCGATCCGACGGGGGAGGACGCGCCCCTCCCCATGTCGTGACCGAATGCGGCTTGTGCGAGCTCCACCCCGGAGAGGCCGACGGACTGACCTGGGGCGAGTTCACCGCCAAATTCGGCACCCTCGACTGGGATGACGACCCGGGGCAGGCGATCGCCCCGGGTGGCGAGAGCTGGACCGGCTTCGTCAATCGGGTGGCGGCCACGCTGGACTCGCTGGCCGGCACCCACCGCGGCCAGGTGGTGGTGGTGGCCTGCCACGCCGGTGTGATCGAGGCGTCGCTCCTGGCCAAGCTGCCCGTGGCCGGGGGACTCGCCGGAGCCCGGCTCCAGCTCCGAACCGAGCACGCTTCCATGACCACCTGGGAGATCGACGAGGAACGGTGGCGGCTCCTCGGCTACAACGATGTGGCCCGGGCCACGCCCGCCTGGTAGGCACCCGGGCCGACCCGATGCCACCCATGGCCCGCGCTCCGTCGCGGGGTGGGATCAGCAGCCGTAGTCGTCGTCGAAGGCCGTGCTCATGCCACCGGCCGGATAGGGGAAGCTCGGCGAGCTGTACTGCACGATCTGGACCGGGCCCCGGGGCAGTCCGGAATAGAGCGAATGGACGTTCCGGCAGGTGGCCGCGGGGCTGAGGTCCCAGTCGGCCGCCCAGTAGGGCACGGCCGGGGAGTAGTCCGAGCCCACGATGCCCGTCCAGGCACCGGGGCTGGCGTAGATGCCCACCCCGTTGAGGCCCTCGTAGTGCAGCCCGTCGATGGCTCCCCTGACCAGGGCGGCGTTGGCGCCGAGGTTGGACGACCACTGCGGGACCCCCGGTGTGTCGGGCTCGACGTCGAGCCACCAGCCCACCGAGGTGTTGATCCCGGCCGCGGTGGCTTTGGCGAACGCGTTCAGGGCGGCACCGAATCCGAAGTTGCACGCTGACGGGGCGGCCGTCGTCTCACAGGCCGGGTCGCCGCTGGTCGGGGCCTGGCCGTAGGTCAGGTAGATGTAGAGATTGAGCCCCCCACCGGCCCAGGCCGCCTCGGCTCCCAGGCAGTCGTTGGTGCTGCCGTAGGAATCGCCCACTACCTCGACCAGCCCGATGGTGTGGGGGGAGGGCGGTAGGTTCCCGCACTGGAAGTTGGAGATGTCGTACCCGTAGGTGCCGGGCGGGTAGGACGAGCCTGCGAATTTGCCGTTGGCATCGGCTTCGGCCATCCCCACCACCGGATTGTTGAGGACTTGGGGGGCCGAGCCCCAGTAGATGGCCCCGCCAAAGGCGGTCACCGCCCCGTTGGTGTTGGTGAACCAGTACCCGTTCCCCGAGTGGTCGGCGGTGATGGCCACGATGGGCCGGCTCTGGGGCACGTTCCCGAGCGAGCCGTAGAACGGCGCGTCGCCGAAGGCGAACACGCCGCCGTCAGATGCGGTGAACCAGTAGCCGTGTCCGTTGGGTGCCGCGATCATCCCCACGATGGGCTTGTTCAAGCTGATGTTCCCGGTCGACCCGTAGAAGGCGGCGTCTCCGAAGGAGAAGATGCCGCCGTCCGAGGCCACCAGCCAGTACCCCTTGCCGTCCGGGGTCGCCGCCATGCCCACGACGGGCTTGTTGAGGTGATGGCCGCCCATCGATCCGTAGAAGGCGGCGTCACCGAACGCGAAGATGCCGCCGTCCGAGGCCACCAGCCAGTACCCGCCCCCGTTGGGGGTGGCGGCCATGCCGACGACCGGCTTGTTGAGCACCATGCCGCCGGTCGACCCATGGAACCCCGCATTCCCGAAGGCGAAGATGCCGCCGTCCGAGGCCACCAACCAGTACCCCTGGCTGTTGGCCGTCCCGGCCATGCCGACGACCGGCTTGTTGAGATGGATGTTGCCTGTCGAGCCGTAGAACCCGGCGCCACCGAAGGAGAACACCCCGCCGTCGGAGGCGACCAGCCAGTAGGCGGACACCGTCTTGGTGGTGGCGGCGGCGACCGGGGTGTCGGGCACGGCCACGGCCACCGATCCGAGCAGCCCGACCAGCAACGCCAGGGCCGCTCCCACCCCCCACCAACGCGGGCGCGGTCCTCCCGCCATCGGCGGCGTGGCATGGCTCCGGTGACGCAGTAACGGCATGGCGAACAATCTCCATCAATTGGATGCGTGCACTTGATGCGTGCACTCGGATGCGTGGCGCTCCCCGGGGCCCGGTTCGGCTGCACCGCTCGACAACGGCCCTGCCATGTCGCCAGCTCACTTGGGCGGGGCCATTCTCGCCGGTCGACGACGAGAGGTCAACGACCCTGGTCAGCCTCGCAGCAGCTCGGCGACGACCCTGGTCAGCCTCGCAGCAGCTCGGCGACGATGCTGGTCAGCCTCGCAGCAGCTCGGCGACGATGCTGGTCAGCCTCGCAGCAGCTCGGCGACGATGCTGGTCAGCCTCGCAGCAGCTCGGCGACGACCCTGGTCAGCCTGCTGGTCAGCCTCGCAGCAGCTCGGCGACGGCGAACGCCAGATCGAGGGACTGGCGGGCGTTGAGCCGGGGATCACAGGTGGTCGTGTACCGCTGGTGTAGTTCGGCCTCGACGATGTCCTCGACGCCTCCCAGGCACTCGGTCACATCGTCCCCGGTGAGCTCCACGTGCACGCCACCGGGCCAGGTGCCGACTTCGCGATGGGCCCGGAAGAACCCCTTGAGCTCACCGATGATGTCGTCGAATTTCCTGGTCTTCTGGCCGCCGTCGGCGGTGAAGGTATTGCCGTGCATCGGATCGCAGACCCACACCACCGGATGCCCCTCGTCCCTGACGGCACGCAGCAGCGGCGGAAGGCCCGAATCGATGGCATCGACGCCGAGCCTCGTAATCAGGGTGAGGCGCCCCGAAACCCGTTCCGGATTGAGGCGCTCGCACAGGGCGATCACTTCGTCGGGGCTGGCATCCGGACCGATCTTCGACCCGATCGGGTTGCAGATCCCCGACAGGAACTCGCAGTGGGCGCCCGACAGCTGACGGGTGCGCTCGCCCACCCACAGCATGTGGGCTGAGCAGTCGTACCACTCCTCGGTGAGCGAGTCGCGCCGGGTCAGGGCCTCCTCGTAGTCGAGGATGAGCGCTTCGTGGCTGGTCCAGAAGTCGACCTCGTGCAGGCTGTCCTCAGCGGTCAGGTTGATGCCGCAGGCGGCCATGAACCGGAGCGCCCGATCGATACCCACGGCGATGTCCTCGAACTGCTGTCCCTCGGTGGAGGAAGCCACGAATTGCTGGTTCCACGCGTGGACCTGGCTCAGATCGGCGAAGCCACCCTTGGTGAAGGCCCTGAGCAGGTTGAGCGTGGAGACCGACTGGTGGTAGGCGGCCACCAGCCGGGCCGGATCGGGGATGCGGGCGGCGCGTTCGGGTAGGTCGTCGTTGACCATGTGCCCACGGAAGGAGTCGATCACCTGGCCGCCGACGACCTCGGTGGGGGAGCTCCGGGGCTTGGCGAACTGACCGGCGATCCTGCCCACCTTGACCACCGGCACTCCGGCGCCGTAGGTGAGGACAACGGCCATCTGGAGGATCACCTTCAGCTTGTCCCTGATGGAGTCGGCGCTGAACTCGGTGAACGACTCGGCGCAGTCGCCCGCCTGCAACAGGAAGGCCTGGCCGTCGGCCGCCTCACCGAGGGCACGGGTCAGGTGCCGGGCCTCGCCCGCGAACACCAGGGGGGGAAGGCTGCTCAGCCGGGCGTGGACCCGCTTGAGCTCGGCCTCGTCGGGCCACACCGGTTGCTGCGCGGCCGGCTTCGACCTCCAGGTGTCAGGAGTCCACGAGGCGGGAATCGGTTGGGGGGCCACAGCACCAGCGTAAAGCCTTCGGACGTAGGCTCGGGACATGCATCCCTTTCGATTCGGAGTCCAGCTGTCCAAGGCCGAAACCGGCGCCGCGTGGCGGGCCACGGCTCGGAAGATCGAAGACCTCGGGTACTCGACGCTGTTCATCCCCGATCACTTCGAGGACCAGTTCGGGCCGCTGGTGGCGCTGACCGTGGCCGCGGAGGCGACCTCGGCGCTCAGGGTCGGCTCCCTCGTGTTCGGGAACGATTATCGGCACCCGGTCGTGCTGGCCAAGGAGATCGCCACGCTCGACGTGTTCTCCGACGGCAGGGTCGAGTTCGGGCTGGGCGCGGGCTGGATGACCAGCGACTACGAGCAGTCGGGCCTCGAGGAGGACGCGGCGGGCATCCGGATCTCCCGCATGGCCGAGAGCCTGACGGTGATGAAGTCACTCTGGTCGGCGGGCGAGGCCACCTTCTCGGGCCGGCACTACCGGGTCGCCGGCGCGGTCGGAGCGCCGACCCCGATCCAGCGGCCCCATCCGCCCATCATCATCGGGGGCGGGGGCCGGCGGGTCCTCGGCATCGCCGCCCGGGAGGCCGACATCGTGGGGGTGAACCCGAGCCTGGCCGCCGGCTACATCGGCCCCGAGGTCCTCGCCACGACCTCGGCCGAGTACTACGACCAGCGGATCGAGTGGATCCGGCAGGCGGCGGGCGAGCGGTTCGACGACCTCGAGCTGCAGTGCCTCACCTTCCTCGTGCAGATCGTGCCCAACCGGGAGGAGGCGGTGGCCCAACTGGCCGGCGTGCTCTCCCTGACGACCGAGCAGGTCGAAGGGTCTCCGATCGCCATGATCGGGTCCACCGACCAGATCGCCGAGTTGCTGCGCGAGCGGCGGGAGCGGTTCGGCTTCTCCTACCTCGTGGTGCACGAGGCGGAGATGGAAGCCTTCGCACCGGTGGTGGCCGCACTGTCCGGGACCTAGCGGTGGGGGAGCCGGCTGTCCGGATCGGGATATTCGGGGGGACCTTCGACCCCGTCCACACCGCACATCTCGAGGTGGCGGAGGCCGTGCGCACGGCCCTCGGGCTCGACCGGATGCTCCTGATGGTGGCCAACCAGCCCTGGCAGAAGCGGGGCCAACGGACGCTGACCCCGGCCGAGGACCGGTTCGCCATGGTCGAGGCCGCCGCCAGCGGGTGGCCGGGTCTCGATCCCTGTCGGATGGAGATCGATCGGGGTGGCCCGACCTACACGATCGACACCGTCCGTCAACTGCAGCGGGACCTGCCTGCCGCGGAGCTGGTGCTGGTGGTGGGGTCGGACGTGGTGGCCGGGCTCACCACCTGGCAGGACGAGCCCACCCTCCGCCACCTGGTCACCCTGGCCGTCGTCGGCCGGCCGGGAGCGCCACCGGTCCTTCCTCCCCCGGGGTGGCGGGCTGTGACCGTGCCGGTGGCGCCCTTCGATGTGTCGAGCACCGAGCTGCGGGAGCGGCTCGAGTCCGGGCTCCCGGTGGACGGACTGGTCCCGGACGCGGTAATCCGTTGCATTCAGCAGCGGGGTCTGTACGCTACGAGGAGATGACCGTGGGGATGACGCCAAGGAATTCGGGCACCGCACAGTCACTCCGCCCGTTCCCTGGGGGCCAGACCGACCTGACGGGCCCCTCGGGCGCCCCGGAGGTGGGGAGCCGGCCGGTGGGGGAGGTCCTCGGGGGAGACGAGCATCCGGTGCCGGCCGACGACCCGGAACCTGCGCGGCCTGATGTCGAAGGTCGGCCGGACCCGAGAACCGAAGGCCGCCGGCAGTTGCGTGCCGCCCGGAAGCGGCGCCGGCGAATCTCGATAGGCTGTGCCGTGTTGATCGCGGTGTGCACGGCCCTCACCTTGTTGATCGTGGCCGTCGCCCGCGACCGCTCGCCCAGTCTCTTCGTGGTGACCCCGCCGCCGGCGGCGCTCGTCTCATCGCCGCCCGTCGTCCACCATGCCGTTCTTGTTGTCGAATCCACCGAGACCCTCGGCGCGCTGGCGCCACAAGGAGGTCACCGTTGACGTCATTCAGTGCCACGCCGGTCGTCGAGGACGATGAGCAACCTGTGTCCGGAGCATGCATCGTCGCCGCCCGGGCCGCCGACGCCAAATCCGGTGAGGACACCGCCGTCCTGGCCATGGGCGAGCTTCTCGGGCTCACCGACGCCTTCGTGATCACCAGCGGGCGCAATGTCCGCCAGGTCCGGTCGATCGTCGACGAGGTGGAGCTCCGGGTGAAGGCGGCGGAGGGGCGTCCACCGGTCCGGGTGGAGGGACTCGACGACGCCCGCTGGGTGCTGATGGACTACGGCGACTTTCTGGTGCACGTATTTTTGGACGAGGCCCGTCAGTTCTACGACCTCGAGCATCTCTGGCTCGATGCCCCCCGGATCGAGTGGATGGAGCCCGGCCCGGCCTGAGTGCCGGCTTCGATCAGGGGAGGGGGGCCTGCGGCTGATACGAGGTCCGCTTCACCGGCCCCGCCACCTCGGCGCCGCTGGCCGTCGGGACGTCGATGGCCCGGTTGTCGATCTTGAAGACGACGCCGGTCACCCCGGGCTGCTCGGTGGCGGTGAAGACCACCTGGGCGATGGCCAGGGTCTGGTCGGGTCCGACCACCTGGACCGGATTGGCGGAGAAGAAGTCGACGGTGGCGATGCCGTCGGCGACGGTGGCTCTGACCCGGGTGGCGGTTCCGGACAGGAAGCTTTGGAGGCCGAGCTCCGATTCGGCCGCAGTGGGTCCTTCGAGCAGGGCGCCGATGATCTCGCTGAGGGTGGCCGGGACGGGTATGTTGCGAGACACCGCGTAGACGTGCTGGGCATGTTCCACCAGGTAGATGGTGGCCGGTACCGTCACGGGGGGCCGGACGACCGGGTGCACGGTGGTCGAAGTGACCGGGGTGAGCAGGTGGAAGGGCACGTCCGTCTTGGCGATGGCGGTCGGGGTCCCGTTCGTCGGGATGCCGCATGCCGACGTCCCGATGGCCACCAGCATGAGCAGCCCGGCCACGACCCGGACGGCCCGCCGGCTCACGACGCCCGTCCCCACGGAGCATCATCCGCGGCGAAGGGCAGCTCCACGATGAACTGGGATCCGCCTCCCGGCGCGTCTTGGATCCAGACCGCACCGCCGTGGAGGCGCACGTGTTCGGCGACCAGCGAGAGCCCGAGGCCGGTGCCCTCGCTCGAGGCGCGCTGGCCGGCGCGGCTGCCCCGGTAGAAGCGCTCGAAGAGATGCTGGCGTTCGTGCTCGGGAATCCCCGGTCCGTGGTCCTCCACGACGACCCGAATGCACTTCGGCGGCTGGGTGCCGTCGGGGCCGTGCGGATCACGTTCCACGACGACCCGGGTGACACCGCCGGCATAGAGAGCCGCGTTGTCGAAGAGGTTGGCCATCACCCGCTCGAACCGGCGTTTGTCCACCCAGAGCCGCAGGCCTTCGACGTCCGGGGAGACCACGACCGGAACGGCCACCGGAGCTCGGCGGAACCGGCGTCGAACCGAGAGATCTCCAGCAGGTCGTCGACCATACGCCTGAACCGTTGGAGGTCCCCGTCGAGCAGGTCCAACGCGCTCCGGGCCCTCGGGCCCAGCTCGTCCCGGTGGCCTTCGAGCACGCTCACCGTGGCCGAGATGGTGGTCAGCGGGGAGCGGAGCTCATGGCTGACGTCGGAGGTGAACCGGGCCTCCCGCTCGATCCGGTCCTGCAGGTTGGCGGTCATCTGGTTGAAGGCGGAGGCCAGCTCCTGGAGGTCCACGTCGTCGCCGGCCTCCACCCGGGTATCCAGCTGACCCCCGGCGATGGCCACGGCGGCGTCGGTGACCCCGGCCAGGGGGCGGAGGGCGCGTCCGCTGGCCCATCGGCCGAGCGCGGCCCCGGCCAGCGTGGTGACCAGGGCGGCGGCGGCCAGGGCGAAGGCCAGGGCGCGCAACGTGCCTTCCAGCTCAGCGAGGGAGAAGACCTCGTAGTAGGCGGCTCGCACATCGGGCAGCGGCACACCGATGACCAACTGGGGCGTGCCCGAGATCGAGAAGAGCTGCCAGGCCGGTGATCCCGACAGCACCAGCGTGCGCTCCTGGTCGGGTATCACGCTCTTGCCCACCGAGATCGATGTGGCGTACCAGAGCCCGTGGCTGCGCAGCACCGAACGCGAGCCGGGAAGCGTGTCAGCCTGCTCGAGCAGCTGGTCGACGTTGATGCCCGGCGAGCGCAGTGAGTTCTGGATCAGTGAGGCGTTGGCGAACGCCTGGCGCTGGTCGGTCGTCTGTCGTTCGTTGAGGAAGCTCTGCCTGGCGGTGAAGTAGGTGATGCCGGCCATGATCGTGGACAGGGCCAGCGCCCCGATGGCGAAGGTCGCCGTCACCCGGGCGCGGAGTCCGAGGCCTCCCGAAAGGTGGGTCCGGTGGGTCCGGTGGGACGCTCGCTGCCGTCCCCATCCGCGCCCGTTGGCCGGCCCCACGGCCGGTGGTTCCGGCACGGGAGCGGAATCGGCCGGGGCCACCGCTCAGACCGCCAGCTTGTAGCCCATGCCCCGGACGGTGAGTATGTAACGGGGGTTGGCCGGGTCGGGCTCCACCTTGGTTCGCAGCCGGCGGACATGCACGTCGACCAGCCGTCCGTCGCCGAAGTAGTCGTAGCCCCAGACCCGCTCGAGGAGGTGCTCCCGGCTGAGGACCTTGCCGGGGTGATCGGCCAGCTCGCACAGCAGCCGGAACTCGGTCCGGGTGCAGTGGACCTCTTCGCCGTTGCGGCGGACGACCCCGGCGTCGGGCTCGATCTCCACGTTCCCGAAGGTGAGCACCGAGTCGCCGGCGTCGACGGGGCGCGATCGACGGAGGAGCGCCCGGATCCGGGCGGCCAGCTCCTTGGCCACGAACGGCTTGGTCACATAGTCGTCGGCGCCGGCCTCGAGACCGGCGACCACGTCGTGGGTATCGGAGCGGGCCGTGACCATGATGACGGGCACCGTGCTGTGGCGCCGAAGGTCCCGGCAGGTCTCGAACCCGTCGACGCCGGGCAGCATCAGGTCGATGAGCACCAGCTCGAAGGGCTCCTCGTTGAAGCGGGCCAGCGCGTCCTCGCCGCTGGCCACGTCTTCGACGGTGTACCCCTCGTCCTCGAGGGCGAGGCGCATGGACGACCGGATCCGCTCGTCGTCCTCGACCACAAGGATGCGGCTCATGACTCGATCATGGCACGGCCGGCCTGGCGTCCCCGCGCAGGCCGGCCGCCGGAGGTCAGGAGTTCAGCCAGATCTGGGTGGGCCAGATCGCGCCTTGGATGAGCGCGAAGGCCTGGCCGCCCGCCGGCGTGGTCGGATTGGCGAAATTCTCCACCTGGGACTGGGCCCCGATGGCCCACACGGTCCTGTCGTACCAGATGTAGGGGATGTCCGTGCCCATGAGCCGGTCCACCTCCTGGTAGGCCGCCACCCTGTCGGCCTGGGCCGAGGACTCGCGACCCTTGATCAAGGCGGTCTCCATGTTCGGGTCGTTGTTGCGGGCCATGTTGATGGAGAACTCGGGGTTGATGTTGGTCGGGCTCCAGAAGATGTAGTTGAGGTCCGGGTCGACCGCTCCGAACTGCCGCCACAGCTGGCCCTCGAAGGTGCCGAGCAGAGCGGTGCTGATGATGTCGGCCTGCTGGACCGGGGAGAGGGAGACGGTCATCCCGACGGTCTGGAGCTTCTGTTGCAGGTACTGCGCGATCTTCGTGGTCTGTGCATCGGGCGTGTGGTTGAGGGCCACCGTCACCGGCTTCCCGGTCTCCTGCTGGACCTCCTTGACCAGTTGGGTGGCTTTCGCCGGGTCGTACTTCGGATACTGGCTGTCCGACGCGTAGTAGGGGGAGGTGGTGGTGAACGGTCCGTTGGAGGTGGGGTTGACCCCTTCGTCGATGATGGCCACGTACTGGGCCGAGCTGATGGCATAGGCCGTGGCCTGGCGCACCTTGAGGTTGTTGAAGGGCGGCTTGGACAGGTTGAGCAGCAGGCACCCCATGTCCGGTTCGCCGGCGATGTGGACCGAGTCGTCGATGTACCCGTAGGACGTGTTGGCCCGCAACTGCTTGGTGATGTTGGCGGTATCGGTGTGCATGATGTCGACGCCGCCGGACTGGAAGGTGGCGTACAGCTGGTCGGGATCGGGGATGGGCTTGTAGGTGATGCTGTCGAGGTAGGGAAGTCCGGGCCGCCAGTAGTGCGGGTTCTTGGTCGCGGTGAAGTGGTCGTTCGGGATCCACTCGGAATAGACGAAGGGACCGGTCCCGATGGGATTGGTCTGGCTGCCGGACTTGAGCCAGTTCGGTTCGGCGACATAGGCGATCTGGCCGCCGATACCGCCGGCCAGGTAGTAATCGAAGGGCACCCACGGCGACTTCAGGGTGACGGTGACGGTGAGGGGGCTGGTGACGGCGACGTTGCTGAAGCTGGTGAACTCCGGACCGGTCAGAGCCGATGCCTGCTGCTGCTCGAAATTGGAGGCCAGGGCGGTGGCGTCGCACGGCGTGCCGTTGTGGAAGACGAGGTTGGGCCGCAGGGTGATGGTCCAGACCGTGTAGTCGGAATTGTGGGTCACCGACTGGGCCAGGTAGGGCTGCGGGGTGCCGTCATCGGCGATGATCATGAGGGGGTCGAAGACGGTGCGGGCGTAGAGGAGGCCGACCTCGTCGAAGGTCCCCTGCGTCGTCGAGAATCCCTTCTCCTCGGCATCGACGCCGAAGATGAGCTGGCCGCCCTTCTTCGGGGTGGCCGTGGAGACGCCGTTGGGGTGGGAACCGGTGGACGTGGAAGAAGTCGAGCCCGAACCGGAGCTGCAGGCAGCCAGGAGCCCCCCCGAGGATCCGATGGCGGCGATGCCCACGCCGGTGGCCGCCCCCCGGACCAAGAACGAGCGTCGGTCGATTCGATCTGACATGTTCCCCCTTTTGGAACGCTGGCTGGACCGGAACGAATCTGCTTCGTCGGCCTCACGAAATGGCACTCATGTCGTCCACAACCGGTCGCAAGCCACGAGAATCGGTAGGTGACGCCCTGACGTTAGCCCTGTCTTCCGTGTCACGCTGGGAATTTCGGCCCCGGAAGTCGGACACGGGGGCCGCCGCCGCCGGAGCCGTCCCGCGGGAGATACCGGATCCGTCGCTGCTGGACAGGTACTGTTTTCATGTGGCCTGGGAGATCGAAGCCTTCCGTCGGTCGGTGGGCGGTCTGTCGCCGGCCTCGGTGCGGGCGTACTCGTCCGACATCGAGCGGTTCGCCGACTGGGCCGGGCGGGGCGGGGCGGAGGGCCCGGGTGACATCGACCGCATCCTGCTCCGACGGTACCTGGCCTTCATGGGCACGCTCCGGTACTCGCGGGCCACCATCGCCCGGACCGCGGCCTCGCTTCGGTCGTACTTCCAGTGGTGTGCCAAGCGGGGCATGGTGGACGGCGACCCCTCGACCCGCCTGTCGGCTCCCGCACCCGACTCCCGCCTGCCCCGTATCCTCGGCCGTGCCGAGCTGGGGGAGTTGCTGGAGCCGACCAGCCCCGCCGGAGGTGGTACGACACCGGCGGTCGATCGCCGCGACGACGCCGTGCTGGAGCTGCTGTACGGGAGTGGACTACGGGTGGCGGAGCTGTGCGGGCTCGACGTGGACGACCTCGACCTGGCCGGCCGGGTGGTCACGGTGACCGGGAAGGGCTCCAAGCAGCGCCAGGTCCTCATCCATCATCGCTGCGCCGAGGCCATTCGTGCCTGGCTCGGGGAGCCGAGGTCCAGCCTGGCCGGCGTGGACAGCCCCGCCGCGGCCCTCTTCTACAACCGGCGGGGAAACAGGCTCGGACCGAGGGACGTCCGGCGGCTGCTCGACCGCCGTTCACCCGTCCCGACCCACCCCCACGCCCTCCGCCACAGCTTTGCCACCCATCTCCTGGATGGGGGCGCCGACCTGCGGGTGGTGCAGGAACTGCTGGGTCACGCCAGCTTGCAGACCACGCAGGTCTACACTCATGTGAGCAAGGAACGCTTGCTGACTGTGTATTCGGGAACGCATCCACGGGCCTAAGGGGACAATTGCCGACGCAACGAGACACAGTGGGCCACGGCATCGACGCTCTGTGGGCCGAGTACAAAGAGACCGGGGAGCGGAAGCTGCGCGACCAGCTCATCGTGCACTACGCCCCAGTGGTCAAGTACGTGGCCGGCCGGGTGTCGGTCGGGCTCCCTCGGCATGTGGACGAGGCCGACCTGGCCAGCTACGGGATCATCGGCCTGATCGATGCCATCGAGCGCTTCGAACCCCTCCGGAACATCAAGTTCGAGACCTATGCCATCCCGCGGATCAAGGGCGCCATCATCGACGAGCTCCGTTCGATCGACTGGGTGCCGCGGTCGGTGCGGGCCAAGGCCCGGGCGGTGGAGCAGTCGTACTCCAAGCTCGAGGCCACGCTGCACCGGACGCCGACCGACGCCGAAGTGGCGGCCGACCTCGAGATGACCGACGCCGAGTTCCAGACGGCACTGCGCAAGATCTCGTTCGTCGGGGTGGTGGCGCTGGACGAGGTGTTCCGAGGCGGAGACCGCTCCGACCGATCGACCCTCGGGGAGACGCTGCCGGACAGCAACGCCGGCCCCATGGACACCTTCGAGGTGAAAGAGACCAAGGAGGCGTTGATCCAGGCCGTGAGCCAGATGGCCGAACGCGAGAAGACCGTGCTCACCCTGTACTACTACGAAGGCCTGACCCTGGCGGAGATCGGTGACATCCTCGGCGTGACCGAGTCCCGGGTCTGCCAGATCCATACCAAGGCCGTGCTGCAGCTCCGGGCCAAGCTGGCCGATCGGCCCGAAGGGGCGGGCAGGCGGAGCAAGGATCCCGGCACCAAGTCGGGCGCCGGCGCGTCGACCGCCTCGGGCTCCAAGCGGGTCCCCACCAGGGCTGCCGGCTGAGGCACCGGGCCCGGGAACGGGCCCTCCGAGTGGAGCACTGGTGTCCAGGGCACTACCATGGGTGTGCCCTGTCAACCGGCGGGGCGTACATGCGGGATCTAGCACGCACCCGGCCGCGTCCACGGTCGCCCCTCAGCCAGGGGTGTTGTGGTCGGTGAAATGACAACCGTTACAAGGAGCAGTCCCATGGCCGTCGTCACGATGAAGCAACTGTTGGGCGCGGGCGTCCACTTCGGGCACCAGACCCGCCGTTGGAACCCCAAGATGCGAAGGTTCATCCTCGGGGAGCGCAACGGGATCTACCTGATCGACCTTCGCCAGACGATGAAGGGGATCGAGGAGTCCTACAGCTACATCCGGGATCTGGTGGCGGGCGGGGGCACCATCTTGTTCGTGGGCACGAAGAAGCAGACCCAGGGCCCGGTGGCCATCTACGCCGATGCGTGCGGGATGCCGTATGTGAACGAGCGCTGGCTCGGCGGCATGCTGACCAACTTCCAGACCGTGTCGACACGGGTCAAGCGGATGAAGGAGTTCGAGGCCATGCAGAAGGCCGGGGACTTCGACGCCATGCCGAAGAAGGAAGCGCTGCGCCATACCCGGGAGCTCGAGAAGCTCCAGCGCAACCTGGGCGGGATCCGGAGCCTCGAGCGCCTCCCGGATGCCATCTTCGTCATCGATACGAAAAAGGAGCACATCGCGGTGACCGAGGCCAACAAGCTCGGGCTTCCCGTGGTGGCTGTGGTCGACACCAATTGCGATCCTGACGTGATCACCCATGTCATCCCCGGGAACGACGACGCCATCCGCTCGGGTGCCCTCCTGTGCCGGGTGGTGGCCGACGCCGTGGTGGAGGGCCGGTTCATCGCCCAGCAACGGCCGTCGCCACCACCTGCCGCCGCTCCTGTGCCACCACCGCCGCCCCCTCCGGCCCCGAGCGCGGCCGCGGCTCCGGCGCCTCCGCCGGAGCCCGGTGCCGCCGCCGGATCGCCTGAGGCTGCGACCGCCTCGGTGGCGGTGACGGACGCCCCGGCGGCTCCGGCCGCTGCCAACGGGGCCGTGACAGCCCCGGCGGAACCGGCCACCGAGACAGCCCCACCCGAGGCGGTTGCCACCGAGACAGCCCCGCCCGAGGCGGTTGCCCCGGCCGCGGAGCCGGCCCCGGCGGTGCCGGCCACCGAGACGACCCCGCCCACCGAGGAGATCTGACCGTGCCCGAATTCACCGCCAAGGACGTGCAAAAGCTCAGGCAACTCACCGGCGTGGGAATGCTCGATGCCAAAAAGGCCCTCGAAGAGGCCCATGGGGACATCGAACGGGCCATCACGTTGCTCCGTGAGCAGGGCAAGGCCAGCCAGGCCAAGCGGGCCGACCGTGATGCCTCCGAAGGGGCCGTGGCCGTCGGTCGTGGCGACGGCGTGGCCTCCATCGTCCAGCTCCGGTCGGAGACCGATTTCGTGGCCAAGTCCGACCAGTTCGTGGCCCTGGTCTCCACGCTGGCCGATGAGGTGGCCGCCAAGGGGGAGTCGGCCGTCGATGAGCACTCCGACGAGATCGACAATCTCAAGCTGACGCTCAAGGAGAACATCTCGGTGGGTCAGGTCGTGCGCATCGAGGCACCCTCGGATGGGGTCGTCGACTCCTACCTGCACACCCAGGCCGGCCGAGGTGTCAACGCCGTCATCGTGGCCCTCGTCGGCGGGACCACCGAGCTGGCCCACGACATCGCCGCTCACATCGCCTTCGCCCGGCCCCTCTACGTCTCCCGGGACGAGGTCCCAGAGGACGACGTGGCGGCGGAACGCCAGACGGTCGAGAAGATCGCCCGCAACGAAGGCAAGCCCGAAGCGGCGTTGGCGAAGATCGTGGAAGGCCGGTTGGGCGGTTGGTACAAGGAGCGGGTCCTCCTCGATCAGCCCTATGTGAAGGACGAGAAGCAGACCATCGCCAAACTTCTCGGTTCGGCCACGGTGGTGCGATTCGCCCAGGTCGTCGTGGGCGACTGAGGCTGCGGTGGGCGAACGGAGACGCATCGTCCTGAAGATGTCCGGGGAGGCGCTCGCCTCGTCGGCCTCGGACGAGACGATCGACGCCACGGTGGTCGAACGCCTGGCCCTCGAGATAGCCGACAGCCGGAGCGAGTTCGACCTCGAGCTGGCGGTCATGGTCGGTGGGGGCAACATCTGGAGGGGCACCACCGGTGCCGGCGCGGGCATGGACCGGGCCACCGCGGACACCATGGGGATGTTGGGCACGGTGATCAACGCGTTGGCCCTGCAGGACGCGCTCGAGCACCACGGCCAGGCGACGCGGGTGCTCTCCGCCGTCCAGATGGCCGAAGTGGCCGAGCCCTACATCCGGCGCCGGGCCATCCGGCACCTCGAGAAGGGGAGGGTCGTGGTGTTCGCCGCGGGGATGGGCAACCCGTACTTCACCACCGACACCTCCGCGGCCCTTCGCGGGGCGGAGATCGAGGCCGACCTGCTGTGCAAGGGGACACACGGCGGGGTGGACGGCGTCTATTCGGCCGATCCCAGGCTCGACCCCGCCGCCACCCGCTACGACGAGATCTCGTTCATGGAGGTGGTGGCCAAGGATCTGAGGGTGATGGACCTGACCGCCATCACCTTCTGCATGGACAACGGCCTCCCCATCAGGGTGTTCGATCTGATGCAGCCGGGCAATATCCACGCGGCACTGGCCGGCGAGCCCATCGGCACGCTCGTCCGATGAAAGACCAGGTGGCGTACTCGTCTGGGTGGGGTCCGACCCTCCTGGCTACGCTGGTTCGCTAATGGATGACGACCTGATCGCCCTGGTGGTTGCGGAAGCGAAAGAGCACATGGCCAAAGCCGTCGCCCACGTCCTGTCGGAGTTCGGCGCCATCCGCACCGGCAGGGCCACGCCGGCACTGGTCGAGCACCTGAAGGTCGATTACTACGGCGCCGAGACCGAGCTCCGCCAAATGGCCGGATTCAGTGTTCCAGAGGCAAGACTGCTGGTGGTGTCGCCCTACGACAAAGGGTCGTTACCGGCCATCGAGAAGGCCCTCCAGGGCTCCGATCTGGGCATCACCCCGTCCAACGACGGGACGGTGATCAGGCTGTCCTTCCCGGTGCCAACCGAACAGCGCCGGAAGGAGCTGGTGAAGGTGGTCAAGAGCAAGGCCGAGGACGGTCGGGTGGCGGTCAGGAACGCCCGACGGGCTGCTCGCCACGAGCTCGACACCATGCAGAAGGAGGGGGACCTCTCGAGTGACGAGCTCGAACGCGTGGAGAAGGACCTCGACAAGATTACCCATGACCAGGTGGCTGCCATCGACAAGCTGCTGGCTCACAAGGAGCAGGAGCTCCTCGAGATCTGACGCCTGGCTGGGCCGTACGCGGCCAGGCGACGGGAGGAAACAACCGACGTGGATGACGTCCCCGACCGGTCGGAAGACGACGTGACACGGACAGACGGTCAAGAGGCGCGTCCCGAATCGACCGGACCGCCCACCGACAGGGTCCGGATCTTCGGCGCCGAACCGGCCGGAGAGATCACCAGAGCCGTACCGGCGGTCCCCCGCGACGACGAACCGGCCGCCGAGTCCCACTGGCCGCCGCCTCCCGAACCCGGTGAGGACGGTCCGGGCGCAGACGACGAACCGACGGGGAAGGAGGGCAACGAGCTCGGTCAGCCCCAGGTCCGGCTCACCGGCGAGCCGGCGGCGGTGGACTCCGGAGTCACGGCCGTGCGCCCGGTCAACCCGGGCCAGACGGCCGTTCCGAGTAGCGGCGGTGCCGCCACCGAACTGCCCCACTGGACCGAGCCCCCCACCGGCCAGGTTCCGGCGGTGCTGGAGCGCGACTCGGGGGACGAGGGTTCCGGGTCCGGGATCGGAGCACCGTCATGGCGAGAAGATGACGCCGACTGGGTCGCTCATGACGAGGAGTTCGAGCCGGCAATGTTCGGTGACGACAAGGTGGCCCTCGGATCGCTCGACGAAACCGACAGCACCGATGTCGACCGCCGTCCCTGGGAATTCGACCTCGACTCGGTTCGGCCCGGTGCGGCCAGCCCGAGTCGTCCATCGGACGGTGCCGACCGCGAGAATGACGTCGCCTCCACCATCGCCCCCATCACCGAGCCGACGGAGGTCGTGGCTCCTCTCGGCGCGGACGCCGGTCCTGGGCGAGGCGACAGCGACAGCGCAATGGGCGGGCCACACCCCACGGACGGTCTGCTGCCTCCGTCCGCAGGCGAGGCCCCTCGGACCGGAGCATCCGCCGGAGCCGTGGCCGCGGCCGGCGCCGCGGCCGGCGCCGCGGCCGGCGCTGCCGATGCCGGAGACGGAATGGGCGCCGGGACGACCGCCCGCGGTTCGGCGGGGGAAGACCCGGGTGTCGGCGTCGAACGAGATCCCGCCGTCCCCGTCGGTCAGGCCACCGACGAGGAGCTGTTCACGGCGGACAAGCCCCGGCCCACCGGGGGGACCCGAGCGGGCCGGGCCCGGCGCACCGGGTTGCTGCCGGCCCGGATGCGGGCCAAGCGGCCCGATGATGTCGACGTGGTGACCGACACCCCTCTGGCCGCGGAACCGCCGGGCGCCTCGGTGACCGACGTCCCCGGCGTCGGTCTCAAGCGGGGCGGGGTCGCCGGCCTGGCCGCCGCCGACCGCAGCGCCCAGCGGGACGGCGAACCTCAGGCCGTCGCAGTCAGCAATGCGGCGACGGACTGGACCCGCCCTGCTCCGGACGGCGTCGATCTCGCCGCCACCGCCGCCGTGGCCGCAGGCGTTCCGCGTCGCCGGCCGAGACGGTGGTCGGCATCAGACCCATCGCCCGACGCGGGTGCGGGGAGGGGTACCGATGCGCCCACCGGTGGCGGACCCCCACCGGTCCGGCGGCCCAGACGTTCGTCGCCGAACGCGGACGGATCGAGGAAGACGGCCCGCACGAGCTCGATGGCCGTCCGGGTCGGAACCGGCATCGCCGTCGCAGTGATCGCGCTGGCGGCCTTCAAGTTGGGCACGGTCACCTCCCTGGCCCTGTGCCTGGTGGTGGTCACCTTCGCGGCCGGGGAGTGTTTCGGCGTGCTGCGGCGCGCCGGCTACCACCCGGCCACACTGCTCGGCCTGGTCGGCACCATCTCGTTGATGATCGGTGCCTACGACAAGGGCATCGCCGCGGTGCCGCTGGTCCTGGTGCTGATCACGGCATTCACGCTGATCTGGTACCTGTTCGGCATCGAGCGGGGCTCGCCGGTGGCCGGGACGGCGGCGACCATGCTCACCGTGGGTTGGGTCTCGCTGCTCGGTGGCTATGCCGGCCTGCTCCTGTCGCCGTCGATGTTCCCCGATCGTCACGGGATCGCCTTCCTGCTGGGGGCGATCATCGCCACGGTGGCCAACGACGTCGGGGCGCTGGTGATCGGAGGGGGTATGGGACGGCACGCCCTGGCCCCGTCGATCAGCCCCAACAAGACCTGGGAGGGGCTCGTCGGGGGAGCCCTCTTCTCGATCCTGGCGTCCACCGTCATCGTCGGGAACATCCATCCGTGGACACCGTCCAATGCCGCCGTCCTGGGCGTGGTCGTGGCCATCGTGGCTCCCATCGGGGACCTGTGCGAGTCACTGTTGAAGCGGGACCTCCGGCTGAAGGACATGGGCAGCATGCTCCCTGGCCACGGCGGTGTTCTCGACCGCACCGATGCACTCCTGTTCGTGCTGCCGGCCACCTATTACTTGGTTCGTGCCCTGAACATCGGCTGATTTTCGGGCAGGCTAGAGGTATGGACACCTCGGCCGACGGGCCCGATCCGGTCGCTTCACCGGCGTTGGGGCGAACTGTCGTCACCTCTTCCGGGACCCGCTCCGAACCGGTGACGGTCAGCCTGGTCGGATCGACCGGTTCGATCGGGACCCAGGCCATCGAAGTGATCGAGGGCTTTCCGGACCAGTTCCGTGTGGTGGCGCTGGGGGCGCACCGCTCGACGGAGACCTTGGCCGCCCAGGCCCACCGGCTCCATCCCGAGGTCGTGGCCATCGGGGATCCCACACGGGCTCTCGAGCTGTCGCGGGCTCTGCCCCGCGGTATCGAGGTGGTGGTGGGCGACGAGGGCCTGGCCACCATCGCCACGGTGGCCGAGGTGGTCGTCAACGGAGTCGTGGGCTTCGCCGGGCTGACCGTGACCATGGCCGCCCTGGAGGCGGGCCGCCGGCTGGCCCTGGCCAACAAGGAGTCGATCATCGCCGGGGCCCCCGTGGTGCAGCGGGCCCGGCGCACCCCGGGGGCCGAGATCATCCCCGTCGATTCCGAGCACTGTGCGGTGCACCAGTGCCTTCGGGCAGGGCACCGCGACGACGTGGAGCGCCTGTTGCTGACCGCATCGGGCGGGCCCTTCCGGGGATGCACCCGTGAGGAGCTGGCGTCCGTCGACGTGGCCGCGGCGCTCGTCCACCCGACCTGGTCGATGGGCCCGAAGATCACGGTCGACTCCTCGACGCTCATGAACAAGGGCCTCGAGGTGATCGAGGCCCACGAGCTGTTCGGGATCCCCTACGACGCCATCGACGTGGTCGTCCATCCCCAGTCCGTCGTCCACTCCATGGTGGAGTTCACCGACGGGGCGGTGGTGGCCCAGCTGTCCATGCCCGATATGCGCCTGCCCATCGGGTACGCACTGGCGTACCCGGATCGCCTCTCCGCGCCGTTCGGAGCCATCGACTGGTCGACACTGTCGGTCCTCGAATTCGAGCAGCCCGACCGCTCCCTCTTCCGGTGCCTCGACCTGGCCTACCACGCCGGCCGGATCGGCGACCTGGCCCCGGCGTGGCTCAGTGCCGCCAACGAAGTGGCCGTGGCCGGGTTCCTCGACGGCCGGATCTCGTGGAACGACATCGCCGACGTGGTGGAGGGCACCCTCGACCGCTACGACCGGCCGGCGGCCCCGGTGCCCGGCGGCTCGTCGCCTCCGCTCCAGATCGGGGACGTGCTCGACGCGGACGCCCGGGCCCGCAGCGTGGCCGAGACGGTCGTCAGAGGCAGGGAGGCAGCGGCGTGAGCGCGCTCGACACCCGGACAGCAGAGGGCATCCCGTTCGGTCCGGTCCCGACCGGACCCACTCCCGGCCAGGCCAAGTCGCCGAGGAGACTGGCCGGGGAGCTCATCGGGACCATCGCCCTCATCGTGGCGCTGGCCGTGGCCACGGGACACGCCGACCTCCTCATCGTCGTGCTCTCGATCATCGTCATCGTCATGGTCCACGAGCTCGGCCACTTCCTGGCGGCCAAGCGCGGCGGCATGAAGGTCACCGAGTACTTCGTCGGGTTCGGACCGCGGCTGTGGTCCTTCCGGCGGGGGGAGACCGAGTACGGCGTCAAGGCCCTCCCGCTCGGGGGCTACGTGAAGATCCCGGGGATGACCAACCTCGAAGAGGTGGATCCGGCTGACGAGGGCCGCCTGTACCGGGACAAGCCGTTCCACTCACGGCTGCTGGTGGCGGTGGCCGGCTCGGCCATGCACTTCCTGATGGCCTTCCTGCTCCTGATCGCGCTGTTCGCGCTGGTCGGCGTGCCCAACAACAGCCAGATACAGATCCAGGGGGTCAGCGCGCTGGGCGGAAGGCCCGGACCCGCTGCCGTCGGCGGCGTGCAGGCGGGGGACGTGGTCGTCTCGATCGACGGGCGGCCCATCGGCGGCAACATGGACGCCCTCACCTCGGCCATCCAGCACCATCCCGGCGTACCGATCACGGTGGTGGTGGACCGCGACGGCCGGCACAAGACGCTCACCGTCACACCGGCCAACGGTCGGATCCATCACGAGGTCGGGGCCACGCCCCCCAAGGGGTCGGCGCCCTACGGCGTCATCGGGGTGAGTCTCGGCTCGCCGGTGGAGACCGCCGGCCTGGTCCACGCCCTGAGCTCGGCGGGAGCCGGGTTCGGGAACTTCGTCTGGGCATCGGTGACCGGGATCGGCCACCTCTTCACGCTCTTCTCCCCCCACGGGATCGCCCAACGGTTCCAGCAGGTGACCAGCGCCAAGGCCGCCCAACAGGCCGAGGCCAACGGCACCCGACCCCTGTCCACCGTCGGGGTGGTGCAGACGGCCAACGACGCCATCCACGCCGGGCTCGGCGAGTTCTTGTACTTCCTCGTGCTCATCAACATCTTCTTCGGGATCTTCAACCTCTTCCCCATGCTCCCGCTCGACGGCGGCCACGTGGCCATCGCCGTCTACGAGAAGATCCGCACCGGTCGCCGCAAGGTCATGTACCACGCCGACGTGGCCAAACTGATGCCGTTCACCTGGCTGTTCATCCTGGTCATCGCCATCCTGGTCGTGCCGGCCCTGCTCACCGACATCTTCCACCCGGTCGCCAATCCGTTCGGCTGACCGCTGCCAGCCGGTGCAGGGCCCTTGCGCCCTAGCATGGGACCATGGGACGAACGGCCTGGACCACGACCGAACGCCGACCCACCCGTCAGATCCGTGTGGGCGACGTGGCCGTGGGCGGCGGCGCACCGGTCACCGTCCAGTCGATGACCACCACCAAGACAGCCGACGCCGAGGCCACCCTGAGCCAGATCTACGCGCTGGCCGCAGCCGGGGCCGACCTGGTCCGGTGCACCTGCAACGAGGAGGCGGCGGCGGAGGGCCTGGCCCGGATCGTGCCCCGCTCGCCCGTACCCGTCATCGCCGACATCCACTTCCACCACGAGATGGCGCTGGCCGCGCTCGAGGCCGGCGTCCAGGGTCTGCGGCTCAACCCGGGCAACCTCCGCAAGGCGGTCGAGATCAAGCAGGTGGCGGCCGAGGCCAAGGACCGGGGTGTGCCCATCCGCATCGGGGTCAACGCCGGGTCCTTGCACCCCGATCTCTACAAACGCTTCGGAGGCGCGACCCCCGAGGCCCTGGTCGAATCGGCCCGCATGGAACTGGCCTACTTCGCCGAGGTCGGGTTCGACGACGTGAAGATCTCGGTGAAGGCCTCGTCGGTCCCCTTGATGATCGAGTCGTACCGGCTGGCGTCGGAGACCTTCGACCATCCGCTCCACCTCGGGGTGACCGAAGCCGGGCCGCCCCCGGCCGGCCTCTTGAAGGGGACGGCGGGGATCGCCACCCTGCTGGCCGAGGGGATCGGCGACACCATCCGCTACTCGCTGACCGCCGACCCGGTCGAGGAGGCCAGGGCGGGAAGGCAGCTGCTCGAGGCGTTGGGGCTGCGGGAGCGCAAGGGGCTCGACCTGATCGCCTGCCCGAGCTGCGGCCGGGCCGAGATCGATGTCATCGCCGTGGCCAATGCCGCCCAGTCCGCGCTCGAGGACCGCCATCTCCCCATCCAGGTGGCCGTCATGGGGTGCGTGGTCAACGGGCCCGGGGAGGCCCGAGAGGCGGACCTCGGGATCGCCGCCGGTCGCAAGCGTGGCCACCTGTTCATCAAGGGAAAGATCGTACGGGTGGTCCCCGAGGACGAGATGGTCGAGGCGCTGGTGGCCGAGGCGGAGCGGCTGGTGGCCGAAGGGGTCGAGGCCAGGTTGGCTGCGGCCGACTCCGGCGCCGAGGCCGAGGCCGAGGCCGACCGGAGGGCGCTGATCGATGCCAAGGGCGATGACGCCAACGCGTCGGAGACCAAAGTGGAGCTGATCCGGAAGAAGTACGGCGGAGGAGACCAGGAGGCCTGAGACGCCGGCGTCGGGCCCGGCGTCGACGGTGGTCGGTCCCGCGGCGACCCCGCCGCCCGTGTCACCTCCCGGACCCCGGCGGGGCGGCCGGTAGGATCGCCGACCATGCGCATGTCCCAGCTCCTCGTCCGCACCCTGCGAGAGGCACCAGCCGACGCCGAGGTGGCCAGCCACCAGCTACTGGTCCGGGCCGGGTACATCCGGCGGTTGGCGTCGGGGGTCTACAGCTTCTTGCCCCTCGGGCTGCGGGTCCTGAAGCGGGTGGAGCGGGTGATCAGACAGGAACTCGATGCCGCCGGCTGCCAGGAGGTGCTGCTCCCGGCCCTCCACCCCATCGAGCTGTGGGAGCAGTCGGGCCGGGCCGCCCTGTTCGGGAGCGATGCCCTGCCGGCCATGACCGTCGAGGCCCGGGGTGGGACCTTCGTCCTCGGGCCCACCCACGAGGAGGTGGTCACGGTGACCGTCGGCGCCGAGGTGGACTCGTACCGGCAGCTCCCCCTGACCGTCTACCAGGTCCAGGTCAAGTTCCGTGACGAGGCCCGTCCGCGCTTCGGGCTGCTGCGGACCCGCGAGCTGATCATGGCCGACGCCTACTCCTTCGACGTCGACAAGGAGGCCATGCAGGACTCGTACCGGAAGGTGTTCGACGCCTACCTCAGGATCTTCGGGCGGCTCGGGCTCGATGTGGTTCCGGTGGAGGCTGCGTCGGGAGCCATCGGCGGCGACGTCAACCACGAGTTCATGGTCCCCTCGGCGGTGGGCGAGGACCACTTCGTCTGGTGTCCATCCTGCGGGTACGCGGCCAATGTCGAGGCGGCCACCCGCGCCGTCCCCGTGGCTGGCGCCGCCGACGGCGATCCATCCCCGGGCCCGATGGCCGTGCATCACACCCCCGGCCGGCCGGGGATCACCGAGGTGGTCGCGCACTTCGCCGACCAGGGGGTCACCGCCTCGGACTTCCTGAAGAGCATGGCCGTGTTCGACGACGAGGGCCGTCCCACCCTGCTCGTCGTCCCCGGCGACCGCGAGGCCCGGCTCCCCGGGGGATGGCGGCTCTTCGACGACGCCGACTTCGAGGCGCACCCGACGATGGTCAAGGGGTACATCGGTCCCACCGACCAGCAGGGGCAGGGCGTTCGGGTGGTGGCCGATCTGGGGGTGGGGCGGACCGGTTCGTGGATCGTGGGTGCCAACCGGAAGGACCACCACATCACCGGTGCGGTGCTCGACCGCGACTTCACCGTCGACGACTGGGGCTCCTTCGCCCAGGTGGCCGAAGGCGACGGTTGCCCCCGGTGCGGGGCGGCCATCGAGCTGGTGCGGTCGGTGGAGGCCGCCCACACCTTCCAGCTGGGCTACAAGTACTCGGAGGTGATGCCGGGTTCGAACTTCGTGGCCGAGGACGGAGAGGAGGCCCTCTTCTCGATGGGCTGCTACGGGATGGGCGTCAGCCGCCTCCTGGGCGTGGTGGCCGAGGAACACCACGACGACCGGGGTCTCGACTGGCCGCCCGAGGCCGCACCGTTTCAAGTCCACCTCTGTGCGCTGGGCGCCGGTCGTTCTCCCGAGGTGGCCGAGGCCGCCGAACAGCTCTACGGGCGGCTGACGGAGGCCGGGGTCGAGGTCCTCTACGACGATCGCGACGTGTCGCCGGGGGTCAAGTTCGCCGATGCCGACCTGTTGGGCATGCCGGTGCGCCTCGTCGTGGGGGCGAAGGGGCTGGCCAGGGGCATCGTGGAGTGGCGGTCACGGACCAGCGGCGAGGAGCGCGAACTGGCCACCGACGCTCCGGTGGAGGATCTGGTCGGCAGCTAGCCCCCGCCGGCGGGCGCCGCGCCTCCCGGCCGGGTTGCCGGTGCCGGTTGTCCACAGGCGAAATCCGGTGAAATCGCACGTCACGACGTTTACAGGTCCGAGCCGTCGCTGCTATACTTTTAGATCTGCCGTTCGGTTGGAGTGAGGTGACGCTGCTGAAAGCGTGGGCGGACAGCCCACGCTTTTGTTTTGGTCCAGAATGCTTCGATGGAGGGCACAGAGCAGGCATCAACAAGGGTGAAATAACACGACGTTCACCGCCATCGACAGCACGGACAACACGAAGGAGGCAGCGCACATGGTCGATCTCATTGCCGTCCTCCGGCCCGTGGTCAGTGCCGCCGATCTCGAGCTGGTCGATGTCGAATTGCGGTCAGGCGTGCTGCTGGTCACCGTGGACCGGCCCGGTGGGGTGGATCTGCAGGCTCTGACCGACGCCAACCGGGTGGTGTCCGAGGTCCTCGACGAGCTCGATCCCATCCCCGGCACCTACTCGCTCGAGGTCTCGAGCCCCGGCGTGGAGCGCACGCTGCGCACCCCGGATCACTTCGCCAGAGCGGTCGGCGAGACGGTCTCGATCAAGACCCGGCCGCAGGTGCCGGGCGAACGCAGGCTCCGTGGCCAGCTGGTGGCGGCCGACGACCAGGGCTTCGAACTGAAGATGGACGACGAGGCGGCCGGGCGCCGACGGTTGTCCTATACCGACATCGATCGGGCCCGAACGGTATTCGTCTGGGGCCCCGAACCACGCCGCGGCAACGGAAAGGACTCTGCATCGACCCGCGCGGCCAGTGCCGTCAAGCCGCGCCCGGCGGAGAAGAGGAAGCAGGTCGTTACCCCATGAGCAAGCCGAACTTCGAATTCCTCGATGCCCTCGGTCAGATCGCACGCGACAAGGGCATCTCCGTCGAGACCCTTCTCGACGCCCTGGCCAACGCGTTGGTGGCCGCCTACAAGCGTCGGCCTGACGCGGCCGAGGAGGCCGTGGTGACCATCGATCCGGAGTCGGGCGAGATCCGGGTCTACGGGCAGGAGCTCGACGAGGACGGCAACGTGGTCCGCGAATGGGACGACACCCCCGACGACTTCGGGCGGATCGCGGCCCAGACGGCCAAGCAGGTCATCCTCCAGCGCATCCGCGAGGTCGAGCGGGATCTCAAGTACGAAGAGTACGCAGGCCGCGAGGGCGACATCGTGACCGGCATCGTGCAGCAGACGGACAACCGCTACACCCTTCTCGACCTGGGCAAGGTGGAGGCACTCCTACCCCAGGCGGAGCAGGTCTCCTACGAGCGCTACGAGCACGGGGCCCGGCTCAAGGCCTACATCGTCGAAGTCCGCAAGACCACGAAGGGCCCCCAGATCGTGGTCAGCCGCAGTCATCCGGGGTTGATCAAGCGTCTGTTCGAGCTCGAGGTCCCCGAGATCTCCTCCGGAGCCGTGGAGATCAAGGCGGCCGCCCGCGAACCTGGTCATCGCACGAAGATCGCGGTGTGGTCGAACGACCCGAACGTGGACCCGGTGGGCGCCTGCGTGGGGGCCCGCGGCTCGAGGGTCCGTATGGTCACCAACGAGCTTCGCGGCGAACGGGTGGACGTCGTGCCCTTCTCCGACGATCCGGTGGAGCTGATCCAGTCCGCGCTGGCCCCGGCGCGGGTACGCGAGGTGCGGCTGGACGACGACACGGGCACGGCCACGGTGATCGTGAGCGACTACCAGCTCTCGCTGGCCATCGGCAAGGAAGGGCAGAACGCCCGACTGGCTGCCCGGCTGACCGGGTGGCGGATCGACATCAAGAGCGAGACCCAGCTGGCCGAGGAGGAGTCGGGCTATGCGGGCGAGGAGTGGGCCGAAGGTGAATGGGTCGAGAACGAGGCCGGTGAGATGGTGTGGCAACCGGCGGGAGGTGGCACCGCGGTGTCGGCGACCGAATGGTCACAGGGCGCCGAGGCGGTGGATGGTACAGGTCCCGACGCGCCGGCCGCCGACGAGGACGTCATCGCAGCGGGCTCGGTCGGAGACGTCGAACCCGAAGCCGGCGGCCCCGATCCTGTCGATGGAGGGCCGGGGGTACACGCCGAGGTTTCCGGAGGGAACGGGGAGGCTCCGGCATAGCCCCGCTTCGGACCTGCATCGGGTGCCGGTCGACCGGCCCGGTGGACGGGATGGTCCGGGTGGTGCGTGTGGATGGAGGCAGGTTGTCCGTGAGCCGGACCCTTCCGGGGCGGGGCGCCTGGTTGTGCCGGAGCTCGCCCGGCTGTGTCGAACAGGCGGTCAGGCGCCACGCCTTCAGCCGTGCCCTCCGGGCCGAGGTCGGGAGGGCAGAGGTGGACCACCTGGTCGTGGCGCTCGGTTCGGGCGCCGGACGGCCGGGAGAGGACGTGGGACCGGGCTCGGGAGAGGCGGTCCCGTGATGTGCGAGGATAGAGGGTCGTATGTGCGTATGGGCATCTACGACGTGGATGAAGGGCAGTACTAGCCGTTGCCGAAGAAGATCCGGGTCTACGAGCTCGCTCATGAGCTCGGCCTGACCAACAAAGAGGCGCTCGACCTCTGCCTGTCCCTCGGGATGGGCGTCAAGAGCCATTCGTCGTCCATCGAGGACGCGCAAGCGGACCGCGCCCGCAGGAAGGCCGACCGTGAGGGCCTCCGCCGCCCGGTGCAGCCCGACGAGCCCGCACCACCGGCCAAGAAGGCCGCCGCCAAGAAGACGGCGGCCGCGGCGGTGTCGACGGCCCCGGCTGTCACCGACACGCCCGCCCCCGACCTGACCGCCACCTCGGGTGGCGGCCCCGACCTCGACCGGGGCGAGGGCTCGACCGGCGGCCCACCGGCTCCGCCGGCCACCGCCCCGGTCAAGCGTTCCGGGGCCCGGCTGATCACCAGCCGGCCTGCTTCCGAACAACCCACTGCGCCGGCTCCGGCCCGCGCTCCGTCGCCCATCACCCCGGCTCCGGTGGCCCCGGCTGCGGCCGCGCCGGCACCCCCTGCTGCTCCGGTGGCCCCGGCTGCGGCGGCCCCGGCGCCGCCGTCAACCGCGGCACCGGCCACTCCCGCCGTCCCGGCGGCCCAGCCGCAGCCTTCGTCCGCACCCACCGCACCGAGGCCGGCCGCGCCCACCGCACCGAGGCCGGCCGCGCCCACCGCACCGAGGCCACCGGGCCCGGCTGTCGGAGGCCCGACGACACCGCCGTCGGCACCGGTCCACGCACCGACCAGTGCCTCGGGTCGACCGATCCCCCCGCCGCCCGGCGGGCCGCCCCGTTCCGTGACCGGAAAGCCCATCCCCCCACCACCGGGGACGGGAGGCCGGCGGCCCCCGGCGGCGAACACGCGGCCTGGAGGCTCGAGCGGGTACGCGGGCCGGTCCGGTGGGCCGAGCTCGGGTGGATCGCGCCCCGGCAGCACCAGCAGTCGGCCGGGTGGACCCGGTGGCGGGGGCGGCGGTGGTTTCGGGTCCCGACCCGGTGGCGGTTCGAGCGGCGGGTACAGCGGTCGTCCGGGCGGTGGCCCGGGCGGTGGTCCCGGCGGCCCCGGTGGTCCCGGCGGCGGCCGCGGAGGGCCGGGCGTCGGACGTGGCCGTCCCAACCAGCGCCGGCCCCGTCGTCGGCGTCGCAATCTCGAGGAGCTCGAGCCGACCCAGCTCACCGCCTATACCCCGTCGACCGCCCCGGTGCCCGACACCGAGGTCATCATCGAACGGGGATCGACCGCACGGGACCTCGGCCCCAAGCTGAACCGCTCGGCCGGGGACGTCATCCGGTTCCTCCTGTTGCAGGGCGAGATGGTCACCGCCACCCAGTCGCTCGGTGACGACATGATCGAGCTGTTCGCGGCGGAGCTCGGCGCCGACGTACGCCTGGTCGATCCGGGGGAGGAACGCGAGGCCGAGTTGCTGGCCAAGTTCTTCGACGACGACGATGAGGAAGAGGACGAGTCCGACATCCGGCCCCGTCCACCGGTGGTCACCGTGATGGGCCATGTCGACCACGGCAAGACGCTGCTGTTGGACCGCATCCGGTCGGCCAACGTGGTGGCCGGCGAGGCCGGCGGCATCACCCAGCACATCGGGGCCTACCAGGTCGAGTGGAACGGCCACCCCATCACCTTCATCGACACTCCGGGCCACGAGGCCTTCACCGCCATGCGGGCCCGGGGCGCGGAGGTCACCGACATCGTGGTGCTGGTGGTGGCGGCCGACGACGGGGTGATGCCCCAGACCGTCGAGGCCATCGACCACGCCAAGGCGGCCGACGTGCCCATCGTGGTGGCCGTCAACAAGATCGACCGCGAGGAGGCCGACCCCAACCGGGTGCTCCAGCAGCTGTCCGAGCATGGCCTGGTCCCCGAGGCGTGGGGGGGCGACACGATCACTGTGGAGGTCTCGGCCCTGCAGAACCTGGGCATCGACGACCTGCTCGAGCAGATCATCCTGGTCGCCGAGGTCGAGGAGTTGGTGGCCAGCCCCGAGGGCCGAGCCCGTGGCGTGGTCCTCGAGGCCGAGCTCGAGATCGGCCGAGGCCCGGTGGCCTCGGTCATCGTCGAGCGGGGCACCCTGCGGGTCGGCGATCCCATCGTCGCCGGTGCGGCCTGGGGCAAGGTCAAGGCGTTGGTCGACGACCACGGGGACCAGATCAAAGAGGCCCCGCCGTCCACCCCGGTCCAGGTGCTCGGGTTCTCCGAGCCGCCCGAGGCCGGCGACGAGTTCCGGGTGGCTCCCGAGCTGGCCCAGGCCCGCACCATCGGGGAGGCCCGGGCCCACCGGTACCGGGTGGCGGGGCATGTCCCGGCGGCCACCTCGGCCCTCGGCGGGGCCAAGCTCGAGGACCTGTTCGAGCAGATCCAGCGGGGCGAGACGGCGACCCTCAACCTCATCCTCAAGGCCGACGTGCGGGGTTCGCTGGAGGCGGTGACCGAGAGCCTGCGCAAGCTCGAGCGGGACGACGTGAAGGTCAGCTTCGTGCATCGCGGTGTCGGTGGGATCACCGAGTCCGACGTCGAGCTGGCCCAGGCGTCCGCGGCCACCATCATCGGGTTCAACGTGCGTCCCGATCGCCGGGCCCGGGAGATGGCGGCCAAGGCCAACGTCGAGATCCGCCTCTACGAGATCATCTACAAGCTCCTGGAGGACCTGGAGGCGGCCATGCTCGGGCTCCTCTCGCCGGTCTACGAGGAGATCGTCACGGGCGAGGCCGAGGTCCGTCAGGTCTTCCGGGTGCCCCGTATCGGCGCCATCGCCGGTTGCTACGTGCGGGAAGGTGTGATCACCCGCGGATCGAAGGTCCGGTTCCTGCGTGACGGCGTGGTCATCTGGAAGGGTGCCATCACCTCCCTCCGCCGCTTCAAGGACGACGCCCGTGAGGTGCAGGCCGGCTTCGAGTGCGGGATCGGTCTCTCCGACTACCAGGACCTGAAGGAAGGCGACGTCATCGAGACGTACGACGAGCGGGAGATCCCGCGCACCTAGTGGGACGCGCCGCGCCGGCGTGGGCGGCGGGACCGAGGGTGGTCGGAGCGGAGGTGCTGTGTCAGGTCGTCGGCATGACAATCGGGGTGCGGCCCCGTACCCGAGGTCGTTGCGGGTCAACCAGGTCCTCCGCCAGGTGCTGGCCGAGGAGCTCGAGCGATTGGCCGACGCCGACGAGAGGCTCCGCCTGGTCACCGTGACCTCGGTGGACACGGCCCCCGACCTCCGGCATGCCACGGTCTACCTGAGCTCGCTCTCCGAGGACGCAGCCGTTGCCCTGGCCGACCGCCGGGCCCAGCTGCAGCGAGCCGTGGCCCGCCAGACCCGGATGAAGCGCACGCCGCTCCTCGAGTTCACCGCCGACCCGGCGGTGATCGCCGGTAGCCGGGTGGAAGAGGTCTTGCGCAGGATCCGCGGCGGCTCCGACGGGGAGCAGCCCGGTCCGGCCGACGAACCCGGCCCGGGACCATGAGTCCCACCGGCTCCACACCGGTGACCGGGCTGGTCGTGGTGGACAAGGAGGCCGGGTGGACATCACACGACGTGGTGGCCCGGTGCCGGCGGATCTTCGGCCAGCGCCGGGTGGGTCATGCCGGGACGCTGGACCCTGACGCGACCGGCGTGCTCCTGGTCGGTCTGGGCCGGGCCACCCGGCTCATGCGGTTTCTCACCGCCCTGCCGAAGACCTACCAGGCGGAGGTGGTCCTGGGCACGTCCACGTCCACCCTCGACGCCTCCGGTGAGGTGACCGGCACGTGGGACATGGACGGGACGACCCTGGTCGAGGTGCGGGCGGCGGCCGGGTCGCTCACCGGTCCGATCGAACAGGTCCCCCCGATGGTCTCGGCGGTGAAGGTGGGAGGCCAACGCCTCCACACCCTGGCCCGGGCGGGGATCGAGATCGCGCGGGCGCCGCGACCGGTCAGCGTCTACCGGTTCGATGTCCACCCGGGTCTGACCCGGGGCGTGTTCCGGATCGAGGTGGAGTGCTCGTCGGGGACCTATGTGAGGGTGCTGGCCTCGGACCTGGGCCTGGCGCTCGGCGGGGGAGCCCACCTGCAGAACCTGAGGCGCACCCGTATCGGCTCGTTCTCGACCGAGGAGGCCCGGCCGGTCGACGGGCTGACGCCGGCCTCGGTGCTCACGCCGGCCCAGGCGCTGCGGGACCTCGACCAGGTGGTCGTGCCCGAGACGGTGCGGACGCTGGTGGCCCGTGGCCTGGCCCTCGACCGGGTCCCGCTGGGCGTCACCGGCGAGGGTCCCTGGGGTCTGATCGACGAGGGTCACCGGCTGCTCGCCGTCTACGAGGCCACCGACACCGACAGGATTCGGCCGGCCGTGGTGCTGGAGGCGGCCGGATGACCCGGGGCGGGTTGCCGGTCCGCACCGGTGGCGTCGGTGGCGGCAGTAACCTTCCCCGGTGATGGAGATCGTGACAGAGCTGTCGACCTGCGAACCCCCCGCGGCAGGGAGCGCAGTGACCATCGGGGCCTATGACGGTGTCCATCTCGGCCATCGCGCCCTGCTCGGCGAGCTGCGGTCGCGGGCCGAAGAAGGTGGCCTCACCACCACCGTGGTCACCTTCGACCGGCATCCGGCCACCGTGGTACGGCCGGAGTCGGCGCCCAAGCTCCTATGCGATCTCGACCAGAAGCTGGAGCTGCTCGAATCGGCCGGAGTGGACCGGACTCTTGTCGTGGCTTTCGACGAGGACCGGGCCAACGAGACGGCGGAGGAGTTCGTCGAGGGGATTCTCGTCGTGTGTCTCGGGGCCCGGCTGGTCGTGGTGGGGGAGGACTTCCACTTCGGCCACGGCCGCAAGGGGAACGTGGCCCTGTTGCGGGAGATGGGGACCGAAGCCGGGTTCGCCGTCGAGGGCGTGTCCCTGCGCGCTGACCGTGATCCGGCCGGACCCGGCGGCGGACCCATCTCGTCGACCCGTATCCGCAGCCTGGTCGGGGCGGGCCGGGTCGAGGACGCGGCGGCACTGCTGGGCCGACCCCACCAGGTCAGGGGCAAGGTGGTCCACGGCGATCATCGGGGAGGGACGGAGCTCGGGTTCCCCACCGCCAATGTCGAGGTCCCTGACAGCATCTGCCTGCCCGCAGCCGGCATCTACGCCGGTTGGTACGAGCGACCGGACGGTTCGGTCAGACCGGCAGCCGTCTCGGTCGGCCGTCGCCCGACCTTCTACGGGACGGGGGGCGATCTGCTGGTCGAGGCCTACGTGCTCGACTTCTCCGGCGACCTCTACGGCGAAGAGGCGAGGGTGTCGTTCGTGTCCCACCTGCGGGAGGAGTTGGCCTTCGAGAGGGTGGACGACCTCATCGGGCAGATGGAACGCGACGTGGCTGCCACCAGGGAGCGGTTGCGCTGACCGGGCTGACCGGCTGACTCGCTGGGGCCGACCCGCCCCCCCGCCGAGGATTGTCAGATGGGGGGCGCGTCGCCGAGGAGCTCGGACCGCAGCTGGCGCTTGAGGACCTTGCCGGCCGGGTTTCGCGGCAACGGCTCCGCCCTGAACCAGAACCGGGAGGGCACGTTGTAGGCGGCCAGCCGCTCACCCACGAAGCGGCCCAGCTCGTCGGCCCCGACGTCCGTTCCCGGCCGGAGCACGATGACGGCCCCGACCTCCTCGCCGAGGACGGGGTGGGGTACCCCGATGACCGCGGCGTCGGCAACGGCAGGGTGTTCGTAGAGCGCCCCCTCCACCTCGACGCAGTAGACGTTCTCGCCGCCCCGGATGATGATGTCCTTGGCCCGGTCCACGATGTGGACGAAGCCCTCCTCGTCGATGCGGGCCACGTCGCCGGTGTGCAGCCATCCACGGGTGAAGGTCAGGGCGGTGTCCTCCGGCCGGTTCCAGTAGCCCCGCACCACGTTGGGCCCCTTGATCCACAACTCGCCGGTGCGTTCGGGGTCCGGGGACTCGCCGGTCAGTGGCTCCTCACCGTCGTACTCCTCCGCCACCACCGCCACATCGCACACCGGAGCCGGTGGTCCGACGCTGTCCGGCTTGCGGACGTAGTCGTCGCCGCTGTTCATGGTGGTCATGGCCGATGTCTCGGTGAGGCCGTACCCGTTGCCCGGGGCCCCGGACGGGAAGTGCTCCTTGATCCGGCGGACCAGGTCCGGTGGGCACGGCGCCCCCCCATAGGAGATCGACCGGACCGAGGACGTGTCCCGCTTGGCGAAGTTGGGCGAGTCGATCACCTGCATGACCATGGCCGGAACCCCGCCGAAGATGGTGATGCGCTCGCGCTCGATCAACTCGAGTGCCCGCTCGGGGTCGAAGTGGTGCATCATCACCAATTTGCCGCCGGCCGCCGTGTTGGTGACCAGCAGCGCGTGGCACCCGGTGGCGTGGAAGAGCGGCACCGACAAGAGATTGGCGTTCTGGGTCCCGCTGCCCCCGTCGCTCACGCTTCCGCTGCGCCGCAGGCTCCCCACCGTGGACACGAAGAAGAGGTTCATCAGATTGGACACGCTGTTCCGGTGGGTCCCGACCGCACCTTTGGGCCTCCCGGTGGTCCCCGAGGTGTAGAAGATGGTGGCGTCGTCGTCCGGTTCGATGGCCACGTCGGGCAGGGTGGCGTGACCGGCCCCGGGCACGGTGAGCTCGGCCATGGGGATCACCGGCAACGGCACCGATCCCGGTCTCTCCACCGTGGATCCGACGGCGGCCCGCCGACCCCCGTGCTCGTCGTGCTCCTCGCAGCACACCACGATGGCGCCGAGTCCCGGGGCCTCGTCGAGGTGGGGAAGCACCCGCCGCTGGCGTTCCTCGTCGGCGAAGAGGAGGGATGCCCCCGAGTCACTGAGCCCGTAGGCCAGTTCGGGCCCGGTCCACCAGGCGTTGAGGGGCACGACGACGGCGCCCACCGAGATCGAGGCCCAGAAGGCGATCACCCACTCGGGCAGGTTGCGCATGGCGATGGCCACCCGGTCGCCCTTGGTGATCCCGAACCGGTCGACGAGGGCATGGGCCAGGGCGGCCACCGCCCCGAAGTGCTCGGCGAACGAGATCCGCTCGTCCTCGTAGACCAGGAAGTCCTTGTCCCCGTGGAGGGCGGACAGCTCGAGCACGGCCCGGAGGGTGGCCGGCGCGCTCTTCCAGGTCCGGGTGGGTATCCCCCGGATGGTCAGATCCTCCATCTCGAAGAGCTGGCCCGGGGCGGTGAGGGTGGCCGTCGCCTCGGCCAGGGACGGAACCGGGGTCGGGTCTGGCGCCTCCCCATCGGGTCGATCAGGCGATTCGCCCATGAGAACTCCTCTCGGGACGGCGGGACGATGCGAACCGATCCACGCGGTGGGCGGGGCCGGACCGGGTCACAGCGGGTCGGCGGGCCCGGCGGAATCGGCCCCGGCCGGCGGGCGGAAGATGACGGCGCGGTAGTAGGCGAGCTCGGCGACGCTCTCGCGGATGTCGTCCATGGCCCGGTGGCCGCCGGCCTTGGTCGGCGCCCCCTTCATCGATTCGGGGTACCAGCGACGGGCCAGCTCCTTGACCGTCGAGACGTCGACCGACCGGTAGTGGAGGTACTCCTCGACCTCGGGAAGCTGGGCGGCGAGGAACCGGCGGTCGGTGCCGATCGAGTTTCCGGCCAGGGGCACGGTCCGGGGAGCGGGGACGTGGGCACGGATGAACTCCAGGGTGGCCGCCCCGGCCTGTTCGAGGGTGACCGTCGACGAGGCGATGTCGGCCAGCAGTCCGCTCTTGGTGTGCATCGTCCGGACGAAGTCGTCCATGGCATCCAGTTGCTCGGTCGGGGTGGACACCACCAGATCGGGGCCCTCGGCCACGATGGTCAGGTTGTCGTCGGTGACCAGCGTCGCCACCTCCACGATGACGTCGGACGAGACGTCCAGCCCGGTCATTTCGAGGTCCATCCACACCAGCACCTCGGTGACGCTACCGGTTGGCGGCCCCGGGCGGTAGCGTCCCTGGCGGGAGAAGTGGAGGAGGCCACGTGGCAGCGGTATCACAGCCAGGCGTCGACGAGGGGACGGCCGGGGCGAGACTCGAACCGCCGCCGGCCCAGACTCCTCTGGCGGTGCAGGTGGTGAGGCTCGACCCCGACCTGCCCGCGCCCGCCTACGCCCGGAGCGGCGATGCCGGCGCCGATCTGGTGGCCCGCGTCGACGTGACGCTGGCCGCCAACGGGGGCCGGGCCGTGGTGCCGACCGGTGTGGCCCTGGCCATCCCGCCGGGCTACGCAGGCTTCGTCCAGCCGAGGAGCGGACTGGCGCTCAGGCACGGGGTGACCTGCCTCAACACGCCGGGGCTCATCGACTCGGGGTACCGAGACGAGCTGGCTGTCCTACTGGTCAACACCGATCCCGAGGCACCCTACGAGGTGCATCGGGGTGACCGGATCGCCCAGCTGGTCATCCAACGGGTCGAGACGGCCGACTTCATGGATGTCGATGAGCTCGGCGAGAGCGAACGCGGCCTCGGCGGCTTCGGGTCGACGGGCCGGTAGGGGATGGAGCGCCTGACCGGTCTCGACGCTGCGTTCTTGTCCCTCGAGTCGCCCACCACCCACCTCCACATCCTCGGAGCGCTGATCTTCGACCCGACCGCTGTGCCCGGGGGGGTGGACTTCGGGCGCATCCGGGACCTGGTGGCCGATCGTGTCCACCTGGTGCCCCCGTTCCGCAAGCGACCTCTCGAGGTCCCCTTCGGACTCCAGCAGGCGTCGATGGCCGATGATCCCGAGTTCGACATCGACTACCACGTCCGTCGGGCGAGCCTTCCGGCGCCGGGTGGCCGTGAGGAGCTGGAGGCGCTCGTCGCCGACCTGGCCTCACGACCCCTCGACCGGCGCCGGCCGCTGTGGGAGTTCCACGTGGTCGAGGGAGTGGACGGTGGGCGCATCGCCCTCGTACCCAAGGTGCACCATGCCATCATCGACGGGGTGTCGGGAGCGGAGGTGATGGCTGCGTTCTTCGACCTGAGTGCCGATCCATCGCCCCGGCCCCTGTTCGGCGCCGGCCGACGTCGCCCTCGATCGGGTAGGGTCCAGGTTGAGGGTCGGGGTCGGGGACCACGCGGGAGCACGCAGGATCCGGCCGAGCCTGCTCAGGCCGGGCCGTCATGGTCTCCCGACCCACTGCCCGGCGAGGCGGACCTGTGGCGCGATGTGCTGGCATCGATGCCCGGGCATGCCGAGGCGGTGGCGCGCACACTGGGCCGGACGGTCCAGATCCTGCGCGGCCTGAACAGCCGGAACCGCGTCGAAGGCGGCACGGTGCCGCCGGCTCCGTTCGCCGCTCCTCGCACGTCGATCAATCGGGCCATCTCCGCGCACCGGCGGGTGGCCTTCGCCGAACTGCCGCTCGGTGATGTGCGCCGTGTCCGGGAGGTCCTCGGAGGGACGGCCAACGATGTGGTGCTGGCGGCGACGGCGGGGGCCATGCACGAGTTCTTCGCCGGGCGGGGCGAGCAGCCCGAAAGCCCGCTCGTCGCCCTGGTGCCCGTATCGGTCCGGGCGGAGTCGGAGCGGGGCACCTTGGGGAACCGGGTGTCGGCCATGCTGGTGTCGCTGGCCGACGGGATCGAGGAGCCGGCCTCGCGCCTCGCCTGCATCCGAGACGAGGTGGCCGCGGCCAAGGAGCAGAGCCGGTCGATTGGCCCCGAGGTGTTCGCGGGCTGGGCCCAGACCACCTTTCCCGCAGTGGCGACGAGGTTGTCGCGGCTCGTCACCAATCTGCGTCTCTTCGACCACGTGGCTCCGATGTTCAACCTCATCGTCTCGAACGTCCCCGGTCCGGACGTTCCGCTGTACCTGGCCGGGGCACGGATGGTGGCCATGTTCCCCCTGGGTCCGATCATCGAAGGGGTCGGGATCAACGTCACGGTGTTCTCCTATCTGGACACGATGTACGTCGGCGTGCAGGGATGCTGGGATCTGGTC
Organism: Acidimicrobiales bacterium; assembly: GCA_050011635.1. Taxonomy (GTDB): domain Bacteria; phylum Actinomycetota; class Acidimicrobiia; order Acidimicrobiales; family RAAP-2; genus Bog-756. The sequence continues at coordinate 46,800 of JBEKIU010000014.1, forward strand.
CCGGACGTTTCGGTGATCGCCCAGGGCATGGAGGACTCGCTGGCCAGCTTGGTCGTCGAGGCCAACCGCAGGGATCGGCCGGTGCCCTGGTGGCATGCAGAACTCCCTGCGTAGGTAGGGTTCCGATGTTCGGTGAGGCCGGTGTGACGCTGGCCCGCGGTGGAGGCCGGCGCTGCTCGCGGCGGGGTTCGGCGACCGTGCTGGCTTCAGGATGCGGGGTGCGCGACTGCTAGAGTTGAACCCTTACGCGGACGTGGCTCAGTTGGTAGAGCATCACCTTGCCAAGGTGAGGGTCGCGGGTTCGAATCCCGTCGTCCGCTCCAGTAGGAGTCGCAGGTAAGGACACCTTTTTGAGCGTCTGCGCGGTCTCAGTAATCGCCGGATTTGGCAACTTCGGCCGTATTTCGGCCGTCCCAGTTTTGTGAGTGCTGCGGAAAGTGGCGTCCAGCGACTCGGCCAACGCAGCCCGCGCTGACGGGAAGAGGTGGCCGTAGCGGTCGGACGTGACGCGCCTCTGCCCCACGATTGTCCTCGATGGCTTTAGACCGTGCGGCACTGACGGCCGGACGAAAGTGGCGGCCGTAGAAGTTTCGTTGTCGTATTGGTCCACCGTCCCGAGCAGTGAAGACGAACCCCTCGGCGCATGGGTAGCGCCCGATGTGGTCAGCAAGCATCTCGGAAAGGAATCGGGGAATACCTACCACGCGGACCCGACCCGTCTTCGTCGGCCCGAAGACCAGCCGCCCTCTCACCTCGCTCGCGGCACCATTGACTGCGATCGTGCTGCAGTCATCGCCCAGGTTCACGTTCCCGACTCGGAGTGCGACAAGTTCCCTGCCGGTAGACCCGCGTAGGCGGCAGTATAGATGAGCGCCTTGTAGCGATCGTCGATGATTTCAGCGAGGTCGTTTACCTGTTCGGGCGAAATAAAATCCATGGTCTGCCGTCGTTCTCTCGGCAGGCTGATCCCGAGGCAAGGGGTCTTCGCGATGACGTCATCCTGCACGGCCTGTCTGAAGACTTGAGCTGTCGTGTGAAATATCGCTTTCACGGTGCTCGGGGCCTTGCCTGATGCGGTGAGGTGAGCTACGAATGCGCGCACGTCGGTTGGTCGTACTGCCGACATCTGCATGTCACCAAGGAACGGGACGGAATGATTGTTGAGGCGTCCGTCGACATTTATGCGTGTCCGATCGGCGACATCTCGCTTTGGTAGCTCGCCAGGTTTCGGCGTATTCACGAAACGTGACCTTGCCTGCCGCCGGATCGACCCATGCGCCACGAGCGATGTCTGCACCATTCGAATCCAGCCACTTTTCTGCATCGATCTTCCGACCGAACCTCTTCGACCTTTCGACACCGTCTGGCCCCGTGTACCGGGCCTTCCACGTCGTCGTCTTCTTGCCATCTCGTTTGGACTTGTACGGCACCTTCTGTATGTGCCCCATCGTCAGGTCTCCTTCTCGGCTTGAGCGAGCATCTGCAATCCCTTGGAAGTCAACGTGCCACCTTTCACACCTCGCGTCGACTCAGTGAGGAGACCTCGGACTCTGGCTTCTCGGATCAGGTCTCGTGCCTGAGAGCGACTGATTTCCGTGCTCTTCCTCAAGTCCTCAATAGGAGCGTCCGACGTTCCGAGGAGTTCCACACAGCGACACCTAGATAGAAAATCGTCTCGACCCGCACGGCCAGGTCGATGGTTCCGCCGAAACTCGGACCCGTCCACGTCCACGACCAGTCCGAGTTGCTGGCGTGCCGCCAGCGCGTTGCTGGCCATCTTAAACAACCGGTCAAAGTGAACGTCGCCCACCTCAACGCCAAGTTCGCCGCCGAACGCATGATCGAGCAGGCTGACCTTCCCGCGACCATCCTGCGTCCAACGTACTTTGCGCAAAACGACACAGGGCTGAAGGGCGCTCTAGTGGGAGGTGGCATCTATCCGATCGCGTTGGGCCAACACGGGGTATCCATCGTCGATGCCCGTGACGTCGCCGACGCCGACGCTGCCGTGATCGAGTTGCTCCGTCGGGAGCAGGCGGCGGCGCCTTGCCGCGAGCGGTCTACGACGTAGTCGGCCCAGACGCGTGGACAGGCCCCATGCTTGCGGGGATCTCTGGTCCGAAGTGCTGGGCAAGTCCGTGGGCTACCTCGGTGACGATCTGGACGGACCAGAGATGCAGATGCGTCAGACACATCCTGCCTGGTTCGCCTACGAACTCCGCCAGATGCTGGCGCGGTTTCAGGCCGACGGCGCCGTCGCAAACGAGAAGGCACTCGCCGATCTGGAGGGCCTCCTGGGGCGCGTCCCACGCTCTTATCGGGTCTTCGCAGTCGAGACGGCGCACGAGTGGCTAACCCCATCCGAGTGACGAGCCTGCGGTGAGCGACCGGGACGTACTTGCGGACCGACGGGGGTTCGAACACAGTCCCGTCACTTCCGGAGCCGACCTTGAGGTAAGCGGCTTGGCACCCAAAACTGGCACCACCTCAGGTTTTTGCGCAGAAGAACCCCTGGTCAGCGGGCCAGGAGGGGTTCGAACATAGTCCCATGACCTCCACGGTGTTGGTCGGAATGGCAACGTTCTCCCAGTTCAGATGATGTATTTCGCTGGCATTTACCAACCTAGGCAAATGTCGATATTCGAACCCCTCCCTGAACCCGGAGATGTTCACATGTCGAGCTGCCGGTCAAGGGCCAGGCTCATCTGATGCGCTCAGAGCGCCTTGAGGAAGGCAATCAGGTCAGCCGGATCGACTCGCACCCGCCAGTCAGCGTTGATGGAGGCGAATCTGACAGTCCCGTCCCGACCGATGATGAATGTGGAAGGAACTGGAAGGGTCCGTTGCCCATTGGCGTTCTGCTTGGCGGGGTCGTTCTGGAACACGTTGACCTGCAGGTCCTCCAGATCCCCGGTGACATCGAACCGGACCTTGTACGCCTCGCTCACCGTCTGGTCGACGTCACTGAGCACGGGAAATGCGAGTTCGTGCTTTTCGGTCATTGTCAGTCCGTGGTCCGGGGCCTGGGGGCTGATAGCCACGAGAGTCGCTCCTGCGGAGGTGATGTCCGGGAGTGCCTCCTGGAGAGCCCGGAGCTGCAGATTGCAGTACGGGCACCACTCCCCCCGGTAGAAGGTGAGCACGACCGGTCCCTCAGCGAGTAGGTCGGCGAGCACGACCCGATTGCCCACGGCGTCGTTCAGCGTGAACCCGGGTGCCACGTCTCCGACGGCGAGGCCCGGGGCGACCCCGGAGCTGGTGACGTCGTCGACTCCGTTCTGGATCCGAACGCCGATTTCTGCGGGGATCGAGGCAGTGATGTCGTTCAACTGGGAAGTGAGGGTTGTCACGAGCTCTCCTAAAATGGACTATGCAGTCCATACTGTCCGCGGTAGAATGGACTGTCAAGTCCATTCCTGGAGTTGCGCATGTCCGGAACCGAAATCATGAACGACAGCACTTTGACGGCAAAAGGTCGTGACACCCGTCGGCGTATCGTGGAGACGGCGTCCGACCTCATGGTCGAACAGGGTGTGTCAGCGGTGAGTCTGGATGAGGTGGGACGGGCCACTTCTACCAGCAAGTCGCAGATGTACCACTATTTCGCCAGTAAGGACGACCTCGTCGCTGCTGTGGTGACATGCGTTCGGGACCGGATCCTTGCCTTCCAAAGTGACCTACTCGGGGCTGTCGAATCGGTGGATGGCTTGCGAGATTGGGCTGACTCCATCGTTGCCTTCCATCGGCAGGCGCCAAGGTGGTCTGGCTGTCCCCTCGGCACGCTGTCCAGCGAGCTCATCGCCGAGACCGGGGCCGGTCGCCTCGACATCGAGGAGGCCTTCGATTCGTGGCAGCTCCTCCTCACCCATACCTTGGTGCAACTTCAGGATTCGGGGAAGTTGCGGACTGATGCCGATCCAGAGCGACTGGCCACCGCCACCTTGGCCTCCCTGGAGGGCGGTCTACTCCTATCGAAGGCGCTACAGGACGAATCCCCACTTGCTATTGCACTCGATGCCGCATTGGATCATCTGGGAAAATTCGCCTGTCTCTGACGGCTACTTCACGGCCGAAGCAAACTGACCCGACGCCCACCGATCAGCCGTGTGAACAATGCGGTTGATTCCGATAGCTCGCAAGGTTCGCACACCAGTGACTTACCGAGTTGCTTTGCCTATGGCGGGAAGACCCTCAGTGATGCGTGCTAGCAGCTGCTCGCTTCTAGCGAACGGCGACGCCCCCAAATCGGGACGCCGCCGTCCGCTAGAAGTTGGGCTACTAGGAAGCGGCGATGCCTTGGCCGCCCGCAGAGCCAGCCACCGTCACGGAGCCGATCTCGGTCAGGCTTCCGTCGGTATTGACCTGGAACTCATCGACGATGCCATTGCCTCCGGTCTGGACATAGAGGAAGTGCCCGTCTGACGACGCCGAAGCATCAACTGTTCCGGGATCGGTTGCCGTTGCGCCGAGCAGAGTCAGTTGGCCGCTGGCGTTGGTTCGATATCCACTCGTGGAGTTGGCACCGGTGTTGCCGGTAAAGAACAGCGATCCGGCGGGAGCAACCCAGCACAACCCAGTCTGTCCGCTGGCCAGCGAATCGAGTTGGGTGATGGTGCCATTCCAGTTGAGGGTAAAGGTCGCCAGTGCACTGGGCCCAGCCTCGGCGATCACTAGGTGACCGGCATGGTCAAAGGTAATGGCGAAGGGGACTGTTCCAGGCAACGAGTTCACCACTGGCGATGGAGACAGGTTCCCAAAGAAGCCAACATTGAACACGTCAACGGCGTTGGAGCTGGCCTTGGTCGTCACGATCAGCTTGGAGCCATCCGGAGAGTAGGCAACCTGTCCTGGCGTGTGGGTGAACTCGGTGGTGTCCGTGGGAATGGTCAGACCCAGCGCGCGATTCGATCCCGGGACCAGATGCCCGAAGAACGAGTAGTACTCCTGCACCGATCCACCATTTCGTGCATTCAGGACCGAGACCAGGTTGCCGTGCACTGCAACGCTGACCGGAAAGGTCCCACCCGAACTGACCACCTGCTGCAGCTGAAGGTCATTACCGAACACTGAGAACACTGAGACGGTGTTGCTGCCAGCGTTGACGGCGTAGAGCTCGTGATTCGCCGGATCGTAGTTGAGTGAACCCTGGGAACCGAGGTGGTCGACGTGGGAGCCATTGAGCGCTCCACCCAGTCCACCCGTATTGTACGTGTTCTCCAAAGTTAGAGTGCCATTGGGGGCACGGTCGTAGGCGGCCACTTGATTGCCAGCGATGTTGTCGGTCTGCACGAACACGACGTGCGTGCCTGGAGCACAGGGTGGCCCGTGATGGTAACCGTCGGCGCCAGCAGCAACCGGCGCCAGCACTGCCGACAATCCGAGGACGGCACTGGCCCCCAAAGCCAATCGGGTAAGACGTTTCATTATTTCTCCTTAGTCATGGAATGAAGCTGTCCGAATACAGTCTCGGATCGAGGGGGGAGCGTTACACTCGTTCGCGTTTCACTGACTCAGATGGTGTTTGTCCCGTAACACTTTTACGTTCTTAGGGACTAAAGAACATGCCCACGGGAGTGACGAGCGGCAGCGACAGACACCAGAGCTGGGGCAACACGTTGGCGCGACCGGAACTCAGCGGATGCGTCATAGGCGCCATTGTGCGCCAACGCCAAGTCGTCATGTTGCGGGACGTGGAAGGTCTTACGAGCAGCGAAACTTGCTCTGCCCTTGGGATTAGCAGTGGTAACCAGCGGATCCTGCTGCACCGAGGAAGGTCCAGCTTACGAGGGATCCTCGAAGCCAAGATGGACAATCGCTTATGACCCTGTCGTTGCGACGAAGAGACATCGTGTGCCAGCAGGCTGTTGAACTGGCTACGGACTATCTAGAGGGAACCCTTTCACGCCGACAGCGGCGCAGATTCGAGTCTCACCTACGCGATTGCCCCAACTGCTCCGCGTACCTCGAACAGATCAGAATGACGATCGAGCTGACAGGGGCCATGGACCCAGAAGACCTGAGCCCAGACGCCAAACAGGATCTGATCGACCTCTATCGTCGGTGGTGATCCGAATAGAGAGCCCACCGAGCGACAACTTATCCCAACGCCCGGATGTGCAGTTGCACGGGGCAGAGAACCTTCGCGAGCAGGGCCCAGGCTGCAGTCGAGCGAATCGGGATCCGGTGGTCGTGAAACCGGGCAGATGGCAACGCATAGGGATGGCCACAGTTTCTCCGTGATGGACCATTCAACACTCAGGTCGTTGTCAGGTTGTTGTCCCCAATCCCCAACTTCACACTTGCCACTCCGCTTCGGTCATAATTTATGCGTGGCTCATTCGGACCCCGGCCGACCCAGACCACCTCACTCAACCGAAGAAAAGGGACAACACACATGGCCGGTCCAGGAAAACCAGGTCCTCCCGCCCGAGGACACGAACAAGTCGACTACCACAAGATCAAGGTCATGGTCCTTTGAACTCCTTGACCCGGGATACAGCAAAGGCGCGATCGCTCGTCAGGTCGGATACAAGAACCGAAGCCAGGCGTACCGAATGATTGACCGCATCATGAAAGAAGACATGGTCGGTGCGGGTCGAGACCGCCTACGGCTACTCCATTTCGAACGGCTAGAGGCGATGTATGCGTCTATTGAACCCGAGGTGGTGAAGGACGATGGCACCCCTGTGGACGAGAGGAAGGTGCTGGCTGCGATCAAGATTCTGGAACGCGAGGCGCGTATGACCGGGATCGACGGACCAACGGTGGTGGAGCAGGACGAGAATGACGAGGAGGGAGAAGGATCCAGGGCCATGGAGGAGAAGATCGAGGCTGTACAGACCTGGGTGGCGTTCTGTGACGAGCGGGACAGGCCGAGGCCGGGCACGACCCTTGGTTCTTCGGGGTGGCATGGGGGTCAAGGTCCGAGCCGCCGCCCTTGCCCGTCTCGACATGAAGCCCGACCGAGGGCCACTTCTGGTTGTGGCTACCGGCTCGTATATCGGTGAGGCTTCGATTGTCCGGTGCTTGACACCCTGTTCCTCGCTGCACCGATCGCTTTCAAGGGGCGCCTCGTGCAACACGTCGGGCGCATCATGCGGCCCTGCCCAGGGAAGTCCACAGCGGAAGTTCATGACTATCAGGATGTTTTCACGGGAGTTCTGGCCTCGTCGCTAGGCAAGCGCGCCCCCGGGTACACGAGTCTCGGGTTCGCCGACCCCCGGAAGCTCAACTGATGTTTCTGCGGCACCACCAGATCGCTAGTGGTGAGCCTCTTGACGGTTGGACGAAGGGTAGTAAGCGTATGACACTCGACACCGCAGTAGAGGCGAGCGAAATCGTTGATGCCCTCAAGCCGTTCGGTATCAAGCAGGGCGACGTGGCGGCGGTAGTCCATGTTTCCGACCGGGCAGTGCGCGGCTGGCGGTCAGGGAGCATTACCAGTGAGCGCTATGACCGATTGGCGGAAATGCGGGACCTGGTGGTTCTGCTCTCTGATTCGCTCACCGCGCGTGGAGTGGGCCAGTGGCTTCACGCACGGAACCGCGTTCTTGGTGGCGAACGCCCAATCGACGTGCTCAGTCAGGGGGACTTCGCCCGAGTGGAGCAAGCTGCGCGGGCATTTATTGAGGGCTCCTACGTTTGAGCGATTTGCTCGAGGCGGTGCGTTCGTGCCCGCGTCGTCAGATCCGGGGAAGATTCTGGCACCAGGGCCCCACCCGATGGGCCTTGGTCGGGATTACTGATCCCGCTACGACGGACGGTCGGTATCACGAACGGGCCGGACCTGGCGTCTGGTACGCGTCTAGTCAAGAACAAGCTGCATGGGCCGAGTTGTTCCGGCACTTCATCGACGAAGGAGTCGACCCCTTCGAGGTACGCCGGCGTGTGGGTCCCGCGGACGTTCACGATCTCAATGCACTTGACCTCACTGATCCGAACGTGCATCAAATCCTGGGGGTGAAAGCCGATCAGCTGATCAGTTACGACCTGACCTTGTGTCATCAGATCGCTGATGCGGCCCACAAGGCAGGGTTTGAGGGAATCCTCGCTCCGGCCGTTGCCCTGCCAGGTCGAACGCCGTTGGTCGTTTTCGGAACAGGATTGGTGAAACTCCACCCGGGCGTCTCACGAATAGCGTCACCACCCCCACGCCTAGCCGACCTTCTGCGCCTGATTCGACCTCATGCAGATGTTCCAGCTGGCGTGCGTGCTCTCCTTGTTTCGTTGTATCGAAGCGATCCGCCAGAGGCGACGGAGCACATAGATCAGCGTCCTCCCAGTCACAACCAGCGGAACTCGTAGTAGACCGGTCTACAACAGAACCGCATTCAGCGGACTCCATGGAAACTGGGTGGACAGAACCGCACGTCAGCGGACTGGGAAATAGAGCAAAGACCCAGTTCAGCGCCTTGCCAAGGTGAGGGTCGCGGGTTCGAATCCCGTCGTCCGCTCAGCTTGTGAGCACGACGATCGATGGCCGTCGGCCTGCCCGCACTTCCGGTGTGGTACCGCGAAGGAAGCCGAACAGGACCGCTTCAGCTCTTAGAACGCGTGGTTCAGCAGGTGATGAGCAGGGAGGGATTTACGTGGCACAGCGTGTTTGGTCGCGACTGTCCTGGTTTGTGATGATGAAGTCGGGTGCAGTCGTCGGTGTGGCTGGCCTCATCGGCGTTGCCTTGACGCCCGGGGGAGCGCCGCAGGCGGCTGCCTTGACAGTCCCGTACGCCTACGTGGCCAATAAACACGGTGCCCGGCACCGTGAGCGTCATCGACACCTACACGAACAGGGTTGTGAAGGCCGTTGGGGTCGGCACAAATCCATGTGGGGTCGCCATCACCCCGAGCAAGGCCTACGCGTACGTGGCCAACGCAGGCACGGGGACCGTGAGCGTCATCAGCACCGCCACCAACCAAGTGGTAAAGACAGTGACCGTCGGTAGCGGCGCATATGGGGGACCATACGCGGTCGCCATCACCCCCGATGGGCACGAAGCCTATGTGACCAACGAAAGCTCCGATACCGTGAGCGTGATCAACACCTCGACCAACGCGGTGGTGAAGACCATAGGGTTTGGTCATCGGCCCTTCGGGGTCGCGATCAGCCCAAACGGGCGCTACTCATATGTGACCAACTCTGACTCGCACAGTGTGAGCGTGATCAAGACCTCGACCAACACAGTGGTGAAGGTCCT
>JBEKIU010000015.1:0-37091 GCA_050011635.1 Acidimicrobiales bacterium
TCGGTCTCATAGACCGACCGGGCGATGGTGAGGGTCCGTTCGGTTACGTCGAGGTCGGTCCACCGGAGGGCGCACAGCTCGCCTCGGCGGGCCCCGGTGAGGGCACCGAGCAGCAGCAGGGCGGCCAGGCCCGGCTCCAGCTCCTCGGCCTTGGCCACGATGGCCCGGACCTCGTCTGGGGTGGGCGCCTTGACCGCCTGCGGGCGGATCGGGGGAGGGCTGGCCTTGCGGGCCACGCTGTGGTCGACCATGTCCCACCGCTCAGCCTGGTGGAGGGCGGCGGCGATCAGGGCGTGGACCCGGCGCACGCTGGTTGCCTTGTTCCCCTTGGCCGTCAGCTTCCCGTAGAGCCGGTCGAGCTGGCGGGCGGTCAGGGCCTTCACCCTGACCTTGCCCAGCTCTGGGATGACGATCCGGTCGGCCAGGTCCCGGTACTTGCGGATGGTGGTGGGGGAGCGGTTGGGCCCGATGTGCTCCAGCCAGGCGTTGAGGAGCTCCTCTACGGTCTCCGAGCCGGTGCTGACGTTGCCGCTGGACACCTTGGCCACCATGGCGGCCAGCTCCCGTTCTGCCAGCCGTCTGCCGGCACCCGGGCGGGGATCCTTGGCCTCCACGGTCTTCCGGATCTGGATGGGGGAGCCGTTGTCCCGACGGCCGGCATAGACGCGGAGATGCCACACGCCGGGTCGAACCTCGGTCATGGAGCCCTTCACGCCTGCGATTGTAGTCACGGAGTAGTCACGAAGGGCAATCTGGAGGGTGTTGCCGGACCAGAAATACCCTCTGAACTGGTGGGCCGTGCGAGTCTCGATCTCGCCACCTTGGGATTAAAAGTCCCCTGCTCTACCCGATGAGCTAACGGCCCGTCGAGGAGCGTATCGGCTCGGTTGCGGTTGGCTGGACGAACGCCCTTCGCCACCTCGTCCCCGCAGGACGCCGGCGTCCAGGGTCTCATGGCGCAGCCCGCTGTGCCGGCACCTTCTGAGTCGCCCGGCCTCGAGCGCGAAGATCGCAGGGAACAGATGACGATCCGATCGGGAGCAGCCGCAGTGTCAGAGCTCGACAACCCTGTGTGGTCAGCCGTCGCCGGCCCACAACGGGACCTGGGTACCGTCACCCCGCTGGCAGCGTGCTTCCACCCTGACGTCTCTCCCTTCGGTGGCTTCCCGGCGGTCCCCACCGACGAGCACTGGCGGGCCATGGCCGGCCTGCTCGGCGGGGGAGGGATGGTGGCCCTCACCGGAGCGATCGGGTCGCCTCCCACCGGTTGGCGGCTGCTTCGAGAGCTGCCTGGTGTCCAGATGGTCTGCGAACGACTCCGTCCTGCCTCCACTGTCGTGTCGTCAGGTCAACCGCCGAAGGAGACACCGGTACCGCTCGGCGGGAGCGACGTCGCCGACATGCTGGCTCTGGCCGCCGAGGCCCGACCCGGGCCGTTCCTTCCCCGTACCGTCGAGTTCGGCGGCTATGTCGGTGTTCGCCGCGAGGGCCGACTGGTGGCCATGGCCGGTGAACGCCTGCAGCCGCCGGGATACGTCGAGATCAGCGCCGTGGCCACCGATCCCGGCTTCCGCGGCCAGGGCCTGGCCGAGCTCCTGGTCCGGACGGTGGCATCATCCGTGGTGGACCGCGGGGCCGTCCCCTTCCTTCACGCCGCCACTGACAACGCCGGTGCCATCCGTCTCTACGAACGACTGGGCTTCACACGTCGGCGGGCTGTGTCGTTCGTGGTCCTCGAGGCGCCCGCCGACCGGTAGTCCTCCGGCCGCTCAGCCGGCGGCGCCTCCGCCCCCGGCGATGACCACGGCCGACGGTTGGTTCCCGACGTTGACCCGTTTGATCATCTTGCCGTCGGCCAGGTCCACATGGACCAGCACGCCATTGGCGCCACATACCCACGCCGTGGCCCCGCCCGGTGTTACGGCCAAGGCCTCGGCCGTCGTCCCGACGCTGATCGGCGCACCGACCACCAGGGAGGCTGCGTTGACAGGTGTCACGCTGTCCCCGCCGCTGACGTAGGCCTGACCCGACCCGGGTGCCGCGGCGATGTCAGTGGGATTGCCACCCACGCCGACGGCCGCCCCCGGCTGCATGGACAAGAGGTCGAGGGATGTGACCGCGGTGGTCTGGAAGTCCGCCACCAACGCGTTCACTCCGTTGGGGGCGATGAAGACGGCGGACGGCTCCTCCCCGACCGGAACCGGAGTGCCGACGGCCAGGGACGGAAGGGCCAGGGGCGAGACCGTTCCGTCCTCGTAGTTGGACACCAGGGCGAGGTTGCCCTTGGGGGACACGGCCACCGCCACCGGCTGTCGGCCGACGAGGATCGGATGCCCCGGTCGAAGGGAGGGGAGCGACACCGGTGTCACCGAGTTGTCGCCGAAGTTGGCCACCAGGGCCAGAGTGCCGCCGGGCGTGATGGCGACGGCATCCGGTTCGAGCCCCACGGTGGCCTGTCGGACGACCTTGCCGGAGGCCACGTCGATCTCCGAGACGGTGTCGTCGCCCTTGTTGGCCACCACGACGTCCTTGCCATCCGGCGTGACGGCCAGCGCCGCCGGGAGGGTGCCGGTGATGACCGGGGTCTGCACTCTCGACGTCACCGTGTCGACCACCGCCACCGTGTCACCCGGGTTGGCCACGCTGGCTCCGGTGGCCACGTACGCGGTCGGCGTGGTCGGCGTGGCCGCTGCGGAACCGGACGTGCACCCGGACAAGAGGCCCGCGGCCAGGCACAGAGCGCCGGCCACCACGACCGGTCCGAGGTGGCGAGGTCCGAGGAGGGGTCCGGGATGGCGGCGCCCGAGGTGGCGCCCGAGATGGCGCGATCCGAGGTGGCGGCGGGACAGGGACTGGCGCCGATCGCCGGCCGGGACCGTCAACGGGCCGAGCCCGGGGTGGCAGAGCCCGATGCCCGGACCAGACAGATCATCGGGCGATTGTAGGTGGTGGGGATGAATCGACCCGCTCACCCCCGGACAGGTGGATACGATCCACCCAATGGAAACCTGGTCGGAAGCGGGCGAGACACCCGACAGTGGAGAGGCCGGGCCTGTGCCCGTCCCCGACACGCCACCGGAGGCCTCGCCCGATGCACTGGCCCCCGGGGCCTCGCCCGATGCAGCGGCTCCCGAGGGCTCCCTCGACCTGGTCGAGGTCGTCCTCGACCAGGTGGACCAGGCGCTGGCCCGTCTGGACGACGGGACCTATGGTCGCTGCGTCTCCTGCGGGCAGCCGATCGACGACGCCCGCCTGGCCGGGGACCCGACCGTCATCGCCTGCGGCGAGTGCGCCGAGGAGCCGGTGATCGCGGTTCGCTGACCGCGCCCCTGCGCCGCGCCGCGCCCGCGGCCGGTCCGACCGGTGTCCTACTTCTTGGTCTCCCAGAAGATCTTGTCGATCTCGGCGATCTGGGCCAGCAGCTCGTCGGCCACCTTCACGTCGGTCGTCTTCTTGACCTCGCCGGCCTTCTTCGTGGCCTTCCAGAAGAGATCGTGCAGCTGCGGGTACTTCTCGAGGTGCTCGGGCTTGAAATAGTCGGTCCACAAGACCCACAGATGGTGCTTGACCAGATCGGCCCGCTCCTCCTTGATGAGAATGGCCCGAACCTTGAAGGCCTGATCGTCGGACGCGTTGTACTTCTCGATGGTGCCCTTGACCGATTCGGCCTCGATGCGAGCCTGGGCCGGATCGTAGACACCGCAGGGCAGGTCGCAGTGGGCGTGCCCAACGCCGGGTGCGGACACGCGGTCGAGAGTGGCCAGCAGGTGGTCTGCGATGCGCATGGACGGGACTCCTTTTCGTGGGTCGGTGACCGAGGCCATCTGGTACAGACTTGGTCATGTTGCCGTGTGGGCTCACCTTACCCAGGTTCGGTGACCCCGACACCAGCCGCGGCGGCGCCCGAGCCCCTCGACGTGACCGCCGGCCGCGACCACCGCGGCTCCGGGTGCGGGGTCGGCGCCCCGCGGGTGGCAAGGTCGCCGCCGCCGTGCTCGTCCTGGCCACCGCCGCCCTGTGGCGATCGGTCCGCCGGTTCGAGGTGACGGGCTCCTCCATGGCACCGGCCCTATTGGCGGGGGACCGGCTGGTGGTGGTCGGCCTGCCGTGGCTGCGCCAGCCCTGGCCGGAGCCCGGGGCGGTGATCGCCGTCCGCGACCCGAGGCTCCCGAGCCGCATCCTCATCAAGAGGGTGTCGGTCGTCGACCGCCGGAACGGCACGCTCGAGGTCGTGGGTGACCGCCGCGCCGCCAGCACCGACAGCCGGACCTTCGGCCCGGTCTCACGATCCTCCGTCGTCGGGCGGGCGGTCTACCGATACGCCCCCGCCGGGCGGAGCGGCCCTGCACCCTGGCCGGAGGAGTACGATCAGGCGTGATGCCAAGCCTCCGAGATGACCTCGACCGTATTCTGACCGGCCCCTACCTCGACGGCATCGACAACCGGTCGCTCGACGACATCAGGGCCATGCGCACCGAGTGCCAGCAGGCCGAGGTGGCGCTGTCGTACCTCCGCCGGCTGATTCAGGGTCGGCTGGACATCGTCCACGCCTACCTCGAGCACGAGGGGTCGGACGCCCCGCCCGATCTGGCCACCCTGGTCGACGACCTGCCCGGCATCCTCTCCGCCGGCCCGGGTCGACCGCCCGGGCCCGAACACCTGCCCATGCTGATCGCACCCGACACCGAAGAGGCCGACCTCACCGCCGAGCTGGACGCGGTGCTCGGAGCCGATGAGATCGCCGCCCTGGTGGGCAGGGAACCGGACCAGCTCCGGGAGCTGGCCGGCCGGCTCGAATCCCTCGAGAACCGAGTGTCCCTCGAACGGCGGGCGCTGCACGTTCGTATCGACACCCTCCAGGCGGAGCTGGTGGCCCGGCACAAGACCGGACGAGCCTCGGTCGACGGTCTGCTGTCGTGAAGGACCCCATCCGGGCCGAGGGTACCCAGTTCGTGAAGGAGCTCCCGGAGCGGTTCAACGAGCTCGGCTCGTTCATCCGTGAACAACGGAGCTCGGCCCGGCTCTCACTCCGCCGGCTCTCCGAACTGGCGGGCATCTCGAACCCGTACCTGAGCCAGATCGAGCGCGGCCTCCGCCGGCCCTCGGCCGAGATCCTCCAACAGATCGCCAAGGCCCTGCGCATCTCGGCCGAGACGCTCTATGTGCAGGCCGGCATCCTCGACAAGCCGGACGGCGACACCGATCTCTCCCGCCACATCTTCGCCGACCGCCATCTGACCGAGGAGCAGCGCCAGGCGATGATGCGCATCTACCTCTCGTTCCGTCACGAGAACGCCGACCAGGCGGAGGGCCACCGGGTGTCCGCCGGCACCGATCAGAGTGACGGAGCTCCGACCGACGATGCCCTGGTCACGGCCGTCGGCACGGACGGAACGGCCGTTATCCCTGGTGGGAGCGGTCCGGCCGCGGCCGTCGGCTGATCTCGACCTCCCGGTAGGATCGGCGGCGCATGAGGCGTCTGGCCGTCCTTTCGTTGCACACCTCGCCCCTGGCCCAACCCGGCACCGGGGACGGCGGCGGCATGAACGTCTACGTGCGCGAGCTCTCGGCCGCACTGGCCCGGACCGGGGTCGAGTGTGACGTGTTCACCCGGGCCTGGGCCGACGATCTTCCCGCCACCGTGCACATCGAGCCCGGCTTCCGGGTGCACCACGTGTCCGCCGGCCCGCCCTCGCCGATGGCCAAGGAGACACTCCCCGGAGTGGTCGAGGAGTTCGCCGACGGCGTCCTGAAGAGCATGCAGACCGCCGAGGGCTTCGGTACCGCCGAGGACCTCCCCTACGACGCCGTCCACGCCAACTACTGGTTGAGCGGCATCGCCGGGCACTTGATCAAGCATCAGGCCAACCTGCCCCTGGTCTCCACCTTCCACACCCTCGACCGGGTCAAGGCGGAGGCCAGCCCCGAAGAGGTCGAGGCCGACGCCCCGCACCGGCGGGCCGAAGCCGAGGCCACCGTCATCCGGTGCTCCGACGCCGTTCTGGCGTCCTGTTCCGTGGAGGCCGCGCAGCTTTCCGAGCTGTACCACGCCGACCCGTCGCGCATCCGCATCGTGGCCCCCGGCGTCGACCACGCCTTCTTCGCCCCCGGCGACCGCCGCCAGGCGCGCCGGGCCCTGTCCCTGCCCGAACAGGGCCGGCTGCTGCTTTTCGTCGGCCGGATCCAGCCCCTGAAGGGCGTGGCCGTGGCCGTGCGGGCCCTGGCCGCCCTCGGTCCGGGTCATGACGACTGCCACCTGGTCGTCGTGGGCGGCCCCAGCGGTCCCCACGGGGAGGTCGAATTGGAGCGTCTGGCCGCACTGGTGGACGAGCTCGACCTCAGCGACAGGGTGGTCTTCGTCCGCCCGCAACCGCACGAACTGCTCTCCACCTACTACAGGGCCGCCGACGTCTGCCTCGTGCCCAGCCGGTCCGAGTCGTTCGGCTTGGTGGCACTCGAGGCCGCCGCCTGCGGGACCCCGGTGGTGGCTTCCGACGTCGGCGGGCTGAGCAGTCTCATCGACCACGGCCGTACCGGCTACCTGGTCGAGGATCCGGCACCGGAGGCGTTTGCGGCATGGGTGAGGCAGATCCTGGCCGAACCGCTGCTGGCCGAGCGGCTGGGCTCGGGGGCGGTGATGCGGGCGCGCCGGTACACCTGGGCCAGAGCGGCCCATCTCCTCCGTGAGGTCTACGTGGACCTCACTGCCAGCCGCCTCGTCGAGTGCTCATGACCGACCGCTGGAGCGGCATCCTCGGCCCGGAGGAGCGCGCCAGGGTGTGCGCCGTGATCGACGGTTGGGGGGCACGAGAGCTCGCCGCCGCCGGCGGGGCCCTGGTGGCGGTCGATCGCCAGCCCGGGGGGGACCCGGTGTCGGGCGCCCCCCGCTGGTACCTCCGGCTCCAAGGGGACGAGAAGGAGTTCGTGACGGTGTGGCTGACCCTGCGCCAACGCACCCTCCACCACGAGACCCAGTTCATGCCCGGGCCCGAGACCAACGTCGAGGCGACATGGGAGTACCTCTTGAAGAAGAACGCCGACCTGCTCGGCATGAGCTTCGCCCTCGGACCCGAGGAGGCCGTCTACCTGGTCGGCCGGGTACCGGTGGAACGGGTCGACGAGGAGGAGCTGGACCGGATCATGGGGGCTTCCCTGGCCTACACCGACGAGTGCTTCCCGACGGCCATGTCCATCGGCTACGAGGGCCGGTACCGGCGCCGGCCGCCCTCGTCACAGGTGCCCTCCGGCTGAGGCCGGGGGTGTGACCCGACCGGCCGTCACCGGCGTCGACGACGGGACGGGTGGGCGACGGGGCCACTGGTAGCGTCTCAGCCCATGGCACCGAAGCTGCTGGTCGTGGGGGGCGGGAAGATGGGTTCGGCCCTGCTCACCGGCTTGATCGCGGCCGGCTGGGCCCCGGTTGCCGACCTGGTCGTGAGCGAACCCGACCCGGCCCGGCGGGACCGCCTCTCCGAGGCCCACCCCGGCCTGCAGGTGGTGGATGCGCCGGTCGCCGCGGATGATGCCCTCCTGGCCGTGAAACCCGACGTGGCCGAAGGGGTGCTGCGGACCCTGGCCGCCGTCGGGGTCGGCCGGGTCCTCTCGATCGTGGCCGGCCTGTCGACGGCTCGCCTCGAGGCCGCTCTCGGACCCGGACGGGTGGTGGTGCGGTCGATGCCCAACACGCCCTCGCTGGTCGGCTGCGGCGTGGCCGCCATCTCCGGCGGCGGCGAGGCGACGGCCGCCGACCTCGACTGGGCCGAGGGGATCCTCGGATCGGTGGGCACCGTGGTCCGACTTCCCGAGCGCCACCTCGATGCCGTGACCGGTGTGTCGGGCTCGGGTCCCGCCTACGTCTACCTGGTGGCCGAGGCCATGATCGACGGCGGGGTGGCCGCCGGCCTCACCCGTGAGGTGAGCCGCGCTCTGGTGGTGGGAACCGTGCTCGGCTCGGCCCGGATGATGGCCGAAACCGGAGACGACCCCGGTGAGCTCCGGGCCGCGGTGACCTCGCCCGGGGGCACCACGGCGGCGGCGTTGCGCACGCTGGAGTTCAAGGCGGTGCGATCGGCGTTCATCGAGGCGGTGGCGGCGGCCACCGAGCGCTCCAAGCAATTGGGACGGTGACGCCACCCGATCCGGCCATCTTCTTCCTCTCCGACTACGGCACGGCCGACGAGTTCGTGGGCGTGGTCCATGCCGTGCTGCACCGGTTGGCACCCCACGTCAGGGTGATCGACCTCTCCCACCAGATCGCCCCCTTCGATGTGGCCGGAGGGGCCGCCATGCTGGTCCGCTGCGCCCCCCACCTCGGCCCGGGGGTGGCACTGGCCGTGGTCGACCCGGGCGTCGGGACCGACCGCCGGTCGGTGGCCATCCGGACGGTGGATGACCACGCCGGGCTCGGTGGCCCGTCGTGGCTGGTAGGGCCGGACAACGGCCTGCTGATGCCGATGGCCGCGGCCTGCGGCGGGGTCGACTCGGCGGTCGCCATCGATCGGGACGGTGCCGTCGCCAGCCACCGCCGCACGCTCCCACCCGAAGCCGGAGAACCCGGGCCCACGTTCGACGGGCGGGACGTCTTCGCCCCGGCCGCCGCCCGTCTGGCCCTGGGCGCCGACCCGGGGCTGCTCGGGACCCGCATCGACCCGGCATCGTTGGTCGTGGGCGCCGCCGGACCCCGGGTCGGAGACGGTGGCGGGCCGAGGCCACCCGGACCGGGGTTCCTCACCTCGGTCGCCTCCATCGACCGGTTCGGAAACGTGCAGCTGGAGGCGGGCACCGGCGCGCTCGCCGACGTGAGCATCCCGCCCGGTGGCACCTTCCGGGTCACGGTGGTGACCGGGACGTCGGGCCGGCCCACCGGCACGGCCGGGGATCCGTCGGGTGTCCCGGAGGGGCCGTTCCCGGGCCGCCGGGTGGCCGCGTTCGCCGAGCTGGAGCAAGGCGAGCTCGGCCTCCTGGTCGACGGCACCGGCCACCTGGCGCTGGTCCTCGATCGGGCGCCGGCCTCGGCCCGGCTCCACCCCATCGGGGTGGGATCCCGTGTGCTGATCGCCCCTGGTACCGCGGATCCGGACGGCCCGTGACCCGTGGCCCCGAGGTGGCCCGAGCGCCGGCTTTCGGCGGGTCGTTCCCGGGTCCTACGATCCCGTCAGTGCCCACCGACCCACCACCACCTCCAATCCCGAAGCCGCGGCCCGCGCCGCCGGGCCCGAACCGGCGGATCCCCGAGGCCACGGTGACCCGCCTCCCGGTGTACCAACGCATCCTCGAGGAGCTGTTGCGCTCGGGTACCACCACCGTCTCCTCGGAGCTGTTGGCCTCGGCGGCTCAGGTCAACGCGGCCAAGGTGCGCAAGGACCTGTCGTTGCTCGGGTCCTTCGGGACGAGGGGCGCGGGCTACGACGCCGCGTTCCTCATCGAGCAGATCGACCGGCAGCTCGGCCTCGACCGGGTGTGGCCGGTGGTGATCGCGGGGATCGGGAACCTCGGGCGGGCCCTGGCCCGGTCCCAGGGGTTCGCGGCCCGCAATTTCGATGTGACGGCCCTGCTCGACACCGATCCGGCCATCATCGGCGAACTGGTCGACGACGTGGTGGTGCGTCACGTGGACGATCTTCCGCTCATCGCGTCCGAACGGCCCCTGTCCATCGGGGTCATCACCACCCCCCCGACGGTTGCCCAACGGGTGGCCGACATGATGATCGCGGCCGGGATCCGATCGATCCTCAACTTCGCCCCCCGGGTGCTCGAGGTACCGCCCCACGTGTTGCTCCGCTACGTCGACCTCAGCATCGAGCTGCAGGTGATGAGCTTCTACCAGTCGCGGATGGACGACACGGCGTCCGGCAGCGGGATGCCGGTGATCCGATCGATCGGCCTGACGTCCAGCCCGTCGGAGTGACCGATCCCACAATTGACCCGGGGGCCGCTGTTGGCGCGACTGGCGACCGGCACCCGGGGAGGCCATGCTGTGGGTCCGGAGGCTGAGGTGTGAAGCACGGCGCACCCGCCCTACGCTTGAGGGGTGGACGTGTGCCTGGACCAGCATCCCGACCGGGGCTCCGAGCCGGTGGTGAGCGTGTGCGACATTCGATGAGCAGCTCCTGCTGCGAGGCGGTGGCCCCGTGTCGGTGATCGTCGTGGGCCTCGAGCAGCGCCATTCCCCTCTCGATCTCCTCGAGCGGGTGGCGGTGTCCGAGCGCGACCTGCCGAAGGCCCTGGGCCGGTTGCGGGACCAGTCCAACCTCTCGGAGGTGGTCATCCTCTCCACCTGCCTGCGCACGGAGATCTACGCCGTGGTCGAACGGTTCCATGACGGCGTGGCCGCGCTCGAGGAGTTCCTGGCCACCACCAGCGGGAGCCCGGCGGACTCGCTGGCCGAACATTTCAGCGTGCGCTTCGACGACGACGTGACCAACCACCTCTTCGCGGTGGCCTCCGGGCTCGACTCCGCCGTGCTGGGCGAGTCCGAGGTCCTCGGCCAGGTGCGCCGGTCCTGGGAGCAGGCCCGGAGCGAGCGGGTGTCGGGCCCGGTGCTCGGTGCCCTGTTCCGTCATGCCGTCGAGACCGGCAAGCGGGTCCGGTCGGAGACCGCCATCGCCCGCGGGATCACCTCGCTGTCCCACGGGGCTGTGGCCCTGGCCGCCAGGCACCGCGACGGGGGGCTCGGCGGCGCCCGGGTCCTCGTGGTGGGGGCGGGGGAGATGGGGGAGGGCGTGACCCAGGCCCTGGCCGGGGGCGATATCGCCACGCTGGTCGTGGCCAACCGGACCCCCGACCGGACCGAGGCCGTGGTCGCCGCTCTCCCTCCAGACGTTGCTTCGCGGGTCAGGCCTGCGGCGCTGGAGGACCTGGCCGGGTTGATGGCCTCCTCCGACGTGGTCTTCACCTCGGTTGGCGCCACCCATCCCATCGTCGATCGGGCCATGGTCGAAGCGGCCGTGACCGGGCGGGGACCCGGTGATCCGCTGGTGGTGGTGGACCTCGGGGTGCCCCGCAACGTCGAACCGTCGGCGGCCGATCTCGACGGTCTGGTGCTGCTCGATATGGAGGCGCTGCGATCCGCGGTCTCCGACGCCCTGTCCGGGCGCGAGGAGGAGGTGGCCGATGCCAACCGCATCGTCGCCGACGAGGTGGAGCGCTACCGGGTGGCCTCCCGGGCCCGCGATGCCGCTCCCATGGTGTCCGCCCTCAGGGCGCGGGTCGAAGAGGCCCGCCGTTCGGAGCTCGACCGGCAGCGGTCGAAGCGGTCCGAACTGTCGGAGGCCCAGTGGGAGCAGGTCGATGCGGTGACCAGGGCGATGGTGGCCAAGCTGCTCCATCAACCGACCGTGGCCCTCAAGGACGCGGCTGGCACGCCCAGGGGTGAGCGCCTGGTCGAAGCGCTCCGAACGCTGTTCGATCTCTAGTCCGTGGCCGGCCGGTGTCCGTTATGACCGGACCGTTGGCGCTGCGGTTGGCCACCCGCGGGTCGCCGCTGGCCATGTGGCAGGCGCGCCGGGTGGAGGAGCTCCTCCACCGCTCGGGGGTGAGCGCGTCGCTGGTGGTGGTCGAGACCACCGGTGACCGGAGGCTCGACGTCCCCCTCGACCGGCTCGGAGGCCAGGGCGTGTTCGTGAAGGAGGTGCAGGCCGCGGTGATCGGCGGGGAGGCCGACGCCGCCGTCCATTCGGCCAAGGACCTTCCCGCCTCCGCTGAGCACTGCGTGCCCGGATTGGTGCTGGCTGCGTTCCCCGAGCGGGCCGACCCCCGCGACGTGCTGGTCGGTGGCCGTCTCGCCACCCTGCCCGTCGGGGCCACGGTGGCCACCGGCTCGGCCCGGCGGCGGGTCCAGTTGGCCAACCTCCGTCCCGACCTCACCTTCGCCGGACTGCGCGGGAATCTCGCCACCCGACTGGCCACCGTGGGTGCGGGCGGAGGGGGCGCAGGGGGTGCCGGCGGAGGGGGTGCGGGCGCAGTGCGGGAGCGCGGAGTGGCTGCAGTGGTGGTGGCCAAGGCCGCGCTCGACCGGTTGGACTGGTCCCCACCAGCCGGGCTCGAGCTCGAGGTGTTCGACACCGGGACGATGCTGCCGCAGGTGGGGCAAGGAGCCCTGGCCGTGGAGTGCCGGGAGGACGACGCCGTCGCCCGACGCGCTCTGGCCGCCATCGACGACCTGGGAACCCGCCGTCTGGTGACGTCAGAGCGGGCGTTCCTGGCCGAGCTGGGCGGTGGCTGCACGTTGCCGGTCGGCGCCCACGCCGAGTTTGTCGAGCCCGGCCCCCAGCCCGACCGGACAGCCATCCGGCTGAACGGGATGCTCGCCTCGGCGGACGGCCTGGTCGTCCTGCGGCACGAGCTCACGGGCGATCGTCCTGACCGCCTCGGTCGAGCGGTGGCCAGGTACCTGCTCGACGGGGCGGGAGGTCATGACCTCGGCGAATGGGGGCCAGGTTCGGGGGCGGACGACGAGGTCACAGTGGACCGACCCCCGGGGGCGACGAGATGAGTGTCTCGCTGGTCGGCGCCGGTCCCGGGGACCCGGGGCTGTTGACCCTGCGCGGCGCCGAGTTGCTGCGCCGGGCCGACGTGGTCATCTACGACCGGCTGATCGGCCGTGAACTGCTGGAGCTGGCGCCTCCGGGCGCCGAGCTCATCGACGTGGGCAAGGGCCCCGGGGGGTCGGCCCGCCAGTCGGAGATCAACGAGCAGCTCATCGACCACGGTCGGTCGGGCCGCTCGGTGGTCCGTTTGAAGGGCGGCGACCCGTTCGTCTTCGGGCGCGGCGGCGAGGAGGCCGAGGCGCTGCGCAGCGCCGGGGTCGACTACGAGGTGGTACCCGGCGTCAGCTCCGCCTTCGCCGCGCCGGCTACGGCCGGCATCCCGGTCACCCACCGCGGCCTGGCCACCTCGGTCACCGTGGTGACCGGACATGTCGGCGATGCCTCGGCTCCCGTGGGCGTCGACTGGGAGGCGCTCGGCCGCACCGGCGGAACACTGGTCATCCTGATGGGCATGGCCGACCGCGTCCGGATCGCCGCCGAATTGATGGCCAGCGGGCGCCCGGCCGACACCCCGGTCGCCGTCGTGCACTGGGGGACCACCCGCCGTCAGCAGGTGGCCCGGTCGACCCTCGGTGGGCTGGCAGCCGTCGACCTGCCGGCTCCGGCCGCCATCGTCATTGGGCCGGTGGCCGCCCTGGACCTCGGCTCGACCGATGGGGGACCGGGCGGGGCATGAGCCCGTCGCCTCTCCGCGGTCGCCGCGTGGTGGTGACCCGGGCCCGCGCCCAGGGGTCGGCTCTGGCCGACCGGCTGGTGGATCTCGGGGCCAGCGTCATCGAGCTTCCGGTCATCGCCATCGAGGAGCCGGCCGACGGCGGGGCGGCGCTGTCTGACGCTGTCGACCGGCTCGTCTCCGGGTCCTACCGGTGGGTGGCGTTCACCTCCTCCAATGCGGTGTCCCGCCTTCTCGCCGTGCTCGCCGATCGCCCGGTGCCGGCATCGGTCGGGTGGGCCGCGGTGGGGGTCGGGACCGCCCGCACCCTGGCCGATGGCGGGTACCCGCCCGATCTGGTGCCGGCTACGTCGGTGTCGGACGCGCTGGCGGAGGAATTCCCGGCCGTCGGTCAGGAGGCCACGGCGTCGGCGGACGCGACCACCCGCGGTCCGGACACCGTGCTGTTCCCTCGGGCCGCCAAGGTGCGCGGTGCGCTGACCACGGGGCTCCGGGCCAAGGGGTGGGAGGTGGACGAAGTCGAGGCCTACCGCACGGTGGCCGGAGAACCCGGGCCGGACCAGGTGGCGGCGGCCCGGCGGGCCGATGCCATCGTCTTCACGTCGTCGTCCACGGTGGAGCGGACCGTGGAGCTGCTCGGAGCGGACGGCGTGCCACCGGTGGTGGCCTCGATCGGGCCGGTCACCTCGGGGTCGGCCCGGGCGGCCGGGCTCGAGGTTGCAGCCGAGGCCAGCCCGCACACCATCGACGGATTGGTGGACGCGCTGGTCGGGGCCCTCACCGGACCCGGTCCCGACGGCGCCGGGCCGTCCCACCCGACGCCGGGTCCGGCCTGGAACCGAGCGCAGGAGCAACAGCAACAACAACAGTGAACCCGGGACCCGTCGGGCCCCGAGGGCACGGCAATCGACCTGCCCTAGGCTGGGTCGCAGTGCCGAGTGATCCTTCCCCCACTGCCGTGCCCCGTCGGGCCCTGGCCGGGTTCCCGACCATCCGGTTGCGTCGCCTCCGTGGGACCCCGGCGCTGAGGCGCCTCGTGTCGGAGACCCGCCTCTCGGTCGACGACCTGGTTGCCCCGTTGTTCGTGGCCGACGGCATCACAGAGCCGCGACCGGTCGGGTCACTTCCCGGGGTGGTCCAGCACACCGTGGACTCCGTGGCTGTCGAGGTCAAACGCCTGAGCGCCCTGGGCGTGCCCGGCGTCATCGTGTTCGGGCTTCCCCGGCCCGAGGAGAAGGACCCCACCGGTTCGGCCGCGTCCAGGCCCGACGGGATCACCCAGCGGGCCCTCAAGTCGGTGCGCGACGCGGTCGGCGACTCGGTGGTGGTCATGGCGGACTGCTGCCTCGACGAGTTCACCGACCACGGCCACTGCGGCGTGGTGGACGAGGCCTCCGGCCAGGTGGACAACGATGCCACGTTGCCGCTCTATGCCGAGCTGGCCGTCGCCCAGGCCACGGCGGGCGCCGACGTGATCGCCCCCAGCGGGATGATGGACGGGCAGGTGGGCGCGCTCCGCGCTGCGCTCGATTCGGCCGGGTTCCAGCGCACGGCCATCCTGGCCTACGCGGCCAAGTACGCATCGGCGCTGTACGGGCCGTTCCGCGACGCCGCCCAGGTGGTCATCGCCGACGGCGGTGACCGCCGGGGCTACCAGCAGGACCCGGGCAACCGTCGCGAGGCGCTGGCCGAGGTGGCGCTGGATGTGGGTGAGGGCGCCGACATGGTCATGGTGAAGCCGGCCCTGACCTATCTCGACGTCATCGCCTCGGTGCGGGAAGCCTTCGACGTCCCGGTGGCCGCGTACCACGTGAGTGGTGAGTACGCCATGATCAAGGCGGCGGCGGCCAACGGATGGATCGACGGGCCGGCCGTGGCCCTCGAGCAGCTGACCGCAGTCAAGCGGGCGGGGGCCGACTTCATCCTCACCTACTTCGCCGGCGAGCTGGCCGAGGTGCTCGGTGGGTGAGCAGCGGGAATCGGCGGCGCTGTTCGAGCGGGCCCGGAAGGTGATCCCCGGGGGGGTGAATTCGCCGGTGCGATCGTTCCGCTCGGTCGGGGGCCATCCCTACTTCGTGGCCCGCGGCCAAGGGGCCTACGTCTGGGACGCCGACGGCAACCGGTTGCTCGACTACGTCCAGTCCTACGGCGCCTCGATCCTCGGCCACGCCCATCCGGCGGTGGTCGGGGCGGTTGACCGGGCCGCCGCCTTCGGGACCACCTTCGGTGCCCCGACCGAGGGGGAGGTGCTGCTGGCCGAGGCCATCTGTGGGCGGGTCGGGGGCTGCGAGCAGGTGAGGCTGGTGTCGTCGGGGACCGAGGCGGCCATGAGCGCCATCCGGGTGGCGCGGGGATTCACCGGCCGGTCCCGGGTCGTGAAATTCGCCGGGTGCTACCACGGCCACTCCGATGCCCTCCTGGCCGGAGGGGGCAGCGGGGTCGCCACCCTCGGCCTCCCGGACTCGGCCGGCGTCCCCCCCGGAGCGGTGGCCGACACGGTGGTGGCTCCCTTCAACCAGGTTCCCGACCTCGACGACCGGGTGGCCTGCGTCATCGTCGAGGCCGTGGCGGCCAACATGGGACTGGTGGCCCCAAGCCCCGGGTTCCTCGAAGGGCTGCGTGCGGCCTGCGACGCAGTTGGCGCCCTGCTCGTCTTCGACGAGGTCATCACCGGCTTCCGCCTGGGCCCGGGTGGTGCGTCGGGATGGTCGGGTGTCCAACCCGACCTCTGGTGCTTCGGGAAGGTGATCGGCGGCGGCCTGCCCGTCGGTGCCTTCGGAGGCCGCGCCGACGCCCTCTCCTGCCTGGCACCCGACGGTCCCGTCTACCAGGCCGGCACCCTGTCCGGGAACCCCGTGGCCACGGCGGCGGGCCTGGCCGTCCTCGAGTCGATGGATCCGACCGACTACACCTCGCTGTCGGACCGGGTGGCCCGGTTCGGGAAGGCACTGGAAGAGGTGCTGTCGGCCGCGCTGGTGAAGGCGGGGACCACGGACGACGTCGGGCGTCAGCTCGAGGCGGCGGTGCCCGTGGTCGGGCCGCTGTTCGGTGTCTTCTTCGTCCCGGCCGGCTCGGACCCGGTCCGTGACTTCGACGGTGCCACGGCGTCGGCGGCGACGGGCCTGTACACGGGGCTGTTCTGTTCGATGCTGGCCCGGGGGGTGGCCCTCGCTCCCGGTCCCTACGAGGTGGCGTTCCCGTCCATGGCCCACGGACGGGCCGAGCTCGACCACACACTCGACGTGGCAGCCGAAGCCATTGTGGACGTCACCGGCTGACCTGGGCGTCTCGGCTGGGGGCTTGAGCCACCGAGCCTGACCGGGCCCGTGCGGGCCACCTGCGGAGGGTCCGACCGCGGCACCCCCGACTGGGTAAGGATGGACGGCGGAGCGGTGCGGACGAAGCGGCACCACGGTCCCGGAGGGCCGTCGCAGCCATGACCAGGTACATACCCACGAGGACCGGTCAGCGAAAATCCTTGCCTGTCGGTGCCGGGAGCGGCAGGATGGCGGTGCCGATGCGTTGTTGGAGACGATTATCTTGAGGCGAACTCCCTGATGAAGCGAGCCGGCGAAAGTGCAGGCCAATGGAGGAGGGGTCGATGACGGTCGGAATAACAGAACTGCCTCCCGAGGGCATGCAGCTCGGCGGCGTGGCCCTCGCCGGAGATGCCGAACGGGGCACGAAGACCACCGAAGGTCTCAGCCTGCTGTTCACCACGGCCGGGATCACGGTGCAGGGCCCCCAACCGCAGATCGAGAGGTTGCTGGTCTGGTCCGGGCTGGACTCCGCCAGCTGCCGGGAGAAGATCGACCTCCCTGACGGCCGCAACGCCGCGGTGATGGAGCTGACGTCGGGGGGCCAGTCGATTCGGTTCCTGCTGCCCATGGACGCCGTCACCCCCGGGCAGGCCGCCTACCTCGACCAGGCGCTCCCGGCCTGGCTGGCCCGGTACAAGGGGTCGGTCGCCCCCGGCGCCCCGGCGCCCCGGTCACCCGCCCCACCACCACCTGCACCGGCCCACGCATCGACCCTGTCCAACGGCGGGAGCACCTCCTCGGGAAGCCAGCGCACCGGCGAGGGCAGCCGGAACGATGTCATCGCGCCCGCAGGCATCGGGGCTCCGGCGGCCGCGGCCCAAGGCCTGACACCGGCCGAGGCCGCGGCAGCCGCAGGAGCCGCAGCCGCGGCAGCCGCAGGAGCCGCAGCCGCAGCGAGCGCCAACGGAACCACAGGGGGCCCGTCGGACCCGGGGGCGGGCTCGGCACCGCCGGCGTTCGGATCTCCCGGGGCCTTCTCACCCGCCGATCCGGGGTCCGCGACGCGCCCGGATCTGTCGGGGTCTTCGTTCGTCGCCCGGTCGAACACCGGGTCCGTGCCTCCGTCCGGAGGCGTGCCGGCAACGGCACCGCCGGCTCCCGGCCCTCCACCTCCCCCCGCGGCACCGGCCGGGGGCGCTCCCGTGGGCACCGCCGGGTGGGATCTCTCGAGCGGGGCGGCGAGCGGAGCCGGATCATCGGTGAGCACGCCGGCTGAGCTGTCCTCGGAGGTCAGGGACCCGGCCAGAAAGCCGAAGGGCTGGCGCAAGAACCGTCCCGGCGAAGCCCCCGACCCGGGCTCCGAGCTGCCCACCTCCGACTTCTTCGCGCCGTCCCGCCCACCGGCGGAGCCGCCTGCCGACCCCGTCCCCCTGGCGTTGGCCGGCTCGTTGCCGCCGCCCGCCGACGCCGGCCTGGCCCCACCCGGCACCCGGGGGCCGATTGCGTGGAGACCGCCGATCGATCCGTTGACCGGTGAGCCCGCCTGGGACCAGTCACCCGCCCCCGCCGACAGCCCGCCGAAGGAGCGCAGGTCCTGGCACAGGGGGGCCAAGGCCAGTGCGGTCACCGCGGCCGGAGCCGCCAGTGCGGCTGCCGTGGCCGGTACCGCCGGTCCCGAGGTGGCGGCGCCCGGGAGGCCGGCCCCGCCCGGTCCCGGGTTCAAGCTTCCCACCCCCTTGGCCGAGCCGCCGGCCCCGAAGAGCAACCGCACGCTGCTGGCCGTCCTGCTCGTCGTCCTCCTGGTCGTGATCGGCGGCATCGCCTACTTCGCCGTCAAGAACAACAGCAACTCCACCCCGACCACCGTGGCCACCGGTCCGGTTTCGCCCCGGGTGTCAGCCGACGCCGCGCTGGCTGCCTCCATCAACCTCCATCTGGGCGACCTGCCCAGCGGTTGGAGCCGGAGCCCGAGCACGGTGCGGTCACTGGTGCCGGTGGCGCCGGCCGCGGCCCAGATCCAGGCCGCTCATGGGCTCTCGTCCTGTCTGAGCCAGCCCTACGCGCTGGTGGCCGGCCTGTTCGGCAACGCCGCTGTGCCGGGATCGTCCGCCAAGGTGAGCTCCCCGACGTTCCAGAGCGGGACCGATTCGGGCATCCAGATGGCCTCCACGACCACGGTGATGACCACGGTGGCCGGCAACCAGGTCCTGGCCGCTCCGTTCGCCAATCCGAACTTCACCTCGTGCTTCGGCAACTACCAGACCGCGTTGGTGTCGGCTGCCTCCCCCGGGTCGAGCGCCTCGGTCCAGACGGTCACCCTTCCGGTTCCGGCCGGGGTCACGACCTTCGCCTACCTGACCACGTTCACCAGCCCGGGCGGCCGCACCGAGGTGGAGGGTGAGGCCTTCAGCTTCGGCGGGCGGAGCGGGAGCCGGCTGATGCCCATGACCGACGGTCCGGCCGTCCCCCAGTCGGCCTTCGCCTCGGCCTACGACGCCGTGACGGGCCGTCTGGCCCTGGCCGTCAACAAGTAGGTCGTCTGGCCCCGGCCGTCAACAACTAGGTCAGAGGCCCTCGGGAGCCTCCCGGGCGATGAGGGCGAGGACACGGTAGGCGGCCTCGGCGGGACCGGTCTCGTCGGGCCGGAGCAGGTTGGCCATGATCCGGAAGATCCAGCTCATGAGCGATTCCGAGTACATTCCGGTCCCGACGCACAGTTGCATGAGCTCCGGCCGGCTGATCAGCCGGATGAAGGCCCGGGCCACCCGGAAGTAGAGGCCATAGGCGTCCTCGAGCCGGGTCTCGTAGCGGTCGAGGGCCTCAGGACCGCCCCCGCACAACGCCTCGCCCAGGGACGCTGCCGCCAGACGGCCGGTCTCGTACCCGTAGGCGATGCCCTCGCCGTTGAAGGGGTTGATCGACCCGGCGGCGTCACCGACGACCAGCGTGGTGGCCCCGACCCGCGGCCCCACGGCCAGTCCCATGGGCAGCTTGCCCCCGGTCGGCGGCCCGAGGCAGGTCGACTCGGAGAGCTCCCACTCCTCCGGCGCCCAGGCCACGAAGTGCTCCATGAGCGTCGAGGTGTTGACGCCCTTCCAACGTCGGTCGGTCGACAGCAGGCCGACGCCCACGTTGACCCGCCCGTCGCCCAACGGGAAGATCCACCCGTAGCCGGGGACGACCTTGCCGTCGTCGTCCCTGATGTCGAGATGGGACTCGATGAACGGCTGGTCGTGGCCGGGGGAGGTGTAGTAGCCGCGCAGGGCCATCCCCATCGGCTGGCTCCGGTCCCTCGTGGTCCCGAGAGCCCGACCGAACCGGGAGTTGGCCCCGTCGGCCACGACCACGTACCTGGCCCGGACCGGGCGCGTGTCGCCGGTCGACTTGTCCTTGACCACCGCCCCGACGCACGACGGCAGTGCACCCGGAGCCGGACCCGCCGGGCCCGGCTCGAAGATGGGCTCGATGGCCTCGGTGCCCTGCCAGACGGTCGCCCCTGCCTTCACGGCTCGCTCGTTGACGATGGCGTCGAGATCGTGGCGGGTGATCACGTAGCCGTAGGAGGGGAAGCTCGGATGGTCGGGCCAGGCCAGGTCGAGGACCTTGCCGTAGGCATGGGTGCGCAGTCCCGAGAAGCGGTGGGCGCCGGCCAGTGCTCCTTCGATCCCCATGTCGGCGATCTGGCGGACGGAACGGGGGGTCAGGCCGTCCCCACAGGTCTTCTCGCGGGGGAACACCTTCTTCTCCACCAGGGCCACGTCCCAGCCGGCCTCGGCCAACCAGTAGGCGCAAGAGGAGCCGGAGGGACCGCCCCCCACCACCAGGACATCGTGGAGGTGGCCCGGTGCGACCGTTGCCGGGGCTGCGCTCTCGGCCGGCTGCGGGTCGGGGGAGGCGGGATCGGGCACGGTGACGGAACTCACGGGCCCAATGGTAGGTGTCTCCCGAGGGGGCCCGGCGCGTCCGGGGCCAACCGGTTTGCCAGTGGCCGTGCGGGCTCGGTCGGTGGGCCTCGACGGAGAGCTGCGTCGATGTGCCTGGACGGAGGGCTGCGTGGTAAAAACAAGTTCCTGTGGACGATTACCTCCCCATCCTGATCCTCCTCATCCTCGGCTTCCTGTTCGCCGCCCTGTCCTTCGTGGCCTCGGGCATGATGGCCCCGAAGAAGCGGCCGACGGCGGCGAAGACCGCGCCCTACGAGTGCGGCATCGTCCCCGGCATCGAGCCGCCGACGCGCTTTCCCGTCCGCTTCTACCTCATCGCCATGATCTTCATCATCTTCGACATCGAGATCGTCTTCTTGTACCCGTGGGCGGTGATCTTCCACCAGCTCGGCTCGTTCGGCCTCACCGAGGTGGTGGTCTTCGCCGCTGTGGTGTTCGTCTCCTTCCTCTTCCTCATCAGTAACGGAGCCCTCACCTGGGGCCCGTCCAAGCGGTTGGTGGCGGCCATGCCCTCCCGGACGTCCGAGTCGACCATTGCCCGCATCACTGCCGGACCGGGGGGTCCCGACAGGACGACGCGTGCGGTCGGCACCGGGTCGGCGGACGGTCCGTCCGCACCCGCACCCGCCGCGCCAGACGCCCCGACGACCGGAGAGCCGGCCACCGTGCCGACCGGACCCGGCCGAGCCGCGTAGAGCGGGAGAAGGCTCGCCATGGGTCTCGAAGACCTCCAGCACAACTTCCTCACCGGCCGCCTCGAGGATCTGGTCAAGTGGGCGCGCACCTACTCCATGTGGCCCGCCACCTTCGGACTGGCCTGCTGTGCCATCGAGATGATGTCGGTGGGAGCCGCCGACTTCGACCTGGCCCGGTTCGGCATGGAGGTCTTCCGGGCATCACCCCGTCAGGCCGACCTCATGATCGTGGCCGGACGGGTCTCCCAGAAGATGGCACCCGTCCTGCGTCAGGTCTACGACCAGATGATGGAGCCCAAGTGGGTGCTGTCGATGGGCGTGTGCGCCAGCACCGGAGGCATGTTCAACAACTACGCCATCGTGCAGGGTGTCGACCAGATCGTCCCGGTCGACGTGTACGCCCCCGGGTGCCCGCCGACTCCGGAGACGCTGATGCATGCCATTCTCACGCTGCACGAGAAGGTGCGGACCAACGACATCACCCATCGCAAGCCCATCGGGGTGCAGGGTCGGGCCGGCGGTCCGGACGGAAGGGCGCTGGCCATGGACGAGGGTGGTGACACCGACGATGCCCGCACCCACGGCGACGAGGCCACTTCCGGCTGGACCCCCGACCGCCCCGATGCCGTGCACCTGGGCACACCCAAGCGCAATCCGGTGATTGCCCGAAGCGTGGGCGAGCCCCTGTGACCACCGTAGGAACCGGGACGGCGGAGGGAGCGCTCGCGGGCAGCGATTCGGGCGGCGCCTCGTCGCGCACCCCGGGCCGGCCGCAACAAGAGGTGGTGTTCCCGACCCGCGAGCAGTACGTCGCCGTGGTCGGGGAATTCCGCGACGCCGGCTTCGAGATGTGCGCGGACCTGTGCGGCGTGGACTACCTCAGCCATCCGGGCCGTCACCTCCCCGACGGCGTCGAGCCCCAGCGGTTCGAGGTGGTGGTCAACCTGTTGTCGCTGGTGCAGGCGCGCCGGGTGCGGGTCCGCGTGCAGGTGCCCGACACCGACGCGGTGGTGGACTCTCTCTTCGGTCTCTACCCGGGGGTCGAGGCCATGGAGCGCGAGGCCTACGACCTGTTCGGCATCGTCTTCGCCGGCCATCCGGACATGACCCGCATCCTCATGCCCGAGGACTGGGAGGGCCACCCCCTCCGCAAGGATTACGGAGTCGGCCGGGTACCTGTCCAGTTCAAGGGAGCACCAGGGCCGAGATGAAGGACGTGAAGACGGCGTCCGCCGCCGAAGGCACGGACGCGCCCGAACCGGTCGAGCCGCCCGGCCTCCTGGCCGAGACATCCGAGGGGATCCAGGAGCTGAGCCGGCGCTCGGAGACCGATCCGAACGAACTGCGGCGGGAGGTCGGAGCAGTGCTCCGCCTGCCCGAGGGTGTGGCCGTCGACCCCGCGGACATCGACGTCGAGCGGACCGACGACGAGACCATGATCATCAACATGGGGCCCCAGCACCCGTCGACCCACGGGGTGCTCCGCCTGATGCTCGAGCTCGACGGGGAGACGGTCCTGCGCACCAAGCCGGTCGTCGGGTACCTGCACACCGGTATGGAGAAGACGGCCGAGGAGCTCACCTACGTCCAGGGCTCGACCAACGTGACCCGCATGGACTACCTGTCGCCGCTCCACAACGAGCTGGTCCTGTCGCTGGCGGTGGAGGCGCTGCTCGGGGTGGAGATGCCGCCGAGGTCCGACTGGATCCGCATGCTGATGGTGGAGCTCAACCGGGTGTCGTCCCATCTCATGTGGCTGGCCACCAACGGCATGGACCTCGGGGCCACCTCGATGATGATCTACGGGTTCCGCGAGCGCGAGATGGTGCTCGCCTTCTTCGAGAAGACGACCGGACTGCGGATGAACCACAACTTCATCCGGCCCGGGGGCACCGCGGCCGACCTGCCCGACGGGTGGGAGGACGACGTCACGATCATCTGCGACACGGTCATGGACCGGACCGGCGAGTACGACGAGCTCTTCACCGGCCAACCGCTCTTCCGCCAGCGATCGGAGGGGGTGGGCACGCTGTCGGCCGAGGAGGCCCTGGCCCTCAGCCTCACCGGGCCGGTGCTGCGATCGACCGGGGTGCCCTGGGACCTGCGCCGGTCCATGCCCTATCTCCGTTACGACGAGGTCGAGTTCGACGTCATCGTCGGCACCTTCGGTGACAACTTCGACCGGTACTCGATCCGGCTCAACGAAGTTCGCGAATCGATTCGCATCATCCGCCAGATCGTGGAGAAGATGCCCGCCGGTGACTACCGGGTCCAGGACAAGAAGGTGACCCCGCCCCCGCGCGAACGGATCGACGAGTCGATGGAGGCGCTCATCCACCACTTCAAGGTGTTCACCGAGGGCTTCAAGGTCCCCGAGGGCGAGGTCTACGTGGCCATCGAGTCCCCGAGGGGGGAGCTCGGTTGCTACCTGGTCTCCGATGGCTCGCCCAAGCCCTACCGCATGCACATCCGCGGCCCGAGCTTCGTCAACCTCCAGGGGCTCCCGGTGATGATGCGCGGCGGGCTGCTGGCCGACGCGGTGGCCGTCTGTTCCACCATCGATCCGGTGATGGGGGAGGTGGACCGGTGACCGATCCGACCGGCGCCGTCCCGGTGGGCACACCTCGCCGGACCGGCTCGGCCACCATGTCGCGGCCGAGGCACCTGGACCCTCCGACCCTCGAACGGGCCGGGCAGGTCATCGCCCTCTATCCGGAGCCCCGCTCGGCGCTCATCCCGCTCTGCCACCTGGCCCAGGAGCAGGACGGGTGGCTCACGCCCGAGGCCATGGAGGACATCGCCGACCTGGTGGGCGTCACGCCGGCCGAGGTGTACGGGACGGCCACGTTCTACGACATGCTCCACACCCAACCGGTGGGCACCCACCTGGTGGCGGTGTGCACCAACATCGCCTGCCTGCTGAACGGCGCCGCCGAGCTGCTGGAGCATGCCGAGTCGTCGCTCGGGGTCAACGCCGGCGGGACCACCGCGGACGGGACCATCACCCTCGAAGAGGCGGAGTGCCTGGCCGACTGCGACCGGACCCCGTGCGTGCAGGTCAACCACCGGTTCGTCGGCGCCCAGACGCCCGAGTCGTTCGACCGGTTGGTGGCCGAGCTCCGATCCGGCGCCCGCTCGGCCGACATCCCCGAGCACGGAACTCTCAACCGGGTACGGCGGACCACCGGCCTCGAGGCGGACCCGTCCCGGGTGGCCTCGGAGCGGGCGGCGGTGGCCGAGGCCCAGGCCCGGCGGGCGGCGGCGGCCGAGGCAGCCAAAGAAGCCAAGGAAGCCGCCTCCGGCGCGGGGGGTGGCTCCTAGTGGCCGTCACCGAGGCGCCGAAGATCGTCACCAGCCGGCTCCCCTACGCCGACTCCCACATCCTCGAGCGCTTCCTGGCCACAGGCGGCTACGAGGGCCTGCGCAAGGCCCTGTCCATGACCCCCGAGGACGTGGCCCACGAAGTCGACACGGCCAGCCTGCTGGGCCGGGGCGGGGCCGGGTTCCCGGCCGGGCGCAAGTGGGCCATGCTCCGCAAGAACCCGGTCACCTACCTGGTGGTCAACGGGGACGAGAGCGAGCCGGCGACCTTCAAGGACCACCTGCTCATCGAGCGGGATCCCCACCAGCTCATCGAAGGTGTGCTCATCGCCGCCTATGCGCTCCAGGTGTCGCAGGCCTTCATCTTCATCCGGGGCGAGTTCGCCCTCGGTCTCGAGCGGGTGCAGGCCGCCCTCAACGACGCCTACGGGCACGGTGCGGTGGGCACCGACATCTTCGGTTCGGGGTTCTCGGTCGACATCGTGGTCCACCCGGGGGCCGGGGCCTACATCTGCGGCGAGGAGACGGCACTGCTCGAGTCGCTCGAGGGCAAGCGGGGCTTCCCCCGCATCAAGCCCCCGTTCTTTCCTGCCGCCATCGGCCTCTACGGCGAGCCCACCGTGGTCAACAACGTGGAGACCATGTCCAACCTCCCCTGGATCGTCCTCAACGGCGGCGCCGCCTTCGCCGCCCTGGGCGAGGGCCGTTCGACCGGCACCCGCCTGTTCGCCCTGGCCGGGCACGTCACCAACCCGGGCGTGTTCGAGCTCGAGATGGTCAAGACGACCTTCAACGACCTCATCAACGCCCCGGTGCTGGGCGGCGGCATTCCCCACGGCCGGGGATTGAAGGCCTTCATCCCCGGCGGGGTGTCGGCCCCGTGGTTCGGCCCCGACCAGATCGACCTCCCGCTGGGCCAGGACGAAGTGGGCGCCGCCGGCTCCATGCTCGGATCGGGTTCGATCGTCGTCATGGACGACCACACGTGTGCCGTCCGGGCGGCGTGGCGCATTACCAAGTTCTTCTTCCGGGAGTCCTGCGGTCAGTGCACGCCGTGCCGTGAGGGGGCGGGCTGGCTGGAGAAGATCATGGAGCGCATCGAGACCGGTCACGGTCGCGAGCAGGATCTCGACCTCTTGCTCGACGCCTGCGACAACATCTCCCCCGGGCTGAACTGGCCGCCCCAGCAGACCACCATCTGCGTGCTCGGGCCGTCCATCCCCTCGTCCATCGGATCGGCCATCGAGATGTTCCGCGACGAGTTCCTCGTGCACATCAAGGACGGAGGCTGTCCCTATGGGTGAGACGGGGGCTGGTCCCGTGAGTGGGAGGGAGGCTGTCCCTATGAGTGACGACGGGGCTGGCCGCGTGAGTCACGACGGGGCCGGCCCTGTGAGTGTCGAGCGCGCGCCATGAGCGAGAGCACACCCACCGAAGGCAGCACCACCCGGGAGACCGTCACGGCCGACCGCGTCGACGATGCCGAGGCCGAGCCGGTGGAGACGGTGGCGTTCACCCTCGACGGGCGCCAGGTCACCGGCCGCAAGGGCGAGATGCTGATCGCCGCGGCCGAGCGTGCGGGCACCTTCATCCCGCGCTTCTGCTACCACCCGCGGATGAAATCGGTCGGCGTGTGCCGGATGTGCCTGGTCGAGGTGAGCGGTCCCCGCGGGGCCTCGCTACAACCCAGCTGCTACGTCGAGGTCCAGGCCGGCTCGGAAGTGACCACCACCTCGGACAAGGTGAAAAAGGCCCAGGACGGCGTTCTCGAGTTCCTCCTCGTCAACCATCCGCTCGACTGCCCGGTCTGCGACAAGGGAGGCGAGTGCCCGCTCCAGGACCAGACCCTGGCCTACGGCCCGGGCGAGTCCCGCTTCGTCGAGGAGAAGCGGCATTTCGAGAAGCCGATCCCCATCTCCGAGCTGGTGCTGCTCGACCGCGAGCGGTGCATCCAGTGCAGCCGGTGCACCCGCTTCGCCGACGAGGTCGCCGGCGAAGCCCAGATCGACTTCATCGGTCGGGGCGAGCAGCTCGAGGTCAACACGTTCCCCGAGCTGCCCTTCACGTCGTACTTCTCGGGCAACACCGTGCAGATCTGCCCGGTCGGGGCACTCACTGCGGCCCCGTACCGGTTCGCGGCCCGGCCCTGGGATCTGGACCAGGTCGAGTCGACATGCACCACCTGCGCGGTGGGCTGCAGGGTTGCGGTGCAGTCGTCATCCAACCGGGTGACCCGCCTGCTCGGTATCGATGCCGACCCGGTCAACCACGGATGGCTGTGCGACAAGGGCAGGTTCGCCTTCGACGCCGTCAATCGTGAGGACCGCCTGGTCGAGCCCCTCATCCGCAAGGAGGGATCGTTGGTGCCGGCCTCGTGGCACGAGGCACTGGCCGCGGTGGCCGGGGGGATCAAGAAGGCCTCGACCGCCGGGGGCGCGGAGGCGGTCGGTGTGGTGGGCGGGGCCCGGTTGACCAACGAGGGAGCCTACGCCTGGGCCAAACTGGCCAAGGGGGTGCTGGGCACCGATTCGGTCGATGCCCAGCTGGGCGACGGGCTCCCTGCGGAGCTGGTGCTGGCCCTCCCTCGGGCCACCATCGACCAGGCGGCCTCGGCCGACACCGTGGTCGTCCTGTCCGGTGATGTACGCGAGGAGCTCCCGATCCTCTTCCTTCGGTTGCGCTCGGCCATCGTCGACGAGGGGCTCTCCCTGGTCGAGCTGTCCCCGGAGGCCACCTCGCTCACCCCGTACGCCAAGGTGTCGCTGCGCTACGCGCCGGGCGAGGCCACGGCCATGGCCAGGGCCCTCGTGGACCCGGCTGCACCGGGCCCGGCATCGGTCGACCCCGGCCCACTGGCCGAGGCCCGCAGCCTGGCCGGCGCCGGAAACGTCGTCGTCATCGCCGGGCGACCG
Source organism: Acidimicrobiales bacterium (assembly GCA_050011635.1). Classification (GTDB taxonomy): domain Bacteria; phylum Actinomycetota; class Acidimicrobiia; order Acidimicrobiales; family RAAP-2; genus Bog-756. The sequence goes on from JBEKIU010000015.1 coordinate 27,354, forward strand.
TCCCTGGCCGAGGACGGTGCCCTGATGGCCGAGGCCGCCCAGGTCCTGGCCGGTGCGCTGCCGAAGGCTCGCTTCCTTCCCGCTCTGCGGCGGGGCAACGTGAACGGCGCGCTCGACATGGGGCTGGCTCCCGGGCTCCTGCCCGGCCGGGTGACCCTCGATGCCGGCCGCGACTGGTTCACGCAACGGTGGGGTTCGGTTCCCCAGGCCCGGGGCCGGGACACCGAGGGCATCCTCCGGGCCGCGGCCGGCGATGCCGGCGGTGGCCCCCAGGTCGGCGCACTGATCGTGCTCGGCGCCGATCCCCTGACCGACTTCCCTGATCGGCGGTTGGCCGAACGGGCCCTCGAGGGCGCCGAGTTCGTGGTGGCGGTGGCGTCGTCGCCCGGCGCCGTCACCGAGCTTGCCGACGTCGTCCTGCCCGCGGCCGAGGCCCACGAGCGTCCTGGGACCACCACCAACATCGAGGGCCGCATCAGCCGCCTGGGCCAGAAGCTGGTACCCCCGGGCCAGGCCTGGCCGGACTGGATGATCGCCGCCGAGCTCGCCGTGCACCTCGATGCCGACCTCGGCCTCGACTCGGTGGGCGAGGTATGGGACGAGATCGAGCGGGTGGCTCCGGCCTATCGCGGGATCACCCGGGCGGTGCTCGACGCGCTGGCGACGGCCGACGGCGTGGTCGCCCCCCTCACGGCCAGCCCCGTTTCGATCGGCCGGCGGGCCGCTCCCCTCGACCCCATCGCCGTCCCCGGTGTCGAGTCGGTCGAGCGCCAGGGCGCCCCTCCCCGGGCCGGACTGGCCGAACCGCCGACCGCGGGGCTCGGCCCGGCACCGGTGGGCCACAGTGACGGGGCCGGCGACCCGACCCCCCCGGGGCTGGTCGCCCTCCCGCTCGACCTGGGCGTCCCCCATGTCAGCCCGGTCGACAGCTACTCGATGCGGCTGGTGGCCTCGCGGTCGCTCTACGACCTCGGCTCGGCGGTGAGCGCGGTCCCGGCCCTGGCCGGCCTGGTGGACCCGGCCCCGCTCCGGGTCAATCCGCACGACCTCGACGACCTCGGGGTACCGGCCGGTGGCTCGGTCAGGCTGCGAACCGAAAACGCTTCCCTGGTGGCCGCGGCGGTACCCGACCCGTCACTGCCCCGCAAGGTCATCGCCGCCGACTTCAACGTCCCCCTCGACGGGGGGACCGTCGCCGATCTCATCGACACCGGTGCTGCTCCGCTGGTCGAGGTCAGGATGGAGACGCCGTGAGCCTGCCCCTCGCCCTGGCCCATCCGCTGCTCGCCGCGGGCGATCCCTTGTACATGAACGGTGTGGGCTGGGCCGTGTTCCTGATCGTGCTCATCAAGGTGCTCGTCATCTTCGGCTTCTTGATGGTGTCGGTCATGTTGATGATCTGGTTCGAGCGCAAGGTGATCTCGGACATGCAGAGCCGCATCGGGCCCAACCGTGCGGGTCCCTTCGGCATCGCCCAGACCCTGGCCGATGGGATCAAGCTCTTCTTCAAGGAAGACCTGATGCCCGAGAAGGCCGACCGCTCGGTCTTCATCCTGGCCCCCTACATCACCATCATCACCGCGTTCTTGGCCTTTGCCGTCGTGCCCTTCGGCGGCGTGGTCACCGTCGCCGGCCACACCTTCGAGCTCCAGTTGGCCGATCCCCCGATGGGCATCCTCTTCCTGCTGGCCATGTCCTCGATCGGCGTCTACGGGGTCATGCTGGCCGGGTGGTCGTCGGGCTCCAAGTACCCGCTGCTCGGCTCGGTCCGGGCGTCGGCCCAGATGATCTCCTACGAGGCCGCCCTGGGCATGACGGTGGTGACGGTGGTGCTGATCACCGGATCGCTGAGCACGCGGGCCATCGTGGACGCGCAGGCCCAGCACCTGTGGCAGTGGAACGCCATCCGGCTGGGCGTGGTGCCCTTCCTCATCTTCTTCATCGCGGTCATCGCCGAGACGAACCGGCCCCCCTTCGACCTGGTCGAGGCCGACTCCGAGCTGGTCGGCGGCTTCGTCACCGAGTACTCGTCGATCCGGTTCGCCCTGTTCTTCCTGGCCGAGTTCATGAACACCATCACCATGTCGGCCATCACCGTGACCCTCTTCTTCGGAGGCCCGGACGGTCCCGACCCCCACATCCCCCACACCTACTGGCTCTGGCCCATCGTGTGGTTCCTGCTCAAGACCCTCATCTTCTTGTTCGTGTTCGTCTGGCTGCGGGCGGCGCTGCCCCGGCTGCGGTACGACCAGCTCATGGACCTGGGGTGGAAGCGGCTCATCCCGCTCTCGTTGGGCTGGCTGATGATCGTGGCCGGCTTCGTGATCGACGGGTGGTGGGGCTTCGGGTTGGCGCTCGCGGTGGTCGTGGCCGCGGTGACGATCACGAGGGCGTTCTCCATCGGAAACGAGCGGGAGGAGACCCGGGCCATCCTTCCCCAGGTCGGCGTCCGCCTGTGGAGCCGTCCGCCTGAGACCGGTCCCGATCCCGATCCCACGACCGATCCCGATCCCGAGCCCACGGGCACCCCGAGTGTTTCGGGCCGATCGCTGTCCTCGTCCGAGCAAGGAGGCGACGGCTGATGGCTGACCCCGAACCGCCGCAGCAGCGGCAGAATTTCCTGGGCGGGTTCAAGCTGACCCTCGAGCATCTCGGTCGCCCGCCGGTGACCCGCCAGTACCCCGAAGAGAAGCGCCCGAAGCAGCCGCGCCAGCACGGGCGTCATGTGCTGAACCGGTACGAGGACGGCATGGAGAAGTGCATCGGCTGCGAGCTGTGCGCCGGCGTGTGCCCGGCGGACTGCATCTACGTGCGCGGCCTCGACAATCCACCCGACCACCCGGTGTCGCCCGGTGAGCGGTACGGCTACGTCTACGAGATCAACTTCCTGCGCTGCATCCACTGCGATCTGTGTGTGGAGGCCTGTCCCACCGAGGCCATCACCGAGACGAAGCTGATGGAGTTCTCCTTCACCAACCGGAACGACGCCATCTACACCAAGGAGGAGCTGCTGGTCGATGACGACGGCAGGCCCAAGCATCTTCCGTGGGAGGACTGGCGAGAAGGCGATGACCTGCACACCTCGGGATGGATGCGGGCCACGTCACCGTCGGGGAGCGCGGCGTTCGAGGGGCGTGTCCAATGGGAGGGGGAGCTCGGATACGGCGTGCGCTCCCCCGAGAGCGGGCAGACCGGTCAGCGGGACGACGCCGCCACCGGCAGCAAGCAGTTGCGCGACACCCTCGAGCGGCACCTGCTCCAGAGCGACCTGCCCGCCGCCAAGCGGGGTCCCCGTGGTGCCATCGGCCGCATGATGGAGAAGGCGGAGCGTTTCGCTCCCGGTGCTGGCAAGAAGCACCGGGCCAAGGCGGACGCCGACTACGCGAGGGCGGTGGTGGACGGCAACAGCGAACGCGATCGTCCGGGTACGGCGCAGTCGGCTCCCGCGGCTGCGGCGGCTCCGAACGGCGATCCGAACGGGGATCCCGCCACCGGTCATCCGGACGGCGATCCCGCCACCGGTCCGGGATCGAGCACCCGCTGATGACGGCGGTGCTCGGAGCGGTGCTGATGGCGGCGTCGACGACCGTCCACCCGTCATGGGTCGACGTGGGGACGTTCGCCGTCTCCGCGGCCATCGTGCTGTCCGGCGCCATCGGGGTGGTGGTGGCCCGGAACCCGGTCCACGCCGCCCTCATGCTGGTGATGACCCTGTTCGGCGTGGCCGTGCTCTTCGTCCTGGAACGGGATCCGTTCCTCGCCGCCGTCCAGGTGATCGTCTACGCCGGTGCCATCGTCGTGCTCTTCCTCTTCGTCATCATGTTCCTCGGTGTCGACCGCGAGGAGAACATCGCCGTCGAGCCGCTGCGGGGCCAGCGACCCCTGGCCGCCGGTCTCGTCCTGCTCGGCACGACCGGTCTTCTCCTGCTGGGAGAGGTCTCGAGCTGGACCACCGGAGCGCAGCACGTCGCCGGGGTGGACGCCGGGGCCCAGTCCAATGTCTACCTGTTGGGCAAGTCGGTCTACACGACCTACCTGTTCCCCTTCGAAGCCACCGCGGCGCTGTTGATCATCGCCGTGGTTGGCGCGGTGGTGCTGGCCCGCCGGCCCCCGGCGGCGGCGGGCCAGGCGGCTCAGCCTGGTCAGCCGGCAGAGGACGGGGCAGAGCTCACGTCCGGTGGGGCAGACCAGTCGTCCGGCGGGGTGGAGCTGTCGGCGCCGGCGGTCCCCGCCACCGACGAGCCCGAGCCCGACGAAGAGGGCCGGCACAGCGCGGCGGAACCCGCCGGTGCACACGAGGAGGGACGGGCATGACCATCAACCCGGACTGGTACCTGTCGCTCAGCGTCGTGCTGTTCGCCATCGGCGCGCTGGGTGTGATGATCCGGCGGAACGTGCTGGTCATGTTGATGTGTGTCGAGTTGATGCTCAACGCAGCCAACCTGAGCTTCGTCACCTTCGCCCGCATGCTGCACGACATCGGCGGCCAGGTCCTGGTGTTCTTCGTGTTGGTCGTGGCCGCGGCCGAAGTCGTGGTCGGGCTCGGAATCGTCGTCGCCATCTTCCGCCGCCGAGCCAACACCACTGCCGACGACCTCCACTTGATGAAGGGCTGACCGGGCGATGCTCCATGTGACCTACCTCATCATCTTGCTGCCCCTGGTCGGGTTCGCCGTGCAGCTGCTCGTGGGCCGCCGGCTGGGTGATCCTCTGGCCGGAGCGGTGGCCACCTTTTTCATCGGGGCCTCGTTCGTGGTGGCCGTCGGGGTGTACTTCGACCTGCTCACCGTCAACGCTCCGGTCCGGACCTTCACCCAGAACCTGTGGACCTGGATTCCGGTCGATCAGCTCCAGGTGAACGCCCGACTGTTCGTCGATCCACTGTCCATGACCATGGTGCTGTTCGTCACCGGCATCAGCTGCCTCATCCACCTGTATTCGATCGGCTACATGAAGGGCGACCGGGACTACTCGAAGTTCTTCCTCTACATGAACCTCTTCGTGGCCTCGATGCTGATCCTGGTGCTCGGGAGCAACCTGCTGGTGACCTTCGTCGGCTGGGAGGGCGTCGGAACCTGCTCGTACTGGCTGGTCTCGTTCTGGTTCACCCGGGACTCGGCGGCCAGCGCGGGCAAGAAGGCCTTCGTCTACAACCGGATCGGCGACGTGGGCTTCCTGCTGGCCATCTTCTTGGTCTTCACCAGGGTGCACTCGCTCGAGTACACGACCATCTTCGACCACATCGGCACCATCGGCGCCGGCAACATCACCGCCATCTGCCTGCTGCTCCTGGTCGGCGTGATGGGCAAGTCGGCCCAGATCCCCCTCTTCCCGTGGCTGGCCGACGCCATGGAGGGCCCGACGCCGGTGTCGGCGCTCATCCACGCGGCCACCATGGTGACCGCCGGTGTCTATCTCCTGTGCCGGATCAACCCGCTGCTCCACGCCTCCCCGGCGGCCGCCCTCACGGTGGCCTGTGTCGGGGCGGCGACCGCCTTCGTGGCCGCCACCATCGCCTGCGCCCAACAGGACATCAAGAAGGTGCTGGCCTACTCGACCGTGTCCCAGCTCGGGTACATGTTCCTGGCCATCGGATGTGGGGCTTACGAGGCGGCCATCTTCTTGATGATCGCCCACGCCTTCTTCAAGGGGCTGCTCTTCCTCGGCGCCGGATCGACCATCCACGGTCTCCATGACGAGCAGGACCTCAAGCGCATGGGCAACCTCCGCAAGTACATGCCCATCACCTTCATCACCTTCGCTGTCGGCTGGCTGGCCATCGCCGCGGTGCCACCCCTGTCGGGGTTCTGGGCCAAGGGCGATGTGCTCGAGAACACCTGGGCCGCCCACCCGGCGCTGTGGGTGGTGGGCGTGGTCACCGCCGCGCTCACCGCCTATTACATGAGCCGCCTGACCGGGCTGGCCTTCTTCGGCAAGGACCGGTGGGCGGACGACGTGGCCATCGACGCCACCACCGACATGCCCGACTCCCACCACGCCGACGGGCCCATCCCCGAGCCCCACGAGTCGCGGCCGATCATGACCGTCCCGTTGTGGATCCTGGCCTTCTTCGCCGCCACCGCCGGCGTCCTGGCCCTGTCCAACGACCACCTGTCGCTGTCCAACTGGATCGACCCCGTCTTCGGCTCCAACCTCTACGACGACCATCTCAGCACCGCCGCCATCTGGGTGCTGGCCACCATCGACGGGGTCATCGCCGTTGCCGGGGTGTTCATCGGCCTCCGGCTGTGGATGGCCAAGGCGGAGCGACCCAGCCTGGAGATCGACTTCCTCAAGCACTCGTGGTACATCAACGAGCTCTACGACACCGTCCTCGGCCGGCCGTCGGAGCGCCTGGCCGCCTTCAGCGCCACGGTGATCGACCCCAAGGTGATCGATGGCGGGGTCAACGGTGTGGCCACCCTGGTGCGCAAGTCCGGCGCACTGATCCGGCGCACCCAGACCGGCTACGTCCGAAACTACGTGCTGGGCATCGTGCTCGGCACCGTGCTGGTGCTGGCCTTCATGCTCACCCGGTTGTGGTGGACTTGATGGCGACGGGTCACTTCCCTTTTCTCACCGTCCTGGTGCTGGTGCCCGCCATCGGTGCCGCGGTGGTCGCGCTGGTGCCGACCGGATCGGTCTCCCGCCACTTCCACGAAGGGCTGGGCTTCCTCATCGCCCTGTTCACCCTGGTGCTGGCGGTGGTCATCGCCGGGCAGTTCAAGGTGGGGGACGGTGGCTACCAACTCGTCTCCGACCACGTCTGGGCCAAGGAGCTGGGCATCCACTGGTCGCTGGGCATCGACGGGATCTCACTGTTCCTGGTGGTGATGACCGCCCTCCTCTTCCCGCTGGCGCTGCTCGGGGCCCGGGTCAGGCGCGACCCCCGCTCCTTCGTGGCCTGGGTGCTCCTCTTGGAGGCGGCGTGCCTGGGCAGTTTCGTCTCCCTCGACCTGGTGCTGTTCTTCCTCTTCTTCGAGCTGACGCTGGTCCCCGCGTACTTCATCATCGGTGGGTGGGGCTATGCCCGCAGGGGCTATGCCGCCATCAAATTCTTCATCTACACGTTCGCCGGCTCGGCGTTCCTGCTGGTGGGCATCCTGGCCGTGGCCTTCATCCACCAGTCGCAGACCGGGGTGCTCACGTTCGAGCTCCCAGCCCTGGTGCACACCCATCTGTCGGGGACCGAGGGGGTGCTCTTGTTCCTCGCCTTCACCGCCGCGTTCGCAGTCAAGGCGCCGATCTTCCCGTTCCACACCTGGTCTCCGGATGCCTATGCCGAGGCACCCACCGCCGGGGCGGTCCTGCTGGCCGCGGTGATGGCCAAGATCGGGACCTACGGGATCGTCCGTTTCGACCTCAACCTCTTCCCCCAGGCCACCCGCACCCTGGCGCCGTGGTTGCTGACCTTGGCGGTGATCGGCATCCTCTACGGGGCCCTCGTGGCCTGCGCCCAGCGAGACCTGAAGCGGCTGCTGGCGTACTCGTCCCTGGCCCAGATCGGCTTCATCGTGCTGGGCACGTTCGCCCTCAACAGCCAGGGGCTGACCGGAAGTGTGCTCCAGATGGTCAACCACGGACTGATCATCACCACGCTGTTCATCGTGGTGGGGTGGATCTACGAGCGTCGCGGCACCTGGCAGGTATCGGCCCTCAAGGGACTGCAGTCCCCGGCCCCGGTGATGGCCGGCGTCTTCACCGTGGCCATGCTGGCCTCCATCGGCGTGCCCGGGCTCAACGGGTTCGTGGGTGAGTTCCTGGTGCTGATCGGGACCTTCGTGGCCCACCGGTGGTGGGCGGTCGTGGCCGCGATGGGGGTCATCGCCGCGGCGATCTACCTCTTGTGGGCCTTTCAGCAGGTCTTCCACGGTGAGCCGACCGAGACGGACACCAAGACGAAGGATCTGGGGTGGAGTGAGCGCCTCATCATCGCCCCCCTCATCATCCTCATCGTCTTCCTCGGTGTGTTCCCGAAGCCCGTGCTCGATCGGATCACCCCGTCGGTGGACAGGCTGGTCGTCCACGTGGACCGCGTGACGCACACTCCCATCCCCGCCGGCCTCGACCCGGGATCGTCGGCGGCGCGATCACCGTCGCCGGCACTCTCGACGGCATCGGCACTCCCGGCGCCCTCATCGCTCCCGGCACCCTCATCGTCGGCCCCGGCCTCCCGTCACCTGTCCGGCCCGGTGCCGGAAGCCGGGACGGAGACGAGTTCGCCTGCTGCCGCCACGACCACCGGCGGTGCCCGGCGATGACCTCCTTCGTGACGACGGCCGTGACCAGCTCTGGCCTTCCCGCCATCCACACCCCCCATGTCGACTACCTGAGCATCCTGCCCATGCTCATCATGATCGGTGGGGCCCTGGCCTTGATGGTCGCGTCCTCGCTGTTCCGCAAGATCCTGGGTGTGGGCTCGGGAACGCTGGTCGCCTCCACGGTGTCGATCGCCGCTCTGGTGGCAGCGCTGTTCCAGTGGGACCACGTGAGCACCCACGGACCCCAGGTCACCATCGCCGGCGCCATCGCCTTCGACGGATTCGACGTGTTCGTGCAGATCGTGGTGGCCATCGGCATGCTCCTCACCGCCCTGGTCGGTGACGGCTATCTCCGCCGGGAAGGCATCGAGGGTCCCGAATTCCATGTCCTGGCCATGATGTCGGCCTCCGGCGCGATGATGATGGGAGCGGCCAACGATCTCATCGTGATCTTCCTCGGCCTGGAGATCATGTCGATCGCCCTCTACGTGCTGGCCGCCTTCAACCACAAGCGGGCCGAGTCCGGCGAGGCCGCGCTCAAGTACTTCGTGCTCGGTGCATTCTCCTCGGCCATCTTCGTGTACGGGATCGCGCTCGTCTACGGCGCCACCGGATCGACCAATCTGCCCCAGATCGCCGACTATCTCTCGGGCAACGTCATCGCCTCCAACGGGGTGCTGCTCGGCGGCCTGGCGCTCTTGCTGGTCGGGTTCGGGTTCAAGATCGCGGCCGTTCCCTTCCACATGTGGTCTCCCGACGTCTACCAGGGCTCACCCTCACCGGTCGCCGGCTTCATGGCTGCGGTGGTCAAGATCGGTGCCTTTGCCGCCCTGTTGCGGGTGTTCGTGTCGTCGTTCGGGACGGTGCGCACGGACTGGCAACCGATCATCTGGGCACTGGCTCTGCTCAGCCTGGTGTTGGGCGCGGTGGTGGCCCTGATGCAGCGGGACGTGAAGCGGATGATGGCCTACTCGTCCATCAATCACGTTGGTTTCATCCTGCTCGGCGTGGAAGCGGCGACCACCCGGGGGGTCTCGTCCTCCTTGTATTACATCTTCACCTACATGTTCCTGGTCATCGGGTCGTTCGCGGTGATCACCGTGATGGCCCGTGATGGTGACAACGGGCACCAGATCTCCGACTACCGGGGTCTGGCCAAACGCCAGCCCGTGCTGGCCATGGCCTTCGCCGTCCTGCTTCTCGGACAGGCCGGCATCCCGTTCACCACCGGGTTCCTGGCCAAGTTCGGTGTCGTGGGCGCCGCCGTGGCCACCCATGCCTACGTCTTGGCCGCGGTGGCCATGGCTTCGGCGGCCGTCGCCGCGTTCTTCTACCTGCGGGTCGCGGTGGCCATGTACTCGCCAGTGGGGATGGTCGGGGACACAGTGGGCGGCGACGGCGATTCCGCTCCCGACGGTGCCGCGGCCGACGCGGCCGACGCCGGCGGTCTCGCCGGCACGTCCGGCACGTCCGGCAC
>JBEKIU010000016.1:0-36849 GCA_050011635.1 Acidimicrobiales bacterium
CCGTCCCTCGCCCCCGAGGAACTGGCCGACTGCCGCGCCCTGGCCGCCGAATGGGGACTTCACCACCTGGAGGTCGGGACGGACGAGCTGGCCGACCCGGCCTATGCGGCCAACGACGGTTCGCGCTGTTACCACTGCAAGACGTCGCTGCTGGACGCCCTGGCGCCGTTGGCCATCGAGGAGGCCGGCGGGCCGGCGGCCATCATCGCCCTGGGTGTGAACCTCGACGACCTGGGCGACCACCGGCCCGGGCAACGGGCGGCGGCCGAGCGGGGTGCGCGTTTCCCCCTGGTCACCGCCGGGTTCACCAAGGCGGACGTGCGGGCCTCGTCGAGGCGCCTCGGCCTTCGGACCTGGGACAAACCGGCGGCGGCGTGCCTGGCGTCGCGGGTTCCCTACGGCATTCCGGTGACCCTCGGTACGCTTCGCTCCGTGGCCGACGCCGAATCACAATTGCGCTCGATGGGCTTCGGGCAGCTTCGGGTGCGTCACTACGGCGATACGGCCCGCATCGAGGTCCCCGCAGAGGACCTGGCCGTCGTCGTGGCCCGCCGGGAGGAGGTCACACGGGCACTGCACCGTGCCGGCTACCGCTATGTCACCCTCGATCTCGACGGCTTCCGTTCGGGCAATCTCAACCAGGCGCTGGCCGTGGACGACGCGCGGCCGACGGATGGGGCGGGCCGGGGGACGGCCCAGGAGCTGAGCCCGGCCCGGGGGGCGCGACCATGATCAGGGTCAGGGTCAAATTGACGTTTCCCGAGGAGCTGGTCCGCGAGCCGATCATTGCCCGCATGGCCAAGGAGTTGGACATCGTTCCCAACATCAGGCGCGCCGACGTGGGCGAGCACAACGGATGGATCATCTGCGAACTGGACGGCAACGCCGGCACCGTCGACCAGGCCGTCACCTGGCTCCGGAACGAGGGCGTTCAGGTGGACCTGCTCGGCGACGTCGTCGAGAGCTGACGGTGGACTCCCACGGGGTGCGGGCCAGGCCTCCCGACCGGCCCGGGGCTCCGGCGGAGATGGCAGGACACGGCCCGACGACCGAGCTCGTGGCCGCCAACCAGCGCAACTGGGACGAGCGGGTGGCCATCCACATGGCGTCCCGGTTCTACGACGTCGACCAGTGGCTGGCCAGCCGGCCCGGCCCGAGGCAACGGGAGATCGACTCCCTGGGCGAAGTCGCCGGGCTCCAACTGGTGCACCTCCAGTGCCATTTCGGACTGGACACGCTGGCGTGGGCCGATGCCGGGGCCACGGTCACGGGACTCGACTTCTCGGCCGAGGCGATCCGGGCCGCGGCGGACCTGGCCGCGCGGGCCGGACTCGAGGACCGGTCTGCCTTCGTGTGCGCCGACGTCTACGACGCGGCCGATGTTCTCCCCGCCGGGACCTTCGACATCGTCTACGTGAGCCTCGGCGCCCTGCACTGGCTCCCCAGTGTCGACCGTTGGGCCGACCAGGTCGCCGCCCTGGCCCGACCCGGCGGGCGGCTCTACCTCCACGAGATCCATCCGTTCGCCTGGTCGCTGGCCGACGACTCCCCGTTGGTGGCCTACACCTACTTCGAGGAACCGGAGCCCTTCGCCGATGATTCCGAGCTCACCTACACCGATGCCGACCGGCCCCTGGCCAACGTCCGGACCTACCAGTGGAACCACGCCATCGGGGAGGTCGTGACGGCGCTCGTCGACCGCGGGATGCGGATCGACCGCCTGGTCGAGCACGATTGGACCGTCAACCAGCAGTTCCCCTGGCTGGTCCAGTCCGGCCGGAGACAGTGGTCGGTGCCGGCCGGCCATCCCCGCATGCCCCTCACCTACACACTGGTGGCCACCCGGGTGGAGTGACGGGTCGAATCCGGGGAGTGGGGTCGGCCTCAGGAGTCCTTGCGGATCGTCCAGCCCGCATCCGACACCTTGCGGGGCTCGTAGAAGAGGCATCCCTCCGGGCAGGCGAACGGGATCTGCTGGTTGGCGCCGACCCGGCACCGCTCGAGCTTCTCCTCGTGAGCGGTGGTCTGCATGACGTAATGACGACAATCCTCGTTGACGGCCACACCTCCATTGTGGCTGATGGGCGCCGCTACGCGTTGTCAGCGGGTAGCGTCGGGTGGGTGGAACCTGTTCCCTCCACCAAACAGCTCCTCCGTTGGAGCGAGGCCCTCGCCGGTATCGCCCGCACCGGCCTCGGCTTCACCGAGTCCCTCTACGAGCAGGAGCGGTTCGAGGAGATCCTGCGGATCGCCGCCGACATCCGGGTCACCGTCGACGACGGGACCGAGGGAGCCGAGGACGCCGATGGCCTGGTCGAGGAGTGGTTGGGCTCGGTCGGGAAGGGAGTCCCGGGCTATGTGACGCCCAAAGTGGCCGTCGGAGCCGCGGTGGGAAACGACAAGGGCGAGATCCTCCTGGTCAAGCGGGCCGATTCGGGCGTGTGGCTCTACCCCACGGGTTGGGCCGATGTGGGCTACTCGGCGGCCGAAGTGGTGGTCAAAGAGGTCGAGGAGGAGACCGGCATCGACGTCGAGGTGGTCAGGCTGATCGCCGTGCTCGACGGCCTGCGCATCGGGATCAGCCGTATCCCCCTCTACTCCCTGGTCTTCCAGTGCCGACCGGTCGGCGGGGAGCTCAGGGCCCACCCCCTCGAATGTGCCGATGTCGGTTGGTTCCCCCTCGACGAGCTCCCGTTCCCGCTGGCCGGGGCCGAACGCTGGGGCCAACACGTCTTCGCCGCATTGCGGGGAGACCCGGTCGAGGTGCTCTACGACTCGGTACGGTCGCCCATCTGGCGGGGTGATCCACATACGTCCTGATCCGCCACCCGAGGCATGAGCGCGGAGCCCACACCGGCGGTCACGATCGGGGAGGCGACCGAGGTGACGTCCGAGTTGATCGAGGCATTCGACCGGCTGACCCCGCAGCTCTCCTCCTCCTCCCCACCGCCCAGCCGCACCGACCTGGCCGAGATCGTGGCATCGCCTGCTTCGGTGCTCCTGGTGGCCCGCGACGGCTCGGACTCCATCGTCGGTTCGCTGACGCTGGCCGTGTTCCGCGTGCCGACGGGGCTCCGGGCCTGGATCGAGGACGTGGTGGTGGACGAATCGGCCCGGGGAGCGGGTGCAGGCGAGGCGCTGGTGGTCGCCGCCATCCGCCGGGCGGATGCTGTCGGGGCCCGGACGGTCGATCTGACCTCGCGTCCCAGCCGGGAAGCGGCCAACCGTCTCTACCGTCGCCTCGGATTCGAGACGCGGAGCACCAACGTGTACCGGTGGAGTGCCGGACCGGAAGGAGCGACCGCCGCCGCCGACGGTGCGGGCGGCGGCGAGGCGGCTCCGTCCTGAGGGCGGGAAGTGGGCACCGCCGACCGGTGGTTGACCCGGCCGTCCGAGTCGATCCGGGCCGCGGGCGTGACCCTGCACCGGGCGCGCGTCGAAGACCTCGGCGAGCTGGTGGACGCAGTCAACGCCAGCCTCGCAGCACTCAGACCGTGGATGCCCTGGGCGCAGGTTCCGGCGACCCACCGGTCCATCGGGGAGTTCCTCGATCAGGCCGAGCTCGACTGGGAGAGGGGACGTGAGTTCCAGTTCGCCATCCGGGGCCGGCGGGACACCGAGCCCGAGGCCCTCATCGGCTTCTGCGGACTGCACGACCGGATCGGCGCCGGTGGGCTGGAGATCGGCTACTGGGTGCGGTCCGAGTGCACCGGACGCGGCGTGGCCACATCGGCTGCATCGGCGCTGACGGCTTCCGCGCTCGGCCTCGACGGTGTGTCGCGGGTGGAGATCCACTGCGATGCCGCCAATGTCCGGAGCGCGGCGGTCCCCCCCAAACTGGGATTCCGGCTCGACCGCATCGAAATCCGGCCACCGACGTCGCCCGGGGAGACCGACCGGCACATGATCTGGGTGTACCCCTCCGGGCGAGCTCCGGCCTCAGTTGATCTTCAGCAGGTCGACGACGAAGACAAGGGTGTCGTTGGCGGCGATCCCCGCTCCGGGTGAGGTCGCCCCGTACCCGAGGCTCGGCGGGATGATCAGCTCACGACGCCCTCCGACCTTCATGCCCACCACTCCTTGGTCCCAACCGGGGATGACCTGTGCCGGGGTGGCGTCGAGGGTGAAGCTGAACGGCTGGCTCGTCCACGAGGCCTGGATCACCTTCTTGGAGGAGTACGTGGCCAGGACGTACTGGACCGTCACGGTGTCACCCGCCTTGGCCGCGGGTCCGGTGCCGACGATCAGGTCCGAGCCCTCCAGCTGGGCGGGGGGAGTCCCGGACGGCACGGTGACCGAGGGCTCCTTCCCAGGGGTGCCCGCCGGAGACCGGTCCGCGACCGGAATCGTGGGCAGGGTGGTCGATGCGGGCGGAGCGGACCCGACAGTGGTCGAGGGGCTCGACGACGAGCTGCTGCACCCCGCCAGTCCGAGGACGGAGACGGCGAGCAGGGCGAGCACGGCGAACGGCCAGGTGCGCACACGGGACATGGACGATTCCTTTCGAAGCTGATCCGGGAAGCAGAGCGCTCGAGGCACCTCCGCAGGGGAAACGGTAGTGCGTCCCTGTCCGCCGCGGTGACCACCACCCGCGGGGCCGTCAACGTCGCCGACCGGTGAATCAGCCCCCTGGCATCATTCCCGCATGACGTTCCAGTCCCTGCGAGACATGGCCACCGGCCTCCGGTCGGCGCTGGCCGAATTGGAGCCGGAGCGGCTGAGCGGTCCCGATGCCGCCCGGTTGCTCGAGATCTTCTCCGAGATCGAGAAGCTGGCGGCCGGGGGGAGACTCCTCGCCGCCCGGCGGGTGGAGTCCTCCAACGTGTGGCGGCGCCAGGGACACCGGTCGGCCGCCGCCCACGTCGCCGAGGCCACGGGGACCGGTATGGGGCCGGCCATCACGACCCTGCAGGCCGCCCGCCAGCTCGGCTCGCTTCCGGTCACCGAGGAGGCCATGCGCGAGGGTCGGCTCTCGGAGACCCAGGTCAAAGAGATCGCCGGCGCGGCCATCTTCCAACCGGAGGCGGAGCGGGCATTGGTCGAAGCCGCGGAGAAGCAACCCCTGACCATGCTCAAACTGCGCTGCCGGCGGGTGAAGGCCGTGGGACAGGGTGAGCACGGGACCTATGACGCCATTCGCCGGGGCCGCTATCTGCGCAACTGGACCGATGGTGACGGCGCCGTGCGCCTGGACGCCAAGCTGACTCCCGACGAAGGCGCCCGGTTGGTCGCCGCGGTCAGGGCCGAGTCGGGCCGACTGGCCGGCCAGGCACGCCGAGCCGGGGTCGACGAACCTCTTCGGGCCATCGCCGCCGACGCCCTGGTGCGCCTGTCGTGCGGGGCCGTCGATGTGGTGCCCGCCGACGTTTCCAGCCAAGGTGACCGGGGCGGAGCGAGGTCACCGGGCACCGAGGGGAACGCCCCAGGTGGACGGGAGGCCGGTCCCTCGGCCATGGTCCATGTACGGGTCGACCACCGGGCCCTGGTCCGGGGCCATCTCGAAACCGGTGAGATCTGTGAGATCCCGGGCATCGGGCCGATACCGGTGGCCGCGGCCCGGCGCCTGGCCGTGGACTCGATCCTCAGCGTGCTGGTCACCAACGGAACGGACGTGACCACGGTGGCCCACGCCGGACGAACCATTCCGGCCTCCCTCCGCAGGGCTCTCATCGAGCGGGATCCGACCTGCGTCGTGCCGGGGTGCGATCTCCGCGAGGGTCTGGAGATCGACCACGTCGAACCGTTCGCGCTCGGGGGACCGACCACGCTGGCCAACCTGGTCAGGCTGTGCCACTGGCACCACTACCTGAAGACCCACCAGGGGCATCGGCTCGTTCGAGCGGCAGAAGGTTGGCGATGGGAGCCGCCGGGTGACGCCCGAAGGGATCCGCCCGTCTCATCCGGGGCCGCGGCACGGAGCTGACAGGCGGTCCGGACGCGGCCGATCAGGCCGAGGCGCTGCCTCCGCCCTCGGGTGGACCCGACGGGAACCGCTCCGGTGGTTCCCGAGCCGGCCGGCCGGCCGCACCCGTCGCGGTCTCCCCGATCGTGGCCGTGGTCGGCCCGTGGCGAGCGGATCGCCACAGGGCCTCAGCCCGCTGGGCCAGCTCACGCAGAGGCTGTCCGGTGCGTCGTGCCGCCAGTGCGACATCGTCGTGTTCGGCCTTGACCCGGCCGGCACTCACCTTGACCCTGATCAGTTGCCCGTCGATCCATACCGAATCGAACGAGCGCGCCGCAGGCCAACGCTCACCGGCCGTCTCACGAACCCCCAGCGATCCCGTCGACTCCCGGAGCACGGCGCGGAGTGAGGAGGCCATGGTCGGATCGCACAACACGTGTACCACGGTGCCCGGGCGTCCCTTCTTCATCACGACCGGGGCGAGCCACGCATCGTGGGCACCGGCCTCGAGGAGGACACCGACGGCATGGGCCAGCTGCTCTCCCGTGGCGTCATCGACGTTGGCCTCGAGGTGCGAGACGGGCTGGCCGGCGTCGGCATCGGCATCGGCCCCGCCGACCCCGTCCCCGCTGGCACCGTCCCCGCTGGCACCGATCGGCGTCGGCACCAGGTCGTCGCCGCTCAGCCTCGCCACCCGAACCCCGGTCACCACCTGCGTGCAGTTGGGGAGCTCGTCGAGCTCCCGGGATCCCGCGCCGAAGCCCTGGCCGGTCACCCTCATCGGCGGCATCGGGCCGTACCCGGAGCTCAGCGCGGCCAGCAACGCCGCACCGGTCGGGGTGGTCAGCTCCACGGCCACATTCCGACCCCAGGTGGGTACCCCCTCGAGCAGGGCGACCACGGCGGGGGCCGGATTGGGGAGCATCCCGTGGGCGGTCCTCACCATCCCCAGTCCGGTCGCCACCGGGCTGGCCCGGATGTCGTCGATTCCGAGCACCTCCAACGCGGCCGCCGTTCCGACCACATCGATGATGGTGTCGTGGCCCCCGACCTCGTGAAAGTGGACCTGGTCCACGGGCCGACGATGCAATCTGGCCTCCACATCGGCGAGCGCCGAGAAGGTGGTCAGCGCCCGACGGGCCACCCGGTCCGGCAGGCGAGCCTCCTCGACCAGACCCACGATGTGGGCGTGGGTGCGAACCACCACGTTGTCGTCGACGGTGACCACCGCTTGCGATGCCGCGACCCCGCCGCGCAGGACGGGCTCCACGTCGAGCGCCCAGCCCCCCAGCGGAAGCCGCTCCAGCAGCGACAGGACCTCACCCAGGTCGGCGCCGGCGTCCAGCAGGCTGCCGAGCGCCATGTCGCCGGCGATGCCGGCAAAGCAGTGGAACCAGGCCACACGGCGGGCAGCCCCTGCTGTCGGCGCCGCCGGGGAGGCGGTGGTGGCCACCGGGGCACGCCCGGCGGTCATGGCAGGATCCGGGCGATGGCACAAGCGGCCCCGAATCCGTTGTCGATCCCGACCACGGTGACACCGGCGGCGCACGAGGCATGCATGGCCAGCAGCGCGGTCACCCCTTCGAGGGCGGCGCCGTAACCCGTGCTGGTCGGGACGGCGACGACCGGCGCCGGCGTGATCCCACCGACGATGCTGGCCAGGGCCCCCTCCATTCCGGCCACGACGACCACGGCATCCGCTTCGGCGAGCTCGTCGGCCGCGGCCAGCAGGCGGTGGACCCCGGCCACGCCGCAATCGGGGAGGAGGGTCGGCCACAACCCGAGGGCGGTGAGGGTGGCCTCGCACTCGCGCGCCACCGGGAGATCGGAGGTCCCTGCGGTGACCACCAGTGTGTGAGCCGGACGACGGGGGGCCGGGCGCCAGACCACGGTGGAGAGCTCACCTCGGACCTGATCGCCCCCGGTGGCCGTCCCGGTGACGGTGCGGGCTCCGCCGGGGTGGCGGGCCATGGCCGAGTCCGCCTGGCCGGCGTCGGCCCGGGTGAGGATCACGGGACCCCCTCCATCCTGTCCGAGCAGCTCGCCCACGATGGCCACGCACTGCGGCGCGGTCTTCCCCTGTCCGTAGACCGCTTCGGGAAGGCCTTGGCGCAGGGTCCGATGGTGGTCGACCTTGGCGAAGCCGAGATCGGCGAACGGGAGCCGGCGCAGCCGGCGCACGGCCTCGTCCGGTGAACACGCTCCCGAGCGCACGTCGATGAGAAGTCGTTGCAGTCCGGGCTCGTCCATGATGTTCACTATCCTGCCTGGGTATGACCGCGGACGCATCCTCCCCCTCCCAGTCGGGATCATCACCGCGTATCGGGTTCCTCGGACCCGAAGGCACCTTCACCGAAGAGGCGCTGCTCAGCGAGCCCGATTACGCCTCGGCCCAGATCGTCCCGCTGGGGTCGTTGGCCGAGGTGCTCGACTCGGTTCGTCTGGGCCAGGTCGACCTCGGATTCGTCCCCATGGAGAACGCCATCGAAGGCACGGTCCGTGACATCATCGACAGCCTGGTCTTCGAGTTCGATCTGCGGATCCAACGAGAGGTGATCCTCGATGTCCACCTCCATCTGATGGCCCGTCCCGGGACCACGCTGGCCGATGTCGAGCGGGTGGCATCGATCCCCGTGGCCACCGCCCAGTGCCGCCGGTTCCTGACCCGGCAGCTCCCGTCGGTCGAATCCTTGGCCACCAACTCGACGGCCGAGGCGGCCCGCCTGCTGGGCGAAGGAGACCCGGCACTCACGTCGCGACCGACCGCTGCCATCGCTCCGAGGTTGGCGGCCAAGCTCTACGGCCTCGAGATCCTGGTGGAGGATGTCGAGGACCATCCCGACAATCAGACCCGGTTCGTCTCATTGGCCAGGTCGGGCATCCCGGCGCCGAGCGGCCACGACCGGACCAGCATCGCCTGTTTCCAGAACGCCGACCATCCGGGCAGCCTCTACGCCATCCTCGGCCAGTTCGCGGCCCGGAACATCAACCTCAGCAAGCTCGAATCGCGCCCGACCAAAAAAGCGCTCGGCGAGTACTGCTTCATCATCGACTTCGAGGGGCACGTGGCCGATGCCGTCGTCAGTGACTGCCTGCGCGAGCTTCACGCCGAACTGGCCGGGGTGAAGTTCCTGGGGTCGTACCCGGCGGCCGGGGCCGCCGGGCCGGCCATCCGCCGCCAGGTCGGCGCCTCACAGCGGCAGGCCGGCGAGTGGATCGACGGCCTGCAAGCCGAAGTCCGGACCGGCGACCGTCACTGACCCAGCCGATCGGTGGCCGTTGCCGACTACCCTGGCAATCGCTCGGAGGGATGGCAGAGCGGACAAATGCGCGGCTCTTGAAAAGCCGTGAGGTGCAAGCCTCCGTGGGTTCGAATCCCACTCCCTCCGCTGGTCAGCGGGCATCCTTGATCTGATTGAGACCGCTGATATCCGTGCTTGGCCATCATCCTGGCAGCGTCGGCGAGAAGGGCCCCACGAGGTGGCAGGTGGGGGTCTCTGAGGCCGCGACCCGATTTTCTCGATGTGGCTGACCGTGAAGCGGCTGATGCAATGGGCGAACTGGAGGCCGGATTCAAATTGGAAGCCCGTCGCGAAACAGCGGCCACGCTTTTAGAACCCACAGAACTGCCGGTTCTACGTGCACAATGAGCCGACAGGGAGGCCGAGTGGGACGTCGTTATGCGTGACCGTGGGTTGGGAGGCAGGTGCCGGACTCCTGAGCGCGCGTTTGGTGCCCCTCTGGGTCATCTCACAGACGAACCCCGCGTCGGAGGCGAGGACGCAGCCCAGGCAGTCCTACAACCGTCGGGCGCTACAGTGATCGCTCGTGGACCGAGCCGACACCGCTGCTGCGGAGTTCAGCTTCCCCCAAGGCTTCCTGTGGGGAGCGGCGACCGCAGCTCATCAGGTCGAGGGCGGCAATGTAAACAACGACTCGTGGGCAAAGGAGCACGACCCGAATTCCGGTCATGCCGAGTCGAGCGGGGACGCGTGTGATTCGCTGCACCGCTGGCCCGAGGATATCGAGCTCATTGCCGGCATGGGGCTCGGGGCCTACCGGTTCTCACTTGAGTGGAGCCGAATCGAGCCCGCTGAAGGCGAGTTCTCCAACGCCGCAATGGAGCACTACCGCCGGATCTGTGCGGCGTGCCGCGAACTGGACATCGTCCCCGTGGTGACCTTCCACCATTTCACCACCCCGACCTGGCTCGCAGAGCGAGGCGGGTGGGAGGCAGCCGACGCGCCGGAGGCATTCTCCCGTTTCGCGACCCGGGCCGCCGCCCATATCGGCGACTTCATCGGTTGGGCTTGCACAATCAACGAGCTCAACCTCATCGGCGTCAGGGCCTACGACCTCGGGGCCTCCTCGCCCGGGTTCGAGGACAACTTTGTTCGCCACATGGCGATCAACGAGGCCATGGTGCGAGCACACCGCCTGGGGGTCGACGCCTTGCGGTCGGGACCCGGCGACTTTCCCGTAGGCCTGACGTTGTCCATGGACGAGATGGTGGCAGATCCGGGCGGGGAGAGTGTGCTCGAAGGGGCGCGTGAGGTTCTGGAGGACAGGTTCTTCCGAGCAACCGGAGGAGATGACTTCATCGGGGTCCAGTGCTACTCGCGTGTGCACTTCGGACCCGAGGGTCAGGCTCCCAACGACCCGGGCGTGTCGACAACTCAAATGGGATACGAGTATTGGCCCCAGGGGGTCGAGCACTGTGCCCGACGAGCCGCGGAAATGACCGGTATCCCGGTGCTCCTGACGGAGAGTGGAATCGCCACCGATGACGACGCCGAGCGCATCACCTATCTCACCGAAGTCTTGCGTGGCGTGCGGCGCGCGCTCGATGACGGCGTGGACATACGCGGGTACTTCGTGTGGAGCCTGCTCGACAACTTCGAATGGTCCCACGGGTTTGGGCCCAAGTTCGGACTCCACAGCGTCGATCGGGAAACATTCGCCCGCCACCCCAAGCCCAGTGCATCGTGGTTCGGGTCTGTAGCCAGAGCAAACGGCTTGGTTGCGCCACCAGGCTGAATGAGTCGTCGTCGAGGCGGAAGAGAGCGCAGCGCCAGAACGACCGGAACCTCCTCACGAACCCCAATGCAGAACGGTACGAACGCATGCGCTCGCGGACCGCCAGCAGCTCCGGGCGGTTGGCCAGAGGGGACGCGGTGGGCCGGTGACGGCGTTGGTAACCCCCGGCTGGCGTTGTCCGGGACGCTCGGACACGAGCGATGCAATCGAGCCAACGAGGCGAGCTGGTCCTCCCGAGGAGGTGTGGGATCAAGCGATGAGCAGGCGAAGGCCAAGCTCGGCCGCTTCGAGCTCGAGGAGGTCGCTGTTGCGTTCGGCCCACCGACCGGACGCGAGGTCATCACTGAGGCTGCGCACTGCCCTCTGCTCGACATCTGGCCCGACTCTGGCCCATACCGATGTGCCGCGACGAACGTTCTCGTCCAGGTATGCCTCAGGCCGGCGCCAGTACGCCTCGAAGAAGCCGTCAACGCAGTCCCACGGAATGAGCACCGGCTCAACCCGGGCACCTATGGCGCTGGCCAGCTCGGTAGCGAGGCCGATGCGGGCAGCGGCAACCTCGGGCAGGTAGTCACGGGTTAGCCAGAACCGGCGGCGCCAGGCCCGGTCACTGGTGTCGCAGGTAAATATCACCACGCGACGAGCCACGCGTTGCAGTTCGCGCATACCGGCGATCGGGTCGGGCCAGTGATGAACGGTGGCGAAAGCCATCGCCGCGTCGAAGCGATTGTCCTCGAACGGGAGGCTCTCCGCAACGGCGGCTACGCACGCCGCTGCGCTGGCGTGACGCTGCGCACGCATGACCGTTGATGGCTCCACCGCGGTGACTTCGCGGTCGGGGGGTTCGTAGCTTCCGGTGCCTGCTCCGACATTCAGCACGGTCCGTGCGCTTCCGAGTGCAGCCCAGACCTGCGCAGCAATCCGTGGCTCGGTGCGCCGCGTCGCGGTATAGGTGGCACCGATGGTGTCATACAACGCTGAACTGGACATGGCACCTCCGCGGCTGGCCGTCACCACCCTAAGCGCATCCCTGGCCCCATCCCATCTCCGGCGCCGTGACCGATCCACCGCTTCGCCGGGTGCCGACATCCGATTGGAGCTCCGTCATGCGCAACCGGTCGAGACAGGCGGGCGCTGAGTTCTCGCATGGGGGCAGCCAGCCGGTCGAAGTTCTCGACGCTGGGCCGCACCAAGCAGGCGAAGTCGCCGGTAGGCCGGTCGGCCCCGTAGGCCTGGGTGGCCGTGCCGCCGATCACCAGGTGGTCGACACGTCGAGTGCCGGGAGCTTCCCACTGGTGAAAGGATCTTCAAGTGATCAATCTTGAGGTCTCCGTACCGGAGGAAGGGGTCGTGACCATCACATTGAATCGTCCGGCCAAGAAGAACGCGCTCTCAATCGCTCTGCGGGACGAAATGGTCGACACTCTCGCTGACCTTGCGGAGAACGAGGGCGTGAGCTGTGTAGTTGTTACTGGCGCCGGCGACACGTTTTGTGCCGGATTCGACCTCGGCGAGTTCAACGTTGCGGACATAGAGTTCCAGAAAGAGCTCTGGGTGTCGAGCGACAGATTCCATCACGCCCTGCTTCGATTCCCGCTACCCCTGATTGCTGCCATCAATGGACCGGCACTGGCCGGCGGTTTTGACCTCGCGGTTGTTTGCGACTTGCGAATCGCATCGCACACAGCTCGATTCGCTCACCCCGAGCGCTCGTTCGGGGACGTCATGTACGGACCGCTCCATGATCTGGTCGGTGGTGGCATTGCCAGAGAGTTGTGCTTGACGGGCCGGGTTGTCGGCGCACACGAAGCCCGTGAGCTTGGGTTGGTGATGCAGGTCGTTGCGCCTACCGAGTTGACCGCGGTCGCTCAGGAGGTGGCACAAGGAATCGCAGCCTTCCCCAGAAGCTTCACTATTCGAACGAAGGCCAAGATTATCGAGCGCATGGCCATTGCCCCGACCACGATGACACTCGACCTCTGACGTTCCCTGACCGGGCTGCCCGGTGCCCGTAGGCCGGCCACTGACCGGCCGACCTGCTTGATGGAGTCCTCGACCGGTTTCCGGGTCCGTGGAAATCCGGGAATTCCAGACATCGTCCCTGGCGGCGGACAGGTCTGTCGGCCCGTTTGTGGACGTCTAGAGGTGGTGCCTGTCGCAATTGGTTCGCTCAGTCGAGACGGATTGAGACGGGCCGCAGTTCGTCGAAGTCCGGACTGATGGTCAGCAGTTGAAGTTGATCTTGCTGGGACGAGAGCGTGCTGACGGCGAAACGACTGAGCACAACAGCAAGATCCTTGACCCAGATCTGCGATAGCCAGTCAAACGACAGGCGCGCCTGAATGAGATCGTCGTCAAGGCTCATCGAGGGGCTTTGCGAAGCAGGAATCATCTCTAGCTCCACCTGAAGAGCAGGATCACAAAGCCAGGTTCGTACGGACGAGGTGACTCTGCCGTAGAGGGCCGCGGTCAAAGCCGACGTGTGGCCCTCGATGACCTCTGCGCTTTTGGCGATCCGATCGGACCACACGGCGATGACCGTTGCAGCCAGGCGTTGCGACATGGCTCCACCCAGCCCCAGGAGATTGGTGATCTCATCGAATGGGCCTGGAGGGTGTCCTTGCATCATTGGGTGTGCGCCAAGGGGAGCAAAGCCGGTCCACCCGAAGCCCCGGGACACTGCTGGCGTCGTCGTGACGAATCCCCTCGCCCGCCGGACCTGATTCATCCTCATCCCCTGCGCCTGGTCCTCGACGTCGATCTGGACGGGATCGGCCATACCGCGGGACGAGACGGTCAGGACGCGAAGGTCATCTGAGTGACGAGCCCAGGCGTCGAGGACCTCGATGCAGGCTGCTCGGTCGGCACCGAGGGCGCCGAGTGCCCTCTCGCCGTCTGGGTCCTCGTGGTCGAGTGCCACAAGAGACCCGCCCTCCCACCGGATTCGATGGACTTCGTTCGAGCAGTCCAGCTGCACTTCGACCGGAAGCAACCCACTCCACCAGGCTTCGGTCATCATTCTGTATTCCAATCCGCCAAGGAAACTGTGATGACCGCACGCTCCGTCGCTCCTGTTGCCATGAGCTTCAGTTCTCTGGCTTGAGCATGGATCGGCGGCCAGAATTCGATCGTCCCTTCACTCAGATCTGGACTACCCCCCCATCCGTTCATACCCCCTACGTGGCAATTCCCGCGGTCGTCTTCAGCGCTCCAGACAATGGCCACATCCTTGACCGCAGAGCGGAACGGATGGGCTGCATGTGATTCACCAGGTGAGGTGGCGACCGACACTTGGAAGGAGTCGGGCGTGGAGATGAGACCTTCTGCGCTGATGACCGTTCCGTCCACCTGATCGGTAACAGCCCCGATCGCCAGCGCCCCGGTGGGCCCGTCGTTTCGATGAGTCCCGGCGATCAAGGACGCCCAGGGTTCCGGGATGTTGGTGCCCGCAGTGGGATTGCCGGACAGCGCCAGCGATACCTGGTGAGCCTCCTCGATGAGAGGATCGTCCGGAGCCAGCACGCCGGCGGCCAGGAAAGCCTCGATCGTCATGTCGATCGATGACCCCGCTCCAAAGTGGCGGTGCCGGAACGTGCCGAGCCGTCGCCAGATGTGGCGGGCAGCCGACTCCATCTGGGGGAGAGGCTCTACACGGACACTGGCCGGGGGCCCCGCGTCACCGATTTCGATCCGGCCCTCACCCATATCGATCCACCGTGTTGTCTTGGAGAGAGGCCGCTGGGTTACCAGTCGTCCGTTGTATCCGCCGCCTCCCCCGCCTCCGTTGAAGTGGGCGATTTGGGTCGTGCCCTGATCGTCGGTGAGTTGGGGCTGGGTGATCGGCATACCCCCCGGGCCCTGGGCATGCATGAGTGTCCCGGGTGCCGATTCAGTGGCAGTGATCGCCAACGACGTGTTGCGGTCGCCGAGCGACACGTAGTGGACCCGGACTTTCCCCCACTCGGGCTCGAGTGTCCATCCCGTCGCCACCACCCGAGGGGCAGCAAGAGGCACCCGTTTACCAGGAGGCTGAGAGAAATGGTGCATCCCGTGCATCTGGTGGCCCCCGGGGCGCAGGCCCTGGGCGAAGGCGTACTCGTCCACGATTTCCTGAGCCAGATCGGCGTCGAGAGCGTCTACTGCCACCAGAGCCGCGGCAACCTCCGTACCGGGTTGATCCCAAGGGGCCCGCCCCCTCGACTGCCGTTGGTCCAGCAATTCCCGTTCCTCCACCAGCCGCAGATACAACTCGGCATTGAAGTCGGTGTTCACTGCCCCACTCTGGCACGTCGCCACCAGACTGACACGGGGCATGCCTTACGTCGATCTCGTGCACACTGGTGCCATGGATGATCAGGCGGTAGTGACCGAGGCACTGGGAACAGCCATTGCCGCCCGGGTGCCGGTACTTCTGTGGGGCGCACCCGGAACCGGCAAGACGTCGGTCGTCCAGGCCATGGCAGCAGCGGCCGGGTGGCCTTGCGAGACGGTGATTGCGTCCATTCGGGAGCCCTCCGACTTCGCCGGACTTCCCATCATCACCGGCGCTGATGTGGACACGCCCCACGTCAACTTCGCCCCGCCCAGTTGGGCACGACGACTGGCTGAGGCCGGGCACGGTTTGCTCTTCTTCGACGAGGTCTCGACCGCACCGCCGGCGGTGCAGGCGGCCCTACTCCGAGTGGTCCTCGAGCGCACCGTGGGCGATCTTGTGCTTCCCAGTGATGTGGCCGTCGTGGCCGCAGCCAATCCACCGGAGCAGGCCGCCGACGGGTGGGACCTGTCGGCACCTCTGGCCAATCGTTTCTGTCATCTCGATTGGCCGGTCGATGCCCGAGTGCTGGCTGATGGATTCACCTCAGGGTGGACGACACCGTCCGCACCAGCACTTCCCGATGGCTGGGAGCGCCAGGTTGGTGTGGCCCGGAGCTGGGTTGCTGGGTTCATCACCGTGAGACCGACGCTGGCTGTCGAGGTTCCCACCGAGACCGCAGGCGCAGGTCGGGCCTGGCCCAGTCCCCGCACATGGGACATGGCCGCCCGACTGCTCGCCGCCGGCGATACAACTGCCATCAGCGACACCGCTCGGTCCCTGCTCATTCGGGGGGCGGTCGGCCAGGGCCCCGGGGTCGAGTTTCTCAGCTGGCTGGTCGAAGCTGACCTGCCCGACCCAGAGGCAGTGCTGGCCGACCCCGAATCCTTCGTCATTCCTGTCCGGGGCGATCGGGCGTATGCCGCGCTCTCCTCCATCGCTGCGGCCGTCGCCGCGGAGCCCACTCCCGAACGGTGGGAGGCGGGATGGATCGTGTTTGGCAACGCCAGCAGCCAGGCCCCTGACGTAGCGGCGGCCGCCGCCCGGACGCTGGCCCGGAGTCGCCCCAAAGGGGCACCGATCCCGCCACAGGTGACCGCCTTCGCTCCATTGTTGCGCGATGCCGGCCTCCTCGACTGACCTCATCGTTCATGCCTCTCGACCAGCACAAGATGGCTGCGGCCCGGCTGTGGGCGACTGCTCGCATGCCATACCTGGCCAGCGCCCTGTTCGCCTTGACCATGAATGACGCGCCCGGGTGTCACACGATCGGTGTAGACACGACTTGGCACCTCCACGCTGATCCCGAGCAGGTCGACCAGCTCAGCGTCGACGACCTGGGAAAGCTCTTCATCCACCTGGGTGGGCATCTGCTACGGGATCATGCCGAACGGGCAAGCAATGCCAGTGTCGAGGAACTCGAATCCCGGGAGCAATGGAACCGGGCGAGTGACGCCGAGCTGAATGACGATCTGATCAATGACAGTTCGGTCCCGGCCGTCGCCCCGACGCTCCCGGCCGACCTGGGCTGCATCGATGGGCAACTGGCCGAGCACTACTTCCGCGAGGGGGAGCCGGGGCCACGGCCATGGGACTGCGGATCGGGATGCGACAACCAGCCACGACCGTGGGACAAGAACAATGGTGTCGGAGCAGGGCAGAGTCAGCTTCTTCGCCTCGGCGTGGCTGCCGATGTCCACCGCTACGCCAGGATGCACCCAGGGACAGTCCCCGGCGGTTGGATGCGCTGGGCGCAGGAGATGCTTCCCTCTCGGATCGACTGGCGACGTGTCCTGGCCGCGGAGATCCGTCGCAGCGTGGCCAGTATCGCCGGCAACGTCGACTACACCTACCGGCGCCCCTCCCGCCGCCAACAGTCGGTTCCCCGGGTCGTGCTACCGGCAATGCACCGGCCGATACCCAATGTGGCCATCGTGTGCGACACCTCGGGATCCATGCACGAAGTGCTGTTGGGCCGGGCATTGGCTGAGGTCGAGGGTATCCTCGCTCGTGCGGGGCTCCGACAGACACAAGTGCGGGTGTTGGCGGTGGACACCAATGTCCATGCCGTCACCCGGGTGTCCCGGGCCGCTCACGTCGAGCTGGCCGGTGGCGGGGGTACAGACATGGGTGCCGGGATCGTGGCCGCGGCTGCTCTGCGTCCACGCCCATCGGTCATCATCGTGCTGACGGACGGCTTCACGCCGTGGCCGGCAAGGGCACCGAGGTCAGCCAGAGTGGTCGTCGGTATTCTCAAGCAGAGTATGGCCCCGATCGGTCACTTCGGAGTCCCGTCTTGGGCCCGATCCGTCGAGATTGACGATCCGCTCACAGCATGATCGGCGTACCACCGCCTCCGCCGACCCACCTCATAAGCGCTCGTAGTGCACGATGGCCGAGGCCGGCGCATCCGAGAGCGAGATCTCGAGGCCCTTGTGCATCAGGCTCGATCCTGACAACAGCCCTTTGCCACCCAGGTCGAAATTCTCGATCTGGTACTGCCTGCCCGCGTCCAACCCCTGCATGACAAAATGCATCGTTGTCGCCTGGGCCTGGGGCCGCCGGAAGACGAGGACAACGCCGGTACCGGCCGCGGGGCGGTCGAACTGGAATGCCATCCAGACGTCCTCCTCCAGGCTGTACTCGGTCAGAGGATAGAAGTCGCTGTACAACAGGTCGTCCTGGATGCGCAGAAATTCCTCGTTCATCGTGCGGAGCAGCGTCCAGTCGTCCTCGCTCGCCGTGGCCGCGTCGACGCTCGACGTATAGCACGGGGCCAGTGAGCTCCGGACCACATACTGGCCCGGACCCCAGGCACCGTCATTGGTGCTTTGGGGGCCGACACCTGTCCCGTAGTAAGGGAGCCACAGGGATATGCCATAGGTCTGACACTGGTTACCGGTCGGCTCGAATTGGTAGTCGCTCCGCAACAGCGGGACGGCGCGGCGCATGGTCTCGAGGTCGTTCCGTCGACCACCCGAAGCACAGCTGTCGATCCAAAGCTGAGGATGGCGCTTGCGCAATTCGTCCCAGAAGGCGAGATGCCCGGTCACGTGCTTCACCTGGGTCATACCGCTGCGGCCTGGAACGTCTGTCGCGTTCCAGTAGTCGAGCGGGTCCATATTGAAGTCCTGGCGGAACACGTCCAATTCGTGGCCTCGAGCGGCCTGCTCGGTGATGATGCTGTCGAAGCGCTCCACCGACCAGGCCCACGCGTCTGGGTTCCCGAAGTCGAGCAGGAAGCTCAGGTCCGAGGCGGGGTCCGGCGGTTCGATAAGCCACTCCCGGTGCTTTTCGAACAGTTCGGTACCAACTCCCACCCGCTCCGGCTCGCTCCACAACACCGACTTCATGTCGTGTTCCATGGCCAGCTGGAAGGTCGGCCTCATGCCCTCCGGGAAACGTTTCGGGTCAGGGAACCAGTTCCCCACGCCATTGCCCCAATCCTCGGACCAATTCTCGGGCAACCCGCTCGGAATGGCATACCACCCGGCATCCACCCACCAATGCGTATAGAAGCCACCGTGGTCCCTGGTCGTCCCTCGGCGAGCGTAGGTATCGATCGCCGAGAGCTCCTGTGCCTGGTCCGGATAGAGGCTCAGGCTGCCACTCGTCGGCACGATGGGTGCCGGGAGGCTGCCCCCGAAACGGGGCACGTTGTAGTCGACCATCCATCTCCGCCATTTGTTCTGGGCCAGCAACCAGCTGTCGGCACTCCACGGCATGAGGACGATGAGGGGAGTGCGCACCTCCTCGCCTGCTTCCAGGTAGGTGTCCAACAGCATGGCGCCGGTGATGTCCCCGTACGCGTTGAGCGCCGGGTCGGCAGATGTCATCCCGGCTTGGAGGCGCAGGCCTTCGTGCTCGTCGACCAGCAGCTGGGTCGTCCATTGCCCGGGCCATCCGACCGCGGCCATGACTCCCCGGTCACCCCAGGAGATGTTGAAATAGGGCCACGTTCCGTTCGACGGCCGACCGCCCACAGGGAAGAGAAGCTGCTTCTGACCCGGTCCCAGCCCTGAAGTCCGTGGCGCGTAGTCATGGGCTTGCTGCGCGCTGCCGTTGAAATGGTGAAGGACATACGGTGACGTCGGAGAGCCGTTCAGGATGGTGTCAGCAGCCAGCACTGCGCTCAGACGCTGTGAGGATCTCGATGAAGGATTGGCGAAGGAGACCGTCCATTCGATGGCCCCGTAGGTCTCGTAGACAACGACCGCCGCCTGCACCTGAAGCTCTCCGGACGGCGCCCGCCAGGTGATCTGTTCTTCAGAGCGACCGGGCGAGGAACTGATGTTCCGCCTTTTTCCATGCCACAGCCGCAGGAGGCTCGCCGACGATTGTCCGGCGTAGTTGAACGAGAAGGGCGGATTGGCCATGAACGCCGAGACCGCGGCTTCGGCTGAGGCGCTCCCTGCCCCGCCCCGCCCCGCACTCGACGGAGAGCTGGTCCCACACGAAGCCAAGGCCGCCGACCCCGTGCCTACCCCCAGCACCTTGAGAAAGAGTCTCCTGTCCACGGTGACGACGCTCCCTTCGGCCGGCCATGACCTGTCCCGCTACCACGGAAGCACCTGGCTGCCACAGCGCTCCCGTTTGACCGAGCCGAACGCAGACTACCGCTCGTCTCCACCGCAGCGGCTTTGGAGCCAGGCGACGGTGGTGGCGATGGCTCCGTCGATGCGACGACACAGCTATGCGACGACACGTCACGGTGCCGCCATCGAGGTCGATAACGGGAGGTTTGACGAGGACTGGCCCACCGACAACTGGTAGGTGCCGGGGACGGTCGTCCATCCGCCACCGATGAAGGCCTGGAAGGCTGAAGCGGGGACCTGCAGGTTGACGGTCTTGCTCTGGTGCGGTCGCACTGTCACCGAATAGAAGGCCACCAGTTGGGCCGGAGGCTCGCCTGCGGACGACGGATAGGTGAGGTAGGCCTGCGGCACGTCGGTTCCGGATCGCCCCCCCTCGTTGGTCACCTCGACACTGAGCGTGACCCCGCCCGGTGAACGGCTGACCCTGAGGTTGCCGATGGAGAAGTGCGTGTACGCAAGTCCGAAGCCGAACGGGAACAGGGGGTTGATCCCTGTGGCGTGGTAATAGCGGTAGCCGACCTCGAGACCCTCGGAGAAGTACGAGGTGAGGTTGATGCCGGGCCACTGGGCCGCGGTGTTGATCGCCGACTTGGCCTCACTGACCGGAAAGGTGACCGGCAATCGTCCCGAGGGGTCGATGTCGCCGAAGAGGACAGCGGCGATGGCCGACCCGTCGACCTCCCCCGGGTACCAGTCCTCGACCACCCCGGCCACGTTCCCGATCCACGGCATGAGGACGGCCCCGCCGGTATTGAGCACGACCACCGTATGAGGATTGGCCGCGGCCACCGCAGAGATCAATGCGTTCTCGTCCCCAGGAAGGGAGAGTGAGGGCCGGTCGTAGGCCTCGGAGTTGAAGTCCCCGGCGAACACCACGGCCACCTTGGCCTTGCGGGCGGCCTCCACGGCCGCGGTGATGTCCGGGGTCACATACTTGAAGCCGAGGGTCAGAATGCCCGGGGTGAGCGACGGCACTCCGGCCGGCGTGAAATGGTCGAACGGCTGCCAGTGCAATCGCACCTGGTAATGATGGCCGCCCGTCAGCTGGACGGCCTGCGACCACCGTCCGCTGACGTGTCGGAGGGGATCGGAGACCGCCGGGCGCCCGTCGAGCGTGAGGGTCGCCCCACCCGACCCCTCGAGCGAGAGGACGTAGAGACCGCTCCGGGGAGGCGTGAGCGTTCCGGTCCAGACGGCGGTCATGTTCGACCAACCGGGCGGGAGCACCACCCTTGAAAGGGTCCGGTGCCGTTGGTGTCCCAAGGTGAGAACCCCGTCGTCGATCACACGGCCCGCCGGAGGTTGGTCGATCGGCGCGGTGGACGTCGAGGGCAGGGCGCCGGAAGCGAGGAGGTGGGGGCTGATGGTGAGATCGGCAGTGGGCTCGACGCCCTGGAGGATGCCAATGCCCGGGTCGGAGTTGGTCCGGGTGAGTGTCAGGGTGAGCCCATGCCCGACCCCGGACGCCGGCGTCAGCAGATCGGTGGGGATCGGGGGAAGGTCTCCCGTCGTGCTGCCACCGTTCGAGTAGGTGACCGATGTCCCGGCGCCGGCCCGACGCTGGATCGCAGACAACGGAGTGGTCGTGAACGGGGCGACCACCCACGAGCTGCCGAATCCCGTGGTGACCGGATAGGAGCTCGCGTCGGCTCCGATGATGGCCAACGTCCGAGGTCGACCACTCGACAACGGGAGCACCGAGTGGCTGTTCTTGAGGAGGACGGCCGAGCTCTCCGCGGCCCGAAGCGCGACCGCCGTGTGTGCCGCGGAATCGACCGGATCCCCTGGCGAACCGGCCTCGTCCTCCCTGTCGATCACGCCGTTGGCGAACATCTGGGTGAGTACCCTGGTCACCGCGGCATTGACCACGGCGATCGGAAGGTCGTTCTGCTGTACCAGCGTGCTCAGGTCGGCGGCATTCTCCGGCTTGATCAGATCGGTTCCCGCCGACAGCGCCGCCACCGGATCGTGCACGGCCCCGAGATCGGATCGCACGAAACCATCGAACCCCCACTGATCGAGCAGGCTGACCAGCTGGGGCTGCTGGCACTGGAACGTGCCGTTGAGACGGGGATAGGCGCACATGATGGTCGAAACGTGCGCCTGGGTGACGGCGGCTTTGAAGGGTGGAAGGTAGAGCTCCTGGATGGCGCGCTGTGACACTTCTTCATCGAGCACACCCCGGTCGGTCTCCTGGCTGTAGACGGCAAATTCCTTGGCCATGGCCATCGACCCCGTCGACTGGATGCCTTCGATGTCGGCCACCCCCATGGCCGACGCCAACACCGGGTCCTCGCCGAAACCCTCGTAGGTCCGGCCGCTTTCGGGCACTCGGTCGATGTTGAGGGTCGGTCCCTGCACGGTGTCGTAGCCCTTGGCCATGGATTCGGCCCCCTCGACCTGGCCATAGGACGAGGCAATCGAAGTGTTGAACGTCGCCGCGATACTCAGAGGAGCCGGAAGTTGGGTGACGTGGAGAGCGCCGTAGGCCACCCCTTGCGGTCCGTCCTGGACGGCGAGGGATGGGATGCAGAGCCGTGGGACCCCGGCGTTGACGTTCTCGTAGAGACCTGAGCTGTAGAGGACCACCTCCCCGAGCTTCTCGGCGACGGTCATCCGGTCGAGCACCAGTTGAGCGAGTGCAGAAGCGGACTGGCCCTGCTCGATTGCGGCCTCGAGCCATGGGCACCGCGAAGCGATGTCTGCACTGGTCCCCACATCGGGGGCTGTGCCATCGCCGAATTGCGGGGTGACGATCTGGTTGTGGGACACCGTACTCCGGGACAGAACCACGACGACCACGGCGAAAGCAGCCACGAGCACCACGGCGATGAGCGACCGGGACAGGTTCGGTCCTCGGCGAGGCTGCCGGCCCTTGTCGTCCGTGGGGTTCACTGGCATGGCGGTCCGAGTGATCGAATGGACTCAGCGAGCCCACGTGGCGGCGGCACAACGGGTCCGTCGTTTGATGGGATACGGCTCCGGATCGTAGACACGAAGGTGGCTGTCAACCTCGTCGTCGCTCACCGATCAGCTGAACTGGCCATGACGGGCTCGGCCAAAGGCCGGATGGTGTCCGTCGGTGACGTCGATCGAGCTACCGAGCGGGTGGGTCCACCCACCCGACCACGTCGACGTGATCCACGGCTGACCCCGCAGCGCTTTGCCGGGTCTTTGCACGATCACGATGCGGGGCATCCCGGCATTCTTCCATACCGCGCCCACGTCTCGGGGCCTGCAGCACGCCGCCGGTACCCACCGCCGACCACTTGGCAGGCACCCGTTTCTCTACCACGATGTGTTCATGACGATCGCAAGAATTCAACTGTTCTCCTTGCCTGTCTCGGATCAGGACCGGTCCCGGGACTTCTATGTCGATTCCCTCGGCTTCGAATTGATCGAGGACGCGCAGATGGGTCCGGACATGCGGTGGGTGCAGGTGGCTCCGCCAGGGAGTGCCACGTCCATCACGCTTGTGACGTGGTTTCCGACGATGCCGGCCGGTTCGACCAAGGGGACAGTGATGGAGACCGACGATCTCGATGGCGATGTCGCCGCACTCCGGCGCAAGGGGGTCAGGATCGATGGCGACATCCAAGAGATGCCGTGGGGACGCTTCGTGACGTTCGACGACCCCGATGGGAACGGGATCGTGCTGCAGTCCACCGCTTCCCGAGGCTGAGACGGGCGTCGGCGGCGGTGTCGGGTCACTGACCGCGGTGAGGGGACCCCGGAGCCTGGTCGGGTAATTGCAGGCCGCGAGGCCGTTGCCCGGCGTGAGTCTCACAGATCCTGCGAGACGAGTTGTGCGAAGGTGGCGGCAACCGGCCTGGCCTGGCGGTGAACGTCGAAGAGACCCACCTCGGTCACCGCCCCTGTCGGGTCCATCAGATTGGTCTGCCAATCGAATTGGTCTCCGCGGCTGTACCAACAGAGCCCGCGTACCGGAAGGCCCTCGTCACGCAGTCGGCGGAGTGCGCCGGTAAGGGAGAGCAACCACGGAATCTGGTCGTCGACGCCGAGGGACAAGTTGGAGGTCTCCGCCACCCAGAAGGGCAGGTCGTATCGCTCGTGCCATCGACGGAACTCCGCAGCGGCAAAGGCCACCCGCTCGTCGACCGACCACGCCGGGGCGGGCGCCCCCCAGGGCTCGAGGGAGGTCGGGTAGAAGTCGAGGCCGGCGATGACCCGGTCGGTCACCGCCAGGCCGCGGATGCGATCGAGCAGGGCGTCGTCCACCGGATCGAGGTGGTGGGCTGCTTCCGGAAGTGGGTCACGGCCGAAGTGCAGGTCCCAGACCAACCACATCCATGCCCGCAATGACTGGACGTCCGCCTCGGCCTGCGGCGCAACCGCTATCGGAACCTGAAATGCCTCCGCTCCGATCCACCAGCCACCGCGATCGCTGCGGATCCGCGCCAGCGCCTCCAGGTTGGCCAACACGATGTTGGCCAGGATCCGGGCGTGATCGGGTCCTGATGCGAGCCGGTCGTTCCACATGCCCAGGCAACCCGACATCATCGCCGTGACGCCCGGCTCATTGATCGGGGTGAACCATCGCGGCTGCCGGTAGCGGTCGAGGAACGCCTCGACGTATCGAGAGAACGAGTCCACCCATCGCTGATCAGCAAACCCTTCGAAAAACTCCGGCAGCCCGAAATGCAACATGTCGACAACCGGCTCCAGGCCGTTGTCCGCGCATCCGGCCAAGGCTCGGTCCCACAGCGACCAGTCGTACCGACCCGGCTCCGGCTCGGTCAGGCGCCACGGTGCGCCATACCGGACGATCTTGACGCCGAGCGCGGCAATCGAACCGAGGTCGTCGTCGATATGGGAGTAGTGGTCACTCTGTGCGAATTGATCGTGGCGATAGGGGACTCCATCGGCCAGTACCAGCGCATCGGACCCTTCTTCGCCGACGGCCCATGCGAAGGCCGGGAATGCGTCCTCGCCACCCATCGCGGTCATGAAGCGAATCTAGCGGCGCCGGAATGCGCCGTTTGCTTCCGGACCCCCGACTACCCCACCCCGGGCGCTCCTTCGAGTGCCTTGGTCAGCAACCCCTGAAGCTCAACTCGCTCACGGCCGGTCAGTGATGCGAGCACGTCGTCTTCCACACTTTCGATCCCGCGTTCGGCATTCTCGAACGCGCCCACACCCTCGTCGGTGATCTCGACGAGGTGCCGACGCCGATCGGTGGGATCGCGACGCCGGTAGGCGAACCCCCTCGACTCGAGTTCGTTGAGCAGGAGCACAAGGTTATTGGCATCGATGCACAGCGTCTCACCCAGGTCCTGCTGCGGGATCGGACTGTGGTCGCGAAGGTGGGCGAGCATGACGAACTCCTTCAACCGCATGCCCAGGAGGTCTTCAGAAGTGCGGCGATAGACGACTCGCGACAGTTGGGTCAACAACACCGTCACTCCAGGTGTCGTCGTCGTCGCCATGAGCGGGATTATAGCCGATTGTTCGACTATCCTGCTGGCTTGACACTCACTAGGATAGTGACTATCAATGCATGGGGAACCTGAATTCTGCCATCCCCAAGGAGTCCGCCATCCCCCCGTCCCTCGCTTCCTTCGTGCACGGCCACCGTCGCTGGATCGCCCTCATCGTCGTCTGCTTTGCGATGTTGATGAACATCCTGGACCAGACGATCGTCAACGTGGCATTGCCGACCATCCAGCACGACCTGCACTTTTCGCAGGCCTCGCTGGCCTGGGTGATCGACGCGTACCTGATCACGTTCGCGGGCACGCTGTTGCTGGCCGGCCGGCTGGGCGACCTCATCGGCCGCAAGAAGGTCTTCCTGGTCGGCGTGGCCTTGTTCACCTCGGCCTCGATCGCATGTGGCGCTGCCGACAGTCAGATCCTGCTCATCTCGGCCCGGTTCGTCCAAGGGCTGGGCGCAGCGCTGTCGTCCTCGGTCATCCTGGCCATCATCGTGGCCGATTTCCCTGTCCCCCGTGAGCGAGCCAAGGCCATGAGCTCGTACATCATCGTCGCCGTCGGCGGTGGGTCACTCGGACTTCTGGTCGGCGGATATGTGACCCAGGCACTCAGCTGGCACTGGATCTTCTTCATCAACATTCCTATCGGGATCGCCACCTTCGTCGCCGGGGCGGCCCTCATCGAGGAGAACACCGGCCTCGGGTTTCGGGCCGGATTGGACATCGCCGGCGCCGTTCTCAGCACTGCCGGCCTGATGCTGGCGGTCTACGCAATCGTGAGCTCGAGCCAGTACGGCTGGAACTCGACCCACACGTTGGGCTTCGGCCTGGCAGCCATCGTGGTCCTGGCGGTGTTCTTCCTTCTCGAGAACCGACTGGCCACACCGATGATGCCGATGCCGGTGATGCGATCCTCCGGCCTGCTCACCTCGAGCCTGGTCCGAGGGTTGATGGTCGTCGGCATGTACAGCACGTTCTTCATCGGCGTCCTCTACTTCCAACACGTGCTCGGCTACGACCCCATCCGCACCGGCCTGGCCTTCCTTCCCCAGACACTGTCCGTGGCGCTGATGTCCGCAGGACTGACCACTCGCATCATGAACAGGTTCCAGCCCAAGTGGACCGCCCTGATGGGGCTCGGAGTCCTCAGCGTGGGTCTCACCCTGTTCATCACCTCGGGTGTCCATACCGCCTACTTTCCGCACATCTTCGTGGCCGTCCTGCTCGTCGGCCTGGGTGCGGCGACGGCATTCACCCCCTTGCTGACCATGGCGGTGGCGAAGGTCCCGGCACAAGACGCGGGGATCGGCTCGGGAATCGTAAACGTCTCCCAGCAGGTATCGGCGGCCCTCTCGGTGGCCGTCCTCGGCGCGGTCTCCAGTAGCCGCACGGCCACCCTGCTTGCCCATGGTGCTCCGCTGGCCCACGCCCTGGACAGCGGCTATCGGCTGGCCTTCACCATCGCCCTGGGCAGCGTTCTCACCGGCATCCTGCTCGGCCTCGTCATTCTCAAGACGAAGACCTCGCCGGACGAACACCCAGAGGCCGTCGATCGATCCGACGAGGCGATCTCCGAGACGATGATCGCCGAGGTGCTCTGAACCCGGGCAGGCTGAACCCGTCCACGCCACCTCGATGACAGGGCGCTCTTCAGGCGCTCACTCGGGCAGTTTCGTACCCGCCTGTTCCGCAACCATGTACTCGGCATACCAGTCGGGCCAGTTGGGGTCTGCCTTGCCGATTCGCTCCTCGTGCTTCCCGTGGGCGGTCGATGCCCGACGTAGCGCACCGGCAAGATCGCTCGCCGACCCGAATGACGTTGCGGCCGGGTCGATACGACCAGGGAGGCGGCCGGTCACCTCCTGGAGCAGCCAGCTGTTGCCATCGGGATCGCTGAACGAGACGAACGAGCCGTAACTGCTCCGATTGTCCGCAGGCCCGCTCACCCGACTGTCGGCACCGTCGTGGAAGCGAGCGCCTCCACTCCCCTCGTGGAACACCTCGCCGACGTCGACACCGTTGGCCAGCACCTCATCCCGTGCCGACCCGATGTCCGAAACGACCAGGTACAGGCTCTGGGCCGAACCGGGTGCCGCCGTCGTGAGATTGGTGCCGAATTGGATCGAGCAGCCGGAGCCCTGAGGCGTGAACTGGACCAGCCGGAAATCGTCGCCCCGAGCGACGTCGGCGTCGAGCCTCCAGCCGAGCCTCCCGTAGAACTCCTTCGCTCGGTCGACATCCGAGACGGGAATGACGACCACCTCCAACTTCATGTCGACGGTTCCTACGCCGGCCGTCCCGCTGCGGGCCTCACTGCTTCGAACCTCGTTCGTGCTCATAGCCACCTCCCTGGATCGTTGTCGTGGCCCAAGCTTGTCAGCGCGGCGGCCCGTCCTCCCAGGGGAGCTCCCCGGAGCCCTGTGGCGGCATCATGCCCCACCCGCCCGGCATCCGACCGCACAAACCACCCCTAGCGAAGGCCGGCCAGTAACCGCATCACCAGAGCACCGACCAAGAGGCGTTCGGCATCGGGTTCGGGGGCCGCAGCGACGGCCAAGCCGGCTTCGGTCATGGCCGCCAGAACCACCCTGGCCGTGACGTCCCCGGGTGGAATGTCGATGTGGCCTCCCCGGGCGAGTCCGTCGAGGGCTGCTGTCACCAGCCCGAGGAAGTAGTGCTCCTCGATCCGCTTCCACCGAGCCCAACCCAACGCCACGGGCGCCTCCAGGAGGGCGATCTGGCGGAAGTCGGCTTCAGTGCATTCGGCCAGGTACAGGTCGATCCCTCTGGCCAGCAGATCCCAAGGATCTTCGATCCCTTCCACGCCGGCGGTGACCCTTGCCGCCAGGCGCTCTTCCATCACCACGAAGGCGGCCTCGAACAGATCGGCCTTGTCCTTGAAGTGGTGGTAGACGGCGCCCTTGGTGACTCGAGCGGACTCGGCAACCGAGTCGATGCTCGTCCTGGCAAAGCCATTGACGGTGAATCGCTCGATTGCCGCCCCCACGATTGCGGCACGCGTGGTCTCTGCGTACTCCTCGCGGCGGCGTCTCTTGACATCCATCGACCCTCGATCTTACACTCACATACTATGAGTATCTCAACGACTAACAGTACGGACACCACGACGGAGAGGCGGTCGGCGACGACCCGGTCCGGCGACATCGCATTTCTGGAGGCCGGGAGCGGTCCGGCGGCCTTGTTCATCCATGGCGTCTTCCTCACCGCCGACCTGTGGCGCCACCAGCTCGAAGGGCTCGCAGACATCCGGCGATGCATCGCCGTCGATCTCCTGGCCCACGGGGGGAGCTCCTGTGGGACGGACGGGGAACTGACAATGGAACGACAGGTCGGGATGATTCTCGATCTGCTCGACTGCCTCGGGCTGGATGCCGTCGATCTCGTCGGCAACGACACCGGCGGTGCCATCGCCCAGCTGGTCGCGACCAGGGCGCCGGAGCGGGTGAGAACCTTGACGCTCACCAACTGCGACACCCACGACAATTGGCCGCCGCCCGCCTTTGCGCCAATCCGTGACATGGCTCGAGACGGCATGCTGGCCGACGCGCTCGGCGCGCTCGGCAGTGACCCGGCAGCAGCTCGATCCGCGCTGGCGTCAGGGCTCGAGCGCCCTGACGATCTGTCCGACGACACCGTCCGCGGGTTCTTCGCTCCCTTCGCGGGGCCGTCCGCCCGAGCCGAGGCGATCCAGGGCTACGTCGCCGGGATGGACAACGCGGTGACGGTGGCCATCCGCGACGACCTGGCCAGGCTGCTCGCTCCGACACTCATCGTGTGGGGCACCGCCGACGAGTTCTTCGACGTCACCTGGGCCGACTGGCTCGCTGAAACGATTCCGGGCACCGTGCGCAGTGTGGCCCTCGAGGGGGCCAAGCTGTTCTTCCCCATCGAGCGGCCCGCAGAGCTCAACCGAGAGCTCAGGGAGCTGTGGACGAATTCCGGGACCCACGCCCTCCTCAATCGATAGCTCGATGCGTGAGCCGTCACGACCTCGATGACTTCGGGGCCCCGTCGAGGTCTTCTGTTGTCACACCCGCCTCGGCCAGAGAGGATCTTGCCGCAGTGGCGAGTTCGTCGCCCCAGCTGAGGAGTCCGGATCGCAGATCATCGATGACGCCACGAATCCAGGTCAGCTCGGCGCTCGCCACAGCAACCTGGTACTCGTCGTCGAGCAGCGCCACC
The DNA here is from genome assembly GCA_050011635.1 of Acidimicrobiales bacterium. Lineage (GTDB taxonomy): Bacteria > Actinomycetota > Acidimicrobiia > Acidimicrobiales > RAAP-2 > Bog-756. The sequence goes on from JBEKIU010000016.1 coordinate 29,500, forward strand.
CGCGGCAGCGAACCGGAGTGGGTCTCCAGGTCCCGTTGGTGCGTGGCCACGTCCTCCGCGAGCAGTTCTGCTCGCCGCTCGAGGGCGGCGATCGTCTCCTCGGGGCCGAGGACCATAGCGAACGAAAGCGCCGCCGGGAACTCGGGGAACGCGTTGCGAGGGGTCGACAACATCTCGACGAGCCATTCCCTCGACCTGTTCCGTCCGTCTTCGGTCAACTCGTAGACGGTGCGCTCCGGGTACTGCTGGTCGCGCTCGGTTTGGAGGACCGCGATCAGCCCCGCCTCGTGCAGCCTCTTGATCGTCTTGTAGAGGTTGGCGCGGTTCCCGACATTGACGACCTTGTCCTTCCCCCACTGCTTGATCAGGCGCTGGATGCCGTAGGGGTGCAGTGGACCCACCTCGAGCAGGCTCAACACGGCGAGGGCGAGGGGAGAAGCGCGGAATTTCGACTCCATGCCATCAGCGTACTAGTTGCTCCCGCACTAGATTCTGAACCCGCCTCGTGATAGTCTCCTATTGATCAGTCTTCTAAGAACTAGTATGTGTGAGACGAGCGATCGGCGGACCAATCCCGCCCAGGAGGGAGAGACGACATGGCCACCGACGGATCGACGGCTTTGGAGTACCTCTGCGACGTGGTCGAGGATGGCCTTGGCAGTCGCACACCAGCCCCGAACGGCAGGGGCTCATGAGTCCCACGATTGCCGGTGCGCCCCTCCTCGAGGCCAGCGGTCTCACCGTCCGGTTCGGGAAGGTGGCTGCGCTCGACGACCTGGACCTCGTTGCCCCACCCGGCGAGGTACTGGCCATCCTCGGGCCGAACGGCGCGGGCAAGACCACCTTCATCCGGACTGTCGCCACCCTCATCAGCCCGACGAGCGGCTCGTTGCGGGTGCGTGGCACCGACGTTGCTCGCAATCCGTTGGCCGTCCGCCGTGGCATCGGCCTGGCCGGCCAGTACGCGGCGGTGGAGCCGACCATGACCGGCCGTGAGAACCTGGTCATGACGGCCCGGCTCTTCGGGCACCCGAAGCCCGCTGCGAACCGCGCCGCGTCGATCGTGATCGAACAGCTCGGCCTCGAGGACGTGGCCGACAGACGGTGCGGCACCTATTCGGGGGGTCAACGCCGCCGTTTGGACCTCGGAGCGAGCCTGGTCGGGACCCCTCGACTCCTGTTGCTCGACGAGCCGACCACCGGCCTCGATCCCGCAGGCCGCACTGAAGTGTGGGGTGCCGTGCGAAATCTCGTCGCCGACGGGACTGATGTCCTCTTGACCACCCACTACCTCGAAGAGGCCAATGAGCTGGCCGACCGGGTCGTGGTGATCGACCGCGGCAAGACCATCGCATCGGGCACGTTGGGCGATCTCAAGGCCAGCATCGGTGGGGAGGTCATCGAGGTCATCCTCGACCAGCCGTCGCGCCTCGAGGACGTCGGTCGGATCCTTCAACAGGTCACGGCGAGCCGGCCCAGATTGGACCACACCCGAAGAAGCGCCATGGTTTCGAGCAGGGACGGAACGGATCAGTTGGCCACCGTGATCCGGCGACTCGACCAGGCGCTCATTTCCGTGGGTGAGATCGGTTTGCGGCGACCGACCCTCGACGAAGTCTTCTTGTCGCTCACCGCCGGCCGCGTCGGCACGCCAACGACAGTCGGTGCCGATCAGACTGGGGGTGAGCGACAGTGGAGATGATCACCGCCCCTCCCGTGGTGCCTGGGGCGGCCCGGGCGAGCCTCGAGGTCGCCCGACGGGCGCTCCGGAAATTCTTCCGGACCCCCGGACTCTTCGCCATGGGCATGGTCCAGTCGGCGATGTTCCTCTTCAGTTTTCGATTCGTCTTCGGAGGCGCGGTCACCACCGGGGCGTCGAGTTACGTCTACTACCTCGTGCCCGGCTACGTCGCCACCATCGTTCTCTTTACCGGAGGTGGGATCGCCGTCGCCGTCGCCGAGGATCGAACCGAGGGGTTCACCGACAGGTTGCTCTCCCTCCCGATACCCCGCCGGGCGATCGTGCTGGGTCGGACCATCGCCGACTCGAGCACGAACGCCTGGACCATCTGTGTCACCGCTGCGTTCGGGTTCCTGTTCGGATTCCGCCTCGAGGGCAGCGTTGCCCAGGGACTGGCCGCGCTGGGCTTGTGCCTGGTCTATGGCGTGGTGTTCACTGTCGTCTTCATCGTCATGGGCCTCCTGGCACCCAACAGTCAGGCGGCGCAGGGCATGTCGATGGTGGCATTCGTATTCGCATTCATCTCGAGCACCTACGTCCCGGTAGCCACGATGCCTGGCTGGCTCCAACCCTTCGCCAAGTACCAACCGATCACGCCAATGGTTGACGCCGTCCGCTCGTTGCTGGTCGGCTCCAACAGCGACGTCGTGCTCGCCCTCGTATGGTCGGTGTGGCTGCTCGCACTCTTCACGCCGATTGCCGTGCTTCGCTATCGACACGCCTGATCATCGACGTCCGACGACGACGACACCATCGATCGCGGCCTCTTTCGACTGCCGGTCAGTCTTCCGGAAGGGTGGCAAGCATGGCCCACCCATTTGTTTGCATGCCATTGTCTTCATCGGTCAGGCCTGCGCGATGCGGACCAGGTTGCCCGAAGGGTCGCGGAACGCGCAGTCGCGGGCTCCCCAGGGCTGGGAGGCGGGCTCCTGGAGCACCTCGGCGCCCGACGCCCGGACCTTCTCGAAGGTGGCGTCGAGGTCGTCGGTGCGGAAGATCGCAGCCTGCAGCGACCCCTGGGTCACGAGCGACAGGAGGGCGTCGCCCTCGGCCTGTGAACGACCGCCGTGCGGCTGGAACAGAACGATGTCGATGTTCTGGTCCGGGGCGCCGACGGTGACCCAGCGGAATCCCTCGGAGGCGACGTCGGCTCGGACCTCGAGGCCGAGGGCGTCGCGGTAGAAGCCCAGCGCGGCGTCGGGATCGCCGACGGGGATGAACATCGCGGAGACGGTGACTGGCATGCAGCTAACACTAGGAGCACTGCTCCTGGTGCGCTTCTCCGATCCTGCTTTGTGCCGGGGTGGATCGGGCATCCGGCCCGTCGGCACCCCGGGGCTCGGGCTGACCGGTCAGCCAGGGGCATCGCTCAGACAGGGACGGTAGTACGGCGCGGCCGCGTGGCGAACATGCTCACGCATGACGGAACCACCTGGAGGTGGCGGTGGTCCCGCTCCCGGTAGTGTGACGGCGTCTCGCCGACGATCTCGGTGAAACGCGAGCTGAACGAACCCAGCGATGTGCAGCCGACGGCGACGCAGGTCTCGGAGACCGAGCGTCCCTGGCGCAGCAGGGCCTTGGCGCGCTCGATGCGCCGCGTCATGAGATAGGAGTAGGGAGTCTCGCCATAGGCGGCGCGGAACTTGCGCGAGAAATGCGCGGGCGACATGAGCGCGGCACGGGCCATGGCCGGGACGTCCAGGGGCAGCGCGAAGTCACGATCTACCAGGTCGCGCGCCCGGCGTAGGTGCACGAGGTCAGCCACCTCTTCCGGCGTCATCCCGACGACGGTACCCGACCGGGAGCCGCCCGGTCGGGTAACCATCGAGGCCCCCCGAAGTGTCTCCGTCAGAACCCGAAGTCCGTCCGGGTCCCGTCTGCGTCGATGAGGGCGTACCCCGGGCCGGTCGGCGACGCGATGATCCCCACCGCGGTGGCGCCGGAGCTGCCGCCCGAACCGTAGAACCCGGCATCGCCATAGGTGAAGATCCCGCCGTCCGCAGCCACCAGCCAGTAGCCGTGGCCGCTGCGTGTGGCGGTCATGCCCATGATCGGCTGGTTCAGATGGATACCGCCGGCCGACCCGTAGAACCCGGCGTCGCCGAAGGCGAAGATCCCACCGTCGGAGGCGACCAGCCAGTAGCCCTTCCCGTCGGGGGAACTGGCCATGCCGACGACAGGCTGGTTCAAGGTGATGGATCCGGTCGAACCGTAGAACCCGGCGTCGCCGAAGGCGAAGATCCCACCGTCGGAGGCGACCAGCCAGTAACCCTTCCCGTCGGGGGTGGTGGCGATACCCACGATGGGCTTGTTCAACGTGATCGATCCGGTCGATCCGTAGAATTGGGCGTCACCGAAGCTGAACACGCCACCGTCGGTGGCCACCATCCAGTAGCCCTTGCCGTCGGGGGTGCTGGCGATGCCGACGATGGGCCGATTGAGCGGCGTACCGGCCATGGACCCGTAGTTGCCGGCCGAGCCGTAGTCGGCAATCGAGCCGGTGGGGCCGACGATCCAATAGCCGAGACCGTCGGGCGTGGCCGCCAGTTCGCCACCCCCGGTCAAGGCGGGTACGCCGAGCACGGTGAGGGTGAAGGTCTGGGTGGCGTCGGGGCTGGTGCCATCGGATGCGGTCAGGGTGACCGGATAGGTCCCGGCTGTGCCGGCCGCGGGGGTCCCGCTCAGGGTGGCGGAGCCGTCTGCGGCCACGAAACTGACGCCTGCCGGGAGTGCCCCTGTCTCGCTCAGCGAGCGCGACGGGTACCCCGAGGTGGTCACGGTGAAGGAGAAGCCGGTGCCGACCGTGGACGATGCCGAGTCGGGGCTGGTGATGGCCGGGGCCTGGTCGACGACGACGTCGAGGTGTTGGACGGCCTTCCTACCGTGGATATCGGTGCCGGTGACGGTGATCGGGTAGGTGCCGTCGGCCCCGAGAGCCGGAGTGCCCGAGAGGGTGCCGTCGCTGGCCAGGGTGACCCCGGAAGGCAGGGTCCCCTTCTCGGTGTAGGCGATCGGCTTGTCTCCTCTGGCCGTCACCGTGAAGCTGCCGGCGTGGCGTGCGGTGAAGGTGGTCGATGCCGCCGACGTGAACACCGGGGCCGAGGCGGTCACCCTCATGGTGAAGGCCTGGGTGGTGGTGGCATGGTGGACGTCGGTGCCGGTGACGGTGATCGGGTAGGTGCCAGCAGTTCCGAATTGAGGCGTGCCCGACAGGGTGCCGTCGCTGTCCAGGGCCACTCCGGAGGGGAGGGCCCCCGTCTCGGTGTAGGCGATCGGCTTGTCCCCTCTGGTCGCCACCGAGAAGGTGCCGGCGTGGTTCTCGCTGAAGGTGGTCGATGCCGCCGAGGTGAACGCCGGCGGCGAGGCGGTCACCGTCAACGTGAACGCCTGGGTGGTGGTGTTGTGGTTGGAGTCGACCAGGGTGACGGTGATCGGGTAGGTCCCGGCGGTTTGGAAGGCCGGTGTGCCCGAAAGGGTGCCGTTGCCGGCCAGGGTGACCCCGGAAGGCAGCGCCCCCGTCTCGGTGTAGGCGATCGGGGAGTCCCCGTTGGCCGTCACCGAGAAGGTGCCGGCGTTGTTCTCGCTGAAGGTGGTCGATGCCGCCGAGGTGACCACCGGAGGCGAGGCCGCCACTGTCAAGGTGAAGTCCTGGGTGGTGGTGGCGCCGTCGGAGTCGACCACGGTGACGGTGATCGGGTAGGTCCCGGCGGTTTGGAAGGCCGGTGTGCCGGACAGGGTGCCGTTGCCGGCCAGGGTGACCCCGGAAGGCAGGGCTCCCGTCTCGGTGAAGGCGATCGGTGTGTCCCCGTTGGCCGTCACCGAGAAGGTGCCGGCGTTGTTCTCACTGAAGGTGGTCGATGTCGCCGAGGTGAACACCGGGGGCGACGTGGTCACCTTCAAGGTGAAGGACTGGGTGGTGGTGGCGTGGTTGACATCGGTGGCGGTGATGGTGATCGGATAACTGCCGGCGGTGAGGAAGGCCGGTGTGCCCGACAGCGTGCCGTTGCCGGCCAGGGTGACCCCCGAAGGCAGGGTCCCCTTCTCCGTGTAGGCGATCGGGGTGTCCCCGTTGGCCGTCACCGAGAAGGTACCGGCGTTGTTCTCGCTGAAGGTGGTCGATGCCGCCGACGTGAACGCCGGGGGCGACGTGGTCACCTTCAAGGTGAAGGACTGGGTGGTGGTGGCGTGGTTGACGTCGGTGGCGGTGATGGTGATCGGATAGGTACCGGCGGTGAGGAAGGCCGGGATGCCCGACAGGGTGCCGTTGCCGGCCAGGGTGACCCCCGAAGGCAGGGCCCCGCTCTCGGTGTAGGCGATCGGCGTGTCCCCCTTGGCCGCCACCGAGAAGGAATCGGGGTTGTTCTCACTGAAGGTGGTCGATGCCGCCGAGGTGAACACCGGGGGTGAGGAGGTCACCTTCAAGGTGAAGGCCTGATCCGTGGTGCTGGCCGCGTTGGTGGCGACGATGGTGATCGGGTAGCTGCCGGCGGTGAGGAAGGCCGGTGTGCCCGACAAGGTGGCCGTGCCGCCGGCACCGGCGGTGAAGGTGACACCTGCCGGCAGGGTCCCGGTCTCACTGAGGGAGGCCGCCGGGTAGCCGGTGGTGGTCACGGTGAAGGTGCCCGCGGTGTTCTCGCTGAACGAGGCCGAAGCGGCGCTGGTCATGGCCGGTGCCTGGTCCACGGTGAGGGTGAAGCTCTGGCTGGTCGTGCCCGTTCCGTTGACGGCGGTGATGGTGATCGGATAAACCCCGCCGGTTGCGGCGGCCGGTGTCCCGGCGAGGGTGGCCGTCCCGTTGCCGTTGTTGACGAAGGTCACCCCGGCGGGAAGGGTCCCGGTCTCGCCCAGGGAGGGGGCGGGATACCCGGTGGTGGTCACCGCGAAGCTGGAGGCGGTGCCCACCGTGGCGGTGGTCGTGGCCGCGCTGGTGATGGTCGGGGCCTGGCCGACGACCACCGACAGCGTCTGGGTGGCGTTGGGGGCGATCGAGTTGGCCGCGGTGATGGCGAGGGTGGTGGTGCCGGTGGCCGTCGGGGTCCCCGACAACAAGGCGGTGCCGGTGCCCTGGTCTGTGAAGGTGAGCCCGGCGGGCAGGGTGCCCGACTCGGTGATGGCCGGAATGGGCGGGCCGGTGGCGGTCACGGCGAAGGATCCGGCGTCGCCCAGGGTGAAGTAGGCGGTGGCCGCGCTGGTGATGGCCGGTGCCTTGCCCACGGTCACGGTGATGGTCAGGGCCAGGGTGGCCGTGGATCCCGAGCTGTTGGTGGCCGAGATGGTCACCGGGTAGGTCCCGGTCGTGCCCGTGGCCGGGGTGCCGGCGATGGTGGCCGTGCCGGTGGTGCCGGCGGTGAAGGTGAGGCCTTTGGGCAGGGTGCCCGACTCGGTGATGGTGGCCGCCGGATACCCGGTCGTGGTCACCGTGTAGGTGCCGGCCGCCCCGGTGGAGAAGCTGGCCGTAGAGGCAGAGGTGATGGTCGGGGCCTCCGAGTTGGTCAGGGTGAAGGTCTGGGTGGTGGTCCCCGAGGCGTTGGTGGCGGTGATGGTGATCGGGTAGGAGCCCCCGGTGCCGGCGGCCGGGGTGCCGGCGATGGTGGCCGTCCCGTTGCCGT
>JBEKIU010000017.1:0-43734 GCA_050011635.1 Acidimicrobiales bacterium
GATCAAGGAAGTAATTCCATCTTGGAACTGAATCCGTCCACAAAGCCGGCCTTTGAGCCGGTCGGCAAAGTCGTTGATCGCAAGCAACCACTGGGAAGTCTCGCGATTGCTCCAGACGGCAAGATGGCATACGCATGGGGTGACGACATCGTTCCGATCGACCTCCTGACAGGGCGGATCCTGTCGCCCATCTCGTTCCCTGTCCGATATCACCGACTTCGAGATCTCGCCCAACGGTCGGACGGCGATCGCTACGAGTGAAGGACCTTCGCCCCAGTACCAGGTCATCACTTTTGCGAGCGGCCATGTCACCAAGACCGTGAGCACCGGCGCACTTCAGTTCGACCACATGAGGGGATTCTGGTCACCTCAAACGGTTGCCTTCTCCCCTGATGGGACTTCCGCCTACATCGGCCTGCAGCAAGAGTCTGGAAGAAGTTCGACAGCCGGATTGGTCAAGGTATCGGTAAGGACGGGGAAGATCGAGTCTGGAATCGCGCTGGGCCAAGGCGGCGTCGGCAACGTTGTTGTCGCACCGGACGGAACCAAGGCCTTCGTATCGGTTCAGGTTGACGTCAAGGGGGTGTACTCGGGCGTGTTCGCAATCGTGCCCGTTGAAACCGAAACCCTTCAACCTCATCGCAGTATCGTCGTCGGAGACGTACAAGGCCTCGGTGTGCTTCAGTTCGGGAGTGATCGCACCTTGCTGGCCGTGGATACACAGTGGAGAATTGCAACGGTGGCTGAGCAAACGGACCGTATCGTTGCCGCGTCCAAGGTCCCTGTCCCGTCACTGCTGGCCGCAACGCTCAAGCCCATTTCGTTTCGGGGCTGACCGTCTCGACGGTCGTGGGTCGGTTCGAAAGTCCTGAGTGGGGCAGCCGCAACTGATCCCGTTCACGGTTCGGGTTACCCCCCTCGCCGGATACGGCCACGCAGAGCGAGCAGGGCCATGGTCATACTGACCAGACCGAGCCCGACCAAGGCAGCCAGGCCCTTCAGGAGAGGGCCACCTTGCCAGCCGCCGATGATCACGGACCGTTGGGCACCGAGCAGATAGGTCACTGGGTTGTAGGTGGCAACCGTGGAGAACCAACTCGTCAAGTCGGCCTTGGGAATGATGGCGTCGGTCAAGAACGCGAACGGGAAAAAGACGACAAACGTCGCATTCACGGCGGCGGGGCTTCCGGTCTTCAGGGCCACGGCGTACGGGAAACCGGTGAACACCAGCCCCCACAGAGCGGCAAAACCGATGAAGACCAGGATTCCTCCGGTGCCGGTGGAGAAACGAACGCCAACGACAGAGCCCAGGATGAGAACCGCGATGGTGAGAGCGATGATGACCACGACGTCCGCTACCATCAGCCCGAGGAGAAGGGCCAAGCGGCGAACCGGCGTGAGACACAAGCGGTCGAAATACCCACTCTGGATGTCGGTGACCAAGGTGGGGGCACGTGAGACCCCGGTGACGGCGAAGGCAATGGCCATAGGGAGGAGGAACGCCTTATAGTCGAGTCCTCCTCGTTCGGCGACATGACCGAGTGCTCCGAGGTTGACCACGTAGAAGAAGGCGGGAATGAACACCGCCGGCAGGAACGAAACCGGTTCGCGGCGCATCTGGCGAAGGGCCCTGGCGGCAACGGCGGCGATGTCATGCCCGAACCCCGCCGCGTGCCCCCGAATGACGGGGTCGAGACGGGCGACCGGCATCATGCCGCCCCCTCGATGTGGTCACCGGTCAGCGCCAAGAATACGTCGTCGAGGCTCGGCGTTCGGATGGTGATGCTCCGAGCCTCGAGGTGGCTCTCCGCCAGCGCCAGGGCGACAGGACTGAGGGCCGCCGAGCCATCAATGGTCTGGACCGTGATCCGACCACCCTCGCGAGTGACCGAGCTCACCCCGGGTAGCCGGGTGAGCCGGGTCAGAACGTCGGCTCCCCCGGATCCCACGACTTCGGCCACCAGGACGTCGTCGGCGATCGAGCGCTTGAGCGTCTCGGGGGACCCTTCCGCCACGAGTCTGCCTCCATTGATGATGCCCAGCCGATGGGCCAGGACATCGGCCTCCTCCAAATACTGGGTGGTCAGAAAGATCGTCATGCCCAGCTCACGGTTCAGGCGTGCCACCTCCTCCCACACGGTGGCGCGACTGGCCGGGTCGAGCCCGGTCGTCGGTTCATCGAGAAAGAGCACCTCGGGGTTGTGGATGAGGGCGATGGCCAGGTCGAGCCGGCGTTTCATCCCACCCGAGTACGTCCCGACCCGGCGATCGATGGCGTCCCCGATGTCCACCATCCGGAGGACCTCGGTGATCCGCTGCCTGATCTGGCCCGAGGTGAGTCCGAACAGCCTCCCCTGGAGTCGAAGGAGTTCCCGGCCGGTCTGGAGATCGTCGAGGGCCGCCTCTTGGAGGGCGACTCCGATGCGGATCCGTACGGCCTGAGGCTCGCGCACGACATCGTGGCCCGCGACCCGAGCGGTCCCGCCACTCGGGCCCAGGAGCGTGCACATCATGCGTACGACGGTCGACTTGCCGGCCCCGTTCGGCCCCAGGAATCCGTAGATCTCGCCCGGTCCGACCTCGAGATCGATCCCGTCCACGGCGACGTGCGGACCGAATCTCCGGACGAGACCCACAGCCCTGATTGCTGCGCTTGACCCGGCCGCCTCGGCGCCCGAGGCCATTTTCAGTGGCCCTACATACTTGATCGAATCGTACATACTCTTCAGTATCTAGTATGCTGGCGCGTAGCGCAACTATGGCGATCGAACCCCTCACCCCCGAGCGAAGGCGACAGCAGACTCGGGAACACCTGTTGGCGGCGGCGGCCCAGGTCTTCGCCGAACGGGGTTTTTATGGGGCCTCGCTCGACGAGGTGGCAACGGTGGCCGGCTTCACCAAGGGAGCCGTCTATTCCAACTTCAAGAACAAGGAAGATCTCTTCCTGGCCCTGTTCCGAGCCAGGTATCAGCAAGAGACGGAGGCATTGCGGGCGACACTCGATGCGTCTGATGTACCGCCCGACGCCCGGCTCTCGGATTTCGTCGCCCTCTTCCAGGACCAGGCCCACCTGGCGCGCAGCGACTTCGGTCTCCTCTACCAGGAGTTCTGGCTCTACGCCGCTCGGAATCCGGCCGTTCGGAAGGAATTCACCTCGATCGACGATGAAGCGGTTGAAGCTCTGGCCGCGCTGATCTCCGCCGAACGAGACGGTCTCGGTCTCGAGCCCCTGGACGATGCGATCCAGACAGCCAGGATCATCGAGGTTCTGTTCCGGGGGATCGGGTTGCTTCGATTTCTCCAACCTGAAGTGGCCGACGAATCGCTCATCGAATCCGCCATCGCCTTCGTATCACGGGCGCTGGGTGCGACGGGATGAGTGCCACAGGGACGCATCGACCACTTCACCCTCCTAGGAGTTGGATAGGGCTGTCCCACACATAACGCAACCGGTAACCCGGCAACGGTTCTCGACGCTGGCGTTCGACGCATCGGCCACCTCGCCCGTCATAGAAGGTTTGGGCGTTCGCATTCTGCTCCAGCACCCACAAGTAGAACCGCCCCGATGGTACGTGGTCGACCACCGCGCGGGCACAGGCCGCCAAGAGGAGGGTACCGATCCCCCTTCGCTTGAGGCCGTGGGCAACGTGGAGATTGTCAAGAAGTCCCACGCTGGGTCATCGTCCAGGTTCGTGTGGACAAAGCCGACGATGCTGCCGCAGAGGTCGGCAACGACCGTCCGGAGGTTGGGCTCTGGCCTCGCAAGACGTGTGGTCCACACATCCCGTCGATCGTCGAATACCTCACTGTCCAGGAATGTATCGGGATAGGCACCGCGATAGTTCCTGCGCCAACTATCGGCGTGGAGGGCGGCGATGTCCTCGGCGTCGTCGATGGTGGCACCGCGGATCCTCACGGCCCCGCTGGCCACGACCATCTCACCTGAGACCGTTGCCGGCCTCGGAGACAGAGGACCCACGACGCGCTCTCCGGGATTGACATCCGACGACATCCGGGCCTCCTCATCGATCCTGGCATTGGCACCGTGCAGAAGCGCCGGCTGCCGGACCGTCAAAGGGACAGGTCCCTCAGGTCACTCCGGATGATCCGGCCAAGGCTACGTCGAGACGGAGATCGCCGTCCATCGATGGGAAAACGTTCGGCGAACCGTCGCCCTTGGCGGGCGGATCCACGAGTACCGGCTCACGCCCAAGCCAGCCCCCCGGTTCGGGGCCGGTGTGGGGCTGGACCTCGAGAGGCATGTCCTCAGTCGGCTCAGTCCTCGAGCGCCCCGTCGGCCCGGACGAGATCGTCGGGATGCGAAGGTGCCACTCGGGTCCCCGTGTGTAGGAGATAGCCGCTCCCGATGATCAGAAAGAGGACGATCCCGACCCGATCGTCGACCAAGGCCAGCCCGGTCGCCGCCAGATACAGGGCAGGCGTGAGGTAGTACCGGTGGGTGACCCGCTTCATCTCGTCGTCACCCACCCAGGTCTGGATGAGCGCTCGCCGGGATAGCGAATGCCAGAGAACAGCCAGCATCAGCGTGGCGGCAGCGAGGCTGAGCCCGTAGAAGGCGACCGCAAGCTCCTTCTGGGAGGTCGATCCCTGGCTGATGTAGAGGGCAAGCACCTGTGTGGGGAATGGGATGAAGACGACCAGGCTCAAAAGGGCGAGGTTCACAACCATGGCCCCATGGTCAATCGCCCGTACGAGGCGGAAGATCGTGTGATGGCTGACCCAGATCATCCCGATGACCATGAAACTGATCACATACCCCAGGTAATGGGGCCACGCGTTGAACCAAAGATCGCGGCTGAGTGTGTGGATTTTCGGCGCGGGTAACCGCACATCGAAGATGAGCAGTGTCATGGCCACCGCAAAGGTGCTGTCGCTCAGCGCTTCGGTCCGTCGCGGATTCACAGAAATCGACTATGGCACACGAAGCGATCGAACCGATGTCTTGTGCTTCTTCGGTGGGCCCACTCAAACCGGGGACCCCGTTCACTGCAATCGAGCGGTGACTTCGACTGGCACGCTGACTAGGTTGGGGCACTGCCCCGTGTCGCAGACAAATGAGAGGACGGAACATGAAGGGATTCAGAGACTTTCTCATGCAGGGGGAGCTGATCGTGATTGCGGTGGGCCTTGTCGTGGCCCTTGCATTCAGCACCCTCATCAAATCCTTCACTGATTCGATCATCACGCCTTTGGTCAACGCCGCAGAGGGAGGGAAGGCTGGATCGCTCGGCCTTGGATGGACCATCAATGGGCAGCGCATCGACGTCGGTTCGTTCATAGGAGCGATCGTCTATTTCCTCATCTTCATGGCAGTGATCTACCTCGTGTTGGTCGTGCCGTACCGGAGCTACATGAAGAGGCGAGGGAGCACCGTTTTCGGCCCTCCGGCGGAGACCAAGGCGTGTCCGCAGTGTCTTTCAGACGACCTGCCCCTGGCTGCCATCAAATGCAGCCATTGCGCGAGCGTCGTGTCGGCGACGGGTTGAGCGCAGACCTCGAGGTAGCCGGCACGAGACCGTGGCAGCCGGGTGGTAGATCTCAGATGTCCACTTGGAATCCGAGATCTACCTCGCTAGCAGGAATACCACCCTGCACCCCCCAATTGTCGGTCGGTACCTCGACGATGTTGATCACGATGTCGGACAGCGGGATCCCGGCGGAAGTGAGCGAAGTACAGAGACCCCGGTAGAGGGCCCTCTTTGTTTCGATCGAGCGTCCCGCAAACATCGTGATCTGCACAATCGTGTATCGATCGCCGACGCCGCCCGGGAGGATGACGCTGCCTGCGTCGATTTCGGTGATCGACACCGTCGGATCGTCAGTCGGTACTTGCAAGGCCGTCACGATCGCGTCATGGACTGCGTCCAGACGATCGCGCTTTTCTCCGGGCGTCAGGCTGCCGACCACCTCGATCCGAGCAATCGCCATGGAACACGGTATCGCTCGGAGCTGGACCCACGATGGTGGGGTGAGTTCGGCTACCCGGCCATCGGACCCACAAGGGACGGCGGCACCGACCCCGGAAGCGGATCGTGCTGGAGGGCCACGCGACTCGGAGGAGGCGGCGCGCCGGGGCCTGCATCGAACGGAAAGACAGTCACCGTGGTCGTGAACCGCTTCACAGCTCCACAACCGGTCCGGTCGAACGGCACGACGACCGTCACGTTCACGCTGAAGACACCGGTGTGGACATTGCCACCGGTCCCCACGCCGAACAACTGCGCACACGCCGGTGCCCGGTAGCCGATGGACGTGGCCAGGCCTGGTGAGCCGAGCTGCATCCAGGGCACCGGCACCTCCGCGTAGGCGGCCGTGGTCTTCGGCCCGGTGGAGCCCCCACAGGGGTTGGAGCCTCCTGTCCGGTACAGCACAGCCCCTTGGCCACGCATCCCGTAGAAGATGACCGCCGAGTCGATGGGGTGAAAGGTCGCCGCGCCTGGATCGGATGACGGATGATCGGAGTCTCGAGGCGTCGGCGCCTCCTCCAAGGGACAGTTGTAGCCCCCCGGGTCCGGGCGACCGAGGACGATGCCGATCCAGGCCGGCCGGCCACGGAGGACCGGCGTTCCGGTCGGCGTGGTGACGCCGGTGAGGGTCACACGGCCGGAGCCGACGATCTGCTGACCGGATGCCTGCGCACCGCCGACCAGACCTCCGGTGAAGGCCACGTACTCATCGACCTCCGCCAGGTCGAGGCCCAACGGGGCATCCTGATGGGTCCCGGTGAGCGGCGTGACCCGAAGGCCGCCGATGACGAACGGATGGATGAACCTGCCGCCGACGACCATGCCGGCCAGTCCATCCCTCGTCATCGGCATCCCCCCTGTCGCACCGAGCGAGGTCGGCGGCTTCATGGTCGAGGTTCCGCTCCGGATGGGATGGCACGCCGCCAGGGTCAATGCGGTGGCGATTGCCATCCCGAGGACGGCGGCTCGTCGTGCCAGCCGTCTTCCTCTTGCCGAGGCCGTCCCCCGGTCGCCGTACACGGAAAGACGAACCGTGGCCCCGGGTCCATCCCACCGAAGGGGCTCGGCGTCGTTCGGGGCTCTCATCAACCGGGTGGCCTGATGGTCGACCCACTGCAAGCGAGGAGGGGCTGGCCGGTATAGGGCCGAAAGCCAACTGCGCAGCCCACTACAGCTGCCCGGCATCGTGTAGGCGTAGTCGCGGCCAGGGACCACACCTCGTCCGCACGGCGGTGCGGTCTCCTGGCCGGTGCACTCCCCGTTGGGGCCGAGTCCGTTCCCCGCTGGTGGCCGAGGACCGCAGTAGTTGCCGGTCGCCATGGAGGGCACGCTGGCACCCGCGGGGCACGGTGCGGGAACGGGCGCTGGGCCCATCCTCGGGAACTGGGAGCGTACGGAAGGTCCGTTCGAGCCAGCTGCAACCCTCGAGTGCGATGGTGGGGTCGCGTCGGGCGCGGAGGCGGACACCCGGTCCGGCCGCCGCACCCCGCCGGTCGACGAGAGGCTTGCGGCCGCTATTCCACCCACCACCGCAGCGACAACAATGGCTACCGCCGCAGAACGGACACGCCTCCGGTGACGGGCGACCCGACGGGCGACCGATGCGGTCACCCCGGTGCCATCGGCCGGTGTCGCAACAGCCTCGAGCGCTGAGCGCAGCCGACGGTCCAGGCCTGAGTCAGAGGCATGATCGTCAGGCATGGGTGTCCTCCCCATCTCCCAGGGTCGCCGACAAGGCAGACCTTGCTCGGCTCAGCAGCGTCTTGACGGTCCCGTCGGTGACGCCCATCGCCGTTGCCGTCTCGACGACACTCAGGCCGAGTCGATAGTGCAGGGCCACGGCTTCCCGTTGGCGACGGGGAAGTCGCGCCACTGCTCGTCGTAGATCGAGAACGTCTTCTCTGCCTCCTCCGCCATCGGAGTCACCGGTAGCGGTGTGCACAAGCCGACGGATGGCGACCCGTTCTCTCGCCAATGATCGCCACCGGTTTCGGAGCAGGTTCAACGCCACCACGCGAACCCAGGCTGACAGCGAGTCGATGTGGCGACCACGTTGCTCGGCAATGACCGCTTTGGCCAGTGCTTCTTGCACAGCATCCTCCGCTGCTTCCCGACTGCCGCATACCAGTCCGAGCGCGGCGACGAGAACCGGGTACTCGACCCGGACGAACTCGACCAGCATGCCCTCGCCGTCGTCCACGCCGACCCTTCCTTCGAGTATTCCGATGCTCACCAACTACAAAGACACCGCAGCGGTCCCTTCGGTTGACAACGACTTGGTCCCGAGCTCGATTCGATCCACCGTCGGGGCGGTCTGGAAGAAGTCGATGCCGAGGCGTGTCCCTCGCACCTCGTCGGAGTGGCACACCACCGGGGGCTCCTCGCCGCACTGGCGTTGTCGGGCTCAGGAGTTATCGGCAGCGGCGAGATTGCGGTTCAAGACCTCCGTCAGCCGGCCTTCCAATCGAACCTCGAAGGCGAGCAGGCTGTCGAGTTCGGCAAGCGATGCGCTGAGGGCCTTCCCCCGAATCGAGCGCAGTTGGTTCTCTGCGTCGACCCGCCTGGCGCAGCTTCGATCGAGTGCCGCCAGCACTTCTGATTGATGATTCATGAGCTTTGTTCCTGTCTGTATGGATGATTTCGTGTCGGAGAGCGGGTTCGGTCCGTGATGGACCAGGCCTTCGGTTGTCGATGAGCTCCACACTTGGAGATGGTCAGCTTGTGCCGACAGATCGACCGCAAAGGGCCCTGAAGCGATCGGCTCCTGGTCAGCACTGCGTGGAGGTTGGGCACCTGCCAGAGGTGACCGGCCGCAGGTGCGTCGACGATGCCGATGTCTGCGAGCGGTACCGAGCCGAGCCGTGGCAGCCATCGAAGGCTCACAACAACTGGCGGCACACGTTCATCCGCAGTGCTTGTCCGACACCGTAACACCCTTGAAGAGGAGTTCAGGTCAAGGGCGGTGTCGGGACGATATCGAAGACGGCGATGGCCGCCTTGACCCAATACGGACAGCTGCCGCCCGGGGACAAACGAACGTGGGGACCATCGCTGGCCTGCTGATGTGAAGGGACTTGAACCGCGAGGACCAGGAGTCCCGATTTTCGGCGGAATCGTTCTTCTCGCTCCGGGATGCCAAGCCGTTCGAAGGGAAGTCCAGGTGCGTGGACTGAGCTACGGCGACGGCAAGCTCCTGGTTGACCGTGCGGTGCTGCCGGATCCGGTGATCGATGGACGACCGCACACCCTCCCGCTCAATCCTGCGCAGCTCAGGGCGGTCTGGGAGCCGGGCATCGGGACGGGCAGCAGCGTCGGGCACGGGACAGGTGCATTGGTCGTGTCGGCAACCTGCTGGCATTCCTGCCATTCCCCTCCGGTGATCGGGTTGAGCGGCACGCCGTCAATGACCGTGACGCTCACCTGGGGAACTGGGGTGCTCGGCAGGGGAGCCTTGGCTGCGGGTGTCGTCGAGGAGCATCCGGAGAGCACCAGCACCACCAGGAGCGGAGCGCAACGGAGACGCTTGAGCACATGTGGACCGTACCGTCGACGTACGCACAGGACCCTGGGAGGCCCTCGTTCCAGAGGACACATCGTGCCGCTGCCTGGTCGAGCGCCATAGACGCTCTGTGATCTTGCTCGAGTTCCCCAACGGCCACAATGCCGAAGCCGTGCGATAGGCCATGACCAAGCGCATCCTCACGCTCCCCCGCCGTTTCGGAGTCAGGGAAGCTGCGTACACCTCCGCCAAAGCGAACGACGTGATCGTGACCTGCCCGGAGTGTCCGGCCGCGTCGTCCCCTGTGACATTGCGGAGCAGGACTGCCCACTCACCCTTCGGGTCGCGGCCGCTCAGCCGGAAGGCACGCTCAGCGGAGGCACCGTGGTGCTCGGGACGGTTATCGGACCGCCCGCGCCTCCCCCGGTGCTGCTGCCGGACGAGGTGGACGGCGAGTTACCCGTGCCTGTGGTCAGATCGAGCAGGACCTCGAGCGTGCCGTTGTCAGCGGTGGTGACGAAGCCGCCGACGCTGGGGTTGGCGATGTTCCAGTCCGAGAACGCGATGGGCACGTCGGCCAGCACGTCGATCGTGGAGTCCGTGCGCTCGGCCGTTACGGTGAAGCTCACCGACTTGGACACACCGTGCATCGTGAGGGTGCCACGCGCCTTATATTTCTTCATGGTCCCGACCGGCGAAAGCGTGCCCAGGGGAATCGGCGACGTCAGGACCAGGGTGGCGGTCGGATACTGACTGACGTCCATGATGCGGCCATCGAACTGTGCGTTGCGCTCACTCTGGTCGCTGACGACGCTGGCCATGTCCACCGTGAAGGTGCCCTGGGTGACCGAGGTGCCGCTGATGGTCAGGGACCCCCAGATCTTGCTGGTCCGACCTACGGCCGTGGCGTTCTGGCCGACCAACACCTCTTGGACCCGGTAACCGGTCTGAGATCCGGGACCCACATTCCAGGTGCCGCTGACGACGGACGACGAGGCAGCCGAGCCAGTTGCGCCAGGTCCTGAGGTCGAGGTGTGGGTCGTTGGCAGGGCGAGCTTTGTCGGGGCAGGGCCCTCAATGAAGTGGATGTATATGAAGGGGCCCATCACTGCCAGGACGGCGATGAACACCACTGGACCGCCGATCCACCAAACGAGCCTTCGTCGACTCCGCGTGACCATCGAATGCACCTTTCGGACGGGGGCGACCTGGAAGGCCGACGGGAGAACGGTAGCGCTGCGACCTAGAACCAGCCTGTGGAACGCCTGTGAGCAAGCTGAGCGAACTGGTTCGTGCAGGCGAGCCACGACCCGGCAGGTATGGCTCAGTCCCCAGATCGCGGCAGCGGGGCGCGTTATCTGGCTCAGAAGCGAACCGTGCTCGCATCCCGCGAACTGCCACCCACCAGGCACCTTGGGGCGTGTGGACAACTCCGTCATGGAGATGCGACGCGCCATATCACTGCGGCCACTACAACGTGGCCAATGAATACGCTTGCCTGGTCCCCTGATTCACAGCTGGCTCTACGGTATGGATCAGCTTATTCAATAGCGCCCTGTTCATGATGGGTGATGAGGGAGGCAAGCAGAGTCCAAATCAGCTGCTTGACATACCATGACCGTGCTCGAACTCATCGAACAACCCACTGAGTGGACGGTTGTCAGGCCAGCAGGCCGACCGTCGCATGAGGCCAATGCCGTACGCTGCTACGAAGCAACCTGTCGGTGTGGGAAGAGGATTACCCGGCACCAGGCATTCCCATTGGAGAGCCGTCTCCGAGAGAGCTGCTACTCCTGTGCATCCTCCTGACGGATCGGAGCATCGCGTTGCCTGCAAGGCAGAACGATCGCTCCCGCCCCGAGGTGCGAGGACTGACTTGCCTTGTCGCAGTTAGCGAAGAGGGCGGGTACAGCCGTAGGTGCAATTGGACTGGCCGCCGTTACAGCAGCCGCTTGTAGCGCTCCCAAGGGCGGCGACGGAACAACCCCTTACGCGTACGTGGCGAACTCCGCCTCCAACACCGTGAGCATGATCAAGCTCTCCACCAACACAGTGGTGAAGACGGTGACGGTCGGCCGCTATCCAATCGGGGTCGCCATCACCCACAACGGGAGCTACGCCTACGTGACCAACGGCGGCTCGAACACCGTGAGCGTCATCAAGACCTCCACCGGTACGGTGGTGAAGACGGTAAGGGTCGGTCACGAACCAGTCTGGGTCGCCATCGCCCCCAACGGGAGCTACGCGTACGTGACCAATCTGAAATCGGGCACCGTGAGTGTCATCCACACCTCCACCAACGCGGTGGTGAAGACAGTGGCAGCCGGCCGCTCCTCGCTCGGGGTCGCAATCACCCCCAACGGGAGCGGCGCCTACGTAGCCAATGCCAGCTCCGGCACCGTGAGCGTCATCGAGACGTACGCCAATACGGTGGTGAAGACGGTAGGTGTCGGTATCGGTCCATACGGGGTCGCCATCACCCCCAACGGGAGCGATGCCTACGTGACCAACACCTACCGCCCCGGCACGGTTAGCGTCATCACAACGTCCACCAACGCCGTGGTCAAGACATTGGGGGTAGGTCACGACCCAGAGGGGATCGCAATCGACCCCGACGGGAGCCACGCCTACGTGGCCAACGCCGGCTCCGGCACCGTGAGCGTCATTGCCACCTCCTCCAACGCAGTGGCAAAGACAGTGAGGGTCGGCAGCAATCCAGTCGGCGTCGCCATCACCCACAACGGTAGGTACGTCTACGTGACCAACGGGATGTCCAACACCGTGAGCGTCATCGAGACCTCCAGCGACACGGTGGTAAAGACGGTGACCGTCGGGAAGCACCCAGGCGGGGTCGACATCACCTGAGTTCCTGGACAACAAAAAAAGCCCTGCTCGTGCCCAATGAGATCACCGGCACGCCGGACCAATCGTACGCAGAGTTGACGAGGGCTTGTGGGGCCGCTGCGGCAACTCACCGTTCGGATGCGGCGAGGACCTTTCTGAAGAACGTCGCCGAATCCTCGTATCCATTCCGAAGATAGAAGTCACGTGCCCGGCGACTCGCCAGGGAGACGTAGGCCGAAGGAATGCTCCTCGCCCACTCCTCAGCCGAGGACATGAGCATTGACGCCACTCCTCGGCGGCGGACAGACTCGCTCACCATCAGCTCCTCGATACAAGCGACGGAACCATTGGCGAAGAATGTTCCGTGGTAGCTCCCGAGCAGGTAGCCGACGACCGTGCCTACGTCTGACACCGCGACAAGCACCAAGGTGTCAACACGTTCCAAAACTTCGGTGAAGGTCCGATCGAACGCGGAGCGCTCCGGTCGAAATGACGTTGCGAAGTCCTGTACTAGTGGCCAAAGCTGTTCAGCGTCCCCGGCTCTTGCTCGGCGGACTTCAACGGCTCCATTGGACATGCACGATTCTCCCACCACTCCGCGGACCCGACCGCCGGGAATGCAGCCGCGCCGTTACCAGCGGTGCACCTTGGCGGCGACAGCCTTGGGGCTCACGATTCCGTTCGGAACACGATCTGAGGCGGCCCAGGATCATTGAGAATGTCGTTGAACAGATTCACGCACTCGGCACAGATTGCGTCGCCCTCTGGGCCTGCGATCAGCCGCACCTGGCTCTTCGATTTGCCGCAGAAGGAGCATGCCATGTCAGTGTCGTCCACCCACGCCAGCCTACCGCCGATGGCCCAGGGCGGGTGCTTGCCACTGGCTCCAACTGACTCATTCCGGCACATTCAGGCGTGTGGAGATGTTCGCCAAAACTGCTTGAACCGGCGCTAGGCCCCCTCGGTCAGGGCTGAACGTGGGTTATCGTGACGCTCCGGGTCGATGATTACCATTCGCGAGCTGGCAGACGACGACTGGGCCCTTTGGCGGAAGCTCCGTCTCGCGGCACTTGCTGGCGCACCCGACGCATTTGCATCGACGCTTGCGGAATGGACGGGTGCCGGAGACGCGGAGGTGCGGTGGCGTGCTCGACTCGTCAGCGTTCCTTTCAACGTCGTCGCAGATCGTGACAGCCGGCCGATCGGCATGGCGAGTGGAACGGCACCGCTCGATGGCGAGGCTCAGCTCATCTCCATGTGGGTCGCCCCGGAGGATCGTGGATGCGGGGTTGGCGAGGCACTGATAGAGGCGGTGGTGCGGTGGGCGAGGGAGAAGAATGCGAACAGGATTGCTCTTGAAGTCCGGCAGTCAAATGAGCGGGCGATTCGCTTCTACCTTCGGAATGGTTTCTTCGATGATGGCCGGTCCGGTGGCACAGACCCAGCGCATCCCGAGAGAAGGATGGTTCGTCTCTTCACCCCGCAGTGAACTCCGACCTTGGGAGATGCCCTGACCGGTCAGGAGGTGACTGCCCGAGACCGCCGGCGCATCACATACAAGGTTGCTCCAGCTCCCAGACCCAGGATCAGCGAGGGTGCCAGGCCAACGCGAGCGAACACGGCGGCAACCACTGTCCCTCCGATGGCGACCGGTGCAACATGTCCCATGGGACTGGAGCGTAGTTCCCGGAACCTGACAACGACTGCCCCGATCGTGGGCGGTGGGCGGGTGTTGAAAGTGTCGGCAGGCTGGGGATCGGGCCGATACGGTAGGAGCGGATGAACCGAGTTCCTGTCGAGATCTCGTCCGCCGGTAGGGACCGCCTCGACTCCCTTGCGTCGGTTTTCGCCCGCGCCTTCGTTGACGACCCAATGATGCGCTGGTCACTTCTCGGGACGCAGGAGCCAGAGGAGCTATTGACTCAGTGCTTCACTTATTTCCTGGAAGTTGCGCTTGACCTTGGTCTCGTTTGGGAAGCAGGGAGAGCGAACGGAGCTGCGGTGTGGATTGCGCCGGGCAGCTGCGAACGCAATCTTTCGATCTACACGAACTGCGGCTTTCGCGTCGTCCACCACGCTGATGCGCCGGACGGTGGCCCTCATGTCTGGTTCATGAGATGGGAACCCTGATTGACGATGCGTGAGATATCGATGGCCTGCCCCCCTACTGCTGCCGGTTCGGTGGCGTTGGAGTTGATCCGCTCTCGTAGACACTTGCCTCCGCTGCGTGCCGCGCGTCTTCGACGGTGGCACGGCAGCACTGGTGTCGCTGCAACCTTGGGTCACGCAACGGTCATCGAGCAGGCGCCGGCCTCAGCTCGGTCGGCGCGGACGGCCCGCCGTCTGGCCGTCGACAGCGAGCGAGCGGTGGCGAGGGCGTCATCGCCGAGGCCGATCGACATGCTGGTGAGGATCTCGCTATACAAGCGCACCGGGTCGCGGCCGACCGCACCGAAGAACCCGGTGTGCTCGAGCGTGGTGTGGCCGTGCACACGGACCAGACAGCTTCGCCAGCGGTGGTAACGTCATCGATTTCAAATCGGCCCGCGTTGATGCAGGCGTGGATACGACGGAGGAGCGAGACGAAGGTGGACCTAGCCGCTTCGAGGTCGGCGGGATCACCGAGCCTGAACGCGGCCAGTCCAGGACCGAACATCACCGCGTACAGATGGGGTTGGTCTGGTTCGAGGCTCCTGACGTCCAGAAGGCGTTCACGGAGCTCGCCACCTCCAGCGACGAGTTCACCATTTGGTTCGACTTCGGCCTGAGACATCGCCCCTCGCCAGCTCGAAATATTGGTTGTGGCTTACCTACCCTGCCCCGCAGGCACTTTAAGGCGAGCCGTTTCGGACTTCGATCCCATGGATCGCCTCTTGGCCAAATCGGCGAACGAATCTTCGAGATCGCGAGCTGAGGGCGTTACCTGACGTACTTGACAAGTTAGGTAATCTCTGTCAATCTCGTCACATGACTTCAATCGACGTTGAACAGCGACAGGGCGAGACTCCGTCTCGTCGGGACGAGATCGTGGAGGCTGCGATCCCCGTCTTCCTTCGCTTTGGCTACAAGAAGGCGTCAATGGATGCCGTTGCTGTGGCAGCTAACTTGTCGAGGCAGACGGTCTATCTCCACTTCTCGAACAAAGAGGCACTCTTCGGCGCCGTCGTGAACCGGCTCTCCCAGTCAACCGGAGACGTTGCCCATGTTGCGCTGTGGCGATCCGGGGTCTCTCTGGATCGACAGCTCCTTGCTGCATTTGACGAGATCATGCCGGACGAGTCGATGGAACTGCTCTCCGAACTTTTGGTCACCGCCAAGGAGCTTGTACCTCAATCAGTCGTAGATATCGATGCGCTTGTTGTTCATGAGGTGAGCGAGCGGCTTCAACATGCGCTGGGAGACCGTCAGTGGCCAGCCTCGGGAGTCACCATCGAGCAGGCGGCCAACGTCCTGCAGGCAACCTCGTACGGCTTGAAGCAGCAGACGCACAGTCGAACGGAGTACCTCCAGGGCATGCAATCCGCCATCGAGCTCGTACTCATGGCTGGAGGCCTGATGGCCGTCGGCGAGCCACCCAAGATCAACGAGTGACCCTCAAGAGAGTGCAGGAGATCAGCAATGAGCAAAATGGCTAGGCCGCAGAAAGGACCACAACGATGAACAAGTCCGTACTCATTACAGGTGCAACATCAGGCATCGGGCAGGCGGCGGCAGGCCAACTTGCCGACCGAGGCTACAACGTGTTCGCTACCTATCGGAATCCGCGCGATCGCCAGGCTCTCGCCAAGCAGTCCGGTGTGTCTCCTATCCAAATGGACTTGAGGGATCCGGTCCAGATCCGGACCACGATTGCCGCAATCGGAGAGATGCTTGGGGACAGCGGCCTTTATGCCGTGATCAACAATGCAGGAATCTCTTACACCGCCCCTTTCGAATATGCCGAGCTTGATCGCGTTCGTGACATCATCGACGTGAATCTGGTGGCTCCTTACCTGGTGACCCAGGCCAGCCTCCCGTTGCTTCTCCGCCAAATTGGGTCTGACCGCAACAAGCCTCGGGTAGTGAACGTTGCCTCTTGGGCCGGCATGATGGCCTCGCCATTTATCGGGTTCTACAACGCGACCAAGAGCGGATTGATCGGTCTGACAGAGTCGACGTACTACGACTTGGGGCTCCTTGGTATCCATGCCGTGCTCGCCATCCCGGGGATCACCAAAACTCCGCTCCTCGCTAAGACAACGGACGGCGGACTGGCGAGTCTCGATGTCATGCCGCCCGAGGGTCGGGACCGATACCTTCCCTACCTGGAACACCTCGCCACCATGAGCGGGAGCTCCGAGGAAATGCGGATGCTGCTGACGCCGGAGAAGGTCGCCAACAAGATCGTCGCTATTGTCGAGGAACGCAAGCCACGATTTAAGTACGACCTGGCAATCGACGCCAAGATCGTCGACAAGGTGGTCTCTCGCATGCTGCCGTTCAGAGCGAGAGCCGCGATAAGCCGCCGGATGTACCGACTGAACGAGCCGATGATCTGGCCGGAGCCGGTCTCACTGGCTAACGCCGCCGCCTGAGGTTCGGCGCTGCCGCTTTGATCCGTCGTGGCGGGAGAAGTGCCCCGTAGATGAGACCCAAGACAACGTTGATGGCCCAGAAGAACTCTGTCAGTTCCGACTGGCTGCTCTCATGAACACCTGAGCTATCCGCCACCACCTGAGAATACTCCGTTCGAGTCCAAACCTCCCTGGCTGCCCCTGATCACGCCGGGAGTGTGCGTGTTATCCAGCGATGGGTGCTTGCCACACGCGAACTGCCACCGACCGGCACCCTGGGGGCACCCTGCCCGGCCAGTGGCCGATCATCGTTTCTGGCTTGAGCAAACTGATCGCCAGCTCGACTCTCGACCGGCGAAGCCACAGGAGCAAAATCGGGAGAGGAGGCCCGCCAGAGCGGCGGACCCCCTCTCTTCCGAACGGAGCTAAACGACGACGATGTTGTTGGGGACGTTGTGTGCCACGACGCCTGCGGGGACGGGTGGCGAAAGCACGACGGTGCTGTAGATCCCGCCGCCAGAGACGGCGGTGTTGGAGTTGACACTCACCGCGGTGAGACTCACCGTGCCACCGTTGTTGTAGATGCCGCCGCCATCGCTGGTCGCAGTGTTGCGGTTGATGCTGGTGTAAGTGCTGGTGAGAGAGCCGACACCGCCGTTAATGACATCGTTGTAGACACCGCCACCGTTCACAGCACTGTTTCCGTTGATGGTTGCGTTGCTGAGGCTGACCGGACCGCCCACGTTGTCGATACCGCCGCCGTTTCCGGTAGCGATGTTGTTATTGACAGAGGTGTTCCCGACGGTGAGCGTGCTGACGTGAGAGATGTCGCTGTACAGGTTGTACACACCGCCGCCGTTCACAGCCTTGTTCTTGTTGATGGTTGCGTTGCTGAGGCTGACCGTACCCCCATAGTTATAGAGGCCACCACCGTTGCCGCTTGAGGTGTTGTTGTTGATGCTCACACCACGTCTATCGGTGGAGGGCTGGCTGACCGTACCCCCATAGTTATAGAGGCCACCACCCTGGCTGGCGTTGTTGCGCGAGATGGTGCTGTTGGTGAGGGTGACCGTGCCGTAGAAGTTGTAGATGCCACCGCCTTGTTGGGCATTGTTGTTGCCCGATACGGTGCTGTTGGTAAGGGTCATCGTGCCTTCGTCGCTGATGGCCCCGCCGTAGTAGCCGGAGTTGCCCGAGAAAGTCGAGTCGGTGACAGTGAGGGTGCCGGTGCCGTCGTTGTCCGCGTTGTCGATGGCCCCGCCGTCGCTCCCGGCAGAGTTGTCCGTGAAGGTCGAGTCGGTGACGGTGAGGGTGCCAACGCTCCCGTCGCCAGTGTCGATGGCCCCACCGTCTTCGGAACCACCACTGGTGGCCGAGTTGTCCGTGAAGGCCGAGTCGGTGACCGTGACAGTGCCGTGGCCTCCTCTCAGACCGTTGCCGATGCCGCCGCCGCCGGCCGACGAGCCACCGACCGAGTTCCCCGAGATGGTGCTGGCGATGACGGTGACAGTGCCGCTGCCGCTGTCGTCGGCGTTGTCGATGCCACCGCCGTCGTAGGAGGCCGAGTTCCCCGAGATGGTGCTGTCGATGACAGTCAGGGTACCGCTTCCGTTGTTGTCACCGTTGTCGATGCCACCGCCGTCGCCGAGGCTCGTGTTCCCGGTGATAGTGCTGTCAGTGACCGTGACGATGCCGCTCCCAGCGGCGTCACCGTTGTCGATGCCACCGCCGTTGAAAGGCCACACCCCGTTCGTCGTGTTCCCTGTGATGGTGTCGTTGGTGACGTTGAGGGTAGCTCCTTCATTGCCGATACCGCCGCCCACGCTGCCGTCACCGTTGGTAATGGTGAGCCCCGAGAGGGTGACCATGCCACCGTTGACGGTGAACACCGTTCCAGCTTTGTTGCCGTTCACCGTGGTGGTGGAGGCCCTAGCCCCGGCGATGGTGAGCGAGTTGAGCGCCGAGGCGTTGATGATGTCGGTCTCGGTGTAGGCGCTGGGACTGGCGGCCACGTGGATGGTCACGTTGTCACTGTTGTTGTAGGAACCACCAGTCGCGGTGGCTATGGCGTTCTGGATGGAGCCGCACGGGCTGGCGTGGCTGCAGGTTGTCCCGGAGCCAGCCGTGGTGACGTACAGCGAAACGGCGGTGGGGGTCGTTGCCTCGGCACCGACCACCGAACCGACTGTCACGACACCGAACACCAGCAAGCCAGCCAACACGGCTCGCAGACTTCTTCCACGACGAACAACACCCATGGATCAACACCCTCCGCTCTTGGGGTGCCGCCGATACCGCACCCGCCTGAGCGCAGGTGTAGCACCGAAAGACCACACCAGCAACAAGGTCACTCTGCCGTCAGAGCGTGTTCTCGCTACGTGACCGGGTCGCCACAGATAATGACCAGGGTGCCCTCTATCGCCGGGACCGGGGGATACCTCAGGGCGCCGAGAACTCTCCACTCGTTATCAAGATGAAGCCGAAGTCGGCACTCTCAGCATTGGCATGTCCGGGTGTCATTCACCTGACGTTGAGGAGATCTGGCTCGTCCAGGGGGATCGAACCGAAAGACGCCCACCTTCAGGGCATTTCGGGTCATGGACGATCTGCGCGGAGACGTTCGCACCCCTCCGTGTAGAGGCTCACGATGGTGCGGACCGACTGCTGGGATCTGTCGACGGGCCTTGAGCAACGGTCGGGCCTTCGGTGGGGACCTGCCCCCAACCACCAGTTCAGTGGGGCACTCCTTGGTTACGTGGCAGGTCAGGTCACAGGGATGGTTACCTTACCGCAGGCTCCGCTCCTCCGGGCCGACGGGCCTCAGATTCCTCGTCGTCCTTCCGGGTGCTTCCCGGGGACACGATGAGGCCCGAATCGGTCCCTCTCCGGGGCAGCAGGACGGCTTCGCTACGCTCTGGCTGTGCCGACGATCAGTAGAGAAGCGATGGGATGGCTCCGCACCTCGGTAGGCATCGCCTTGATCGCCGCACCGGGAGCGCCCATGCGCCTGGCCGGCGCCGAATCGCCGACGGGTGCCGCCCTCCTCCTCATGAGGACCATCGGCATCCGGGACCTCGTCTTGGGCCTGGGTGCCGTTTCCGCCGCACGATCGGGCGTGGAAGACGATGCGCGCCGTTGGACGAGAGCGACCTTGGCCAGCGATGCACTCGACACGGTCGTCAGCCTGGCGGCGATGCGGTCGATCGGGAGACGGGACTCGTGGTTCGCCGCCGGGTTGGCATTCGGCTTCGTCTGCGGAGACATCCACGCTCTGCGCACCGTCCCCGACGAGCAGGGTGCCACCCGCACGCCACCACGTGCCCAGCAGCCGGAGCCGAGCGGTCAGTGACCTTCTGAAGCTCGCCACCGGTTGATGGTCAGCCGGATCATCCGGGACCGGAGGCTGTCGGCTCCTTGACGAGCCGTCCCCCTTTCCACACGTGGGTGACATGGACCGGGTCGGCGAGCAGATTGATATCGGCGACCGGATCACCATCGACTGCGATCAGATCGGCGTTCCACGCACGCTCGATCACCCCTGCCCGAGGAGCTTGTGGCCCGAGTGTCAGCGGCCCGTTGGCTGTGCCGGCCCGGA
Source organism: Acidimicrobiales bacterium (assembly GCA_050011635.1). GTDB lineage: Bacteria > Actinomycetota > Acidimicrobiia > Acidimicrobiales > RAAP-2 > Bog-756. Next base: position 20,479 of record JBEKIU010000017.1, read on the forward strand.
TGGCCTCCAGCGGGCTCAGACCCGCATCGACGAGATGGACGAGCTCGTGTGCGTTCATCCCCCAGGGGACAGCGGTTCCTCGGCCACTTGTCGAGATGTCGGTCCCGAGCGCCAGGGTCACGCCTGCCTGGTGAGCAATATGGATCGCTTCGAGGTGGCTGTCGGCCACAGCCTCCAGCTTCGCAAATGCATAGTCGGGCATGCTGTCCTTCGCCAGAAGGCCGCGTTCCACGATGAACCGGGTGGGTACCAGCACGGCTCCAAGCTCACGCATGGCGGACGCGGCTTCCTCGTCCAGATAGCTACCGTGCTCGATGGTTCGTACACCGGCCCGGAGGGCCGCCATGATTCCCGGCTTTCCGTGGCAGTGGGCCATGACGATCCGCTCGGCCCTTCCGGCCTCATCGACGATGGCCCGCATCTCGTCATCGCTGAACTGTTGATTGACAGGGTCGTCGACCTGGGACAATACCCCTCCAGAGGCGCAGATCTTGATGACCTTGGCACCGAGCCGGAGTTGGGAGCGAACCGCCTTGAGGCACTCGGGGACGCCGTCGCATAGTGCCAATGGCCCTCCGCTCTGACACAGATCGCCCATCCACGGCAGTGGAACGGCATGGAGATCTCCGTGGCCACCGGTCTGGCTCAGGATCGCCCCGGGTGCATAGATCGAAGGGCCGGCGAGGAGGCCTTCCTCGACGACCCGGGCCAGGTGCACACCGAGCCCTCCGGCCTCTCGAACCGTCGTAAATCCGGCCTGCAGCACGATCTCTGCGTCCTTGGCGGCACGAGCGGCCAGGACGGCGGTCGGGACCAGGGCCAGTTCGTTGAGGTCCAGGGACCGCAGGCCGAGAAAGTGGGCGTGGCAATCCCACAGCCCGGGCATGAGGCATGGGACCGAGACCGGAGCCCGAACGTCGGGAGCGGCCTGGCGCGGTCCGACATAGGCGATCGAGGATCCGTCGATGACGACGGCAGCGTCGCGAATGGGATCGCCGCGTCCCGGAATGAGCAGATCGGTGTCGATTCGTTCCACGTGGGTCACTCTAGAGAGCCCTTGCCAGCTGATCGAGCCGGATGGCCGAGCGTCACCCGTCGAGTAGGCCGAGGAGCCATCCGGGCCTGGCCACGTCTGCCCCCAGGTCCTCGGCCCGCCGGCACAACGCACGATCCGCCGACACGAGTGTCACCCGACCCGAGGCATCGGCGGTGGCCGCAACGAGGGTGTCGTCACCACTGCCGGGCGCATGCACGACCGTGACGCCGCCGGCCACTCCCGCCTCGACACCGGTACGAGCCTTTCCCTCCAGAACCACCACAACCGGGGCGACAAGCCGACCCGCCACCACCGCAGCGCGGACTTCTTCGACGAATGCCCGAGCCGCGCCCGGCCGATCCCGCCACCAGCCGTTGGGCCGAGACCCGACCACGTTGGCCGCATCGATGAGGAGCACGACCCCAGTATCACCCGCGGGTGGCCCGGGCGCGGCATCGGTGCCACCGGCATCACTTCTGCCCGTCGTCGATGTTTCCGACGCGGCCGTGCTTCCAATAGCCACGCGCCGACACCCGGGCGCGAGACAAGCCTCGGTCCTCAAAGAGGTGACGGCGGATACGTTGCACCGCTGCCGCCTCTCCGGCCACCCAGACCCGGGCATCGGCGCCGAATCGGGAGCCCTGGACGGCGGAAATCAGCGCGTCGCCGGGAGCAGCGGAGGGGGGCAGGTCGTACCACTCGTAGGTGGCCAGCGGATGATCGGGCAGCGCAATACGGGCGCCAGGGTGGGAGACCTCGATGTGAACCTGCACCGGCATCTGTGCCGGCAGCGCCCGGAGAAGCTGGCCGATGGCAGGGATGGCGGTCTCGTCCCCGCCCAGGAAGAAGTCGCTCGCGTCAGGGTCGATCGAGTAGCCGCGCCCAGGGCCCGAGACCGCGGCCAGGTCACCGACCGTGGCGGTCGTCGCCCACACGGATGCGAGACCACCGTCGTGAATGACGATATCGAGCCCCAACATCCGTGGTGCGACCGGCCGCGGGGTGAAGGTCCGAATGACGGGTCGTCGCTCGTCCGGGAGCAGGAACTCATTGCCGCTCCAGCTCGGGATGACCAACTCTCGCGTCGGAGGCGACGGGAGCAGGAGCCGGACGCTGGCTGCCGGTTGGTCGACGACCAGGCTCTCGAGATCAGCTCCGGCCAGCGTTACCCGGATCAGGCGGTCGCTCAGGTACCCGACCCGCTGAACCGACACGGGGAGGAACCGCGGCGGTTCCCGCCGGGCGCGTCCCGAGTCCGTCAACACGAACCGGCGGTGATCGACACGGTCACGTCGTTGGCCCTTGCCGGGCCGACCACGTCGACGCGGGTCACATCCGGGCGCGAGGTGACGCGCGCGCCGGTTGCTCTGACGCAGTAGCCATGGGGGTAGTGGATCGATTCCGGCACCACGATCACGGTGGGCGCAGTGATCTTCGGGGCAGATCGGTAGCGAAACTCGAATGAAGCCGTCGCGGGATCGAAGCTCATGAACAGTGGTGTTCCGGCGACCGCCGAGGCGTAGGTCTGCGACAGCACGTTCAGTTGGGAAGCGGTGGCCGCACGGGGAGGCCAGAGGGCCGACGAGTGTGACCCGGTCGGATCGTCGTAGTTGATCCACTGCCAGTAGATCCACCCCACGAGGCTGGCGTCTGCATCGGAGGTGATCCGGGCCAGGTCTGAAGCATCGGTGGTCGCACCGAACTCGGTGAGCAGCCAGCCCGGTCCGCCGGGCTGCTCGGGTGTGGAGTCGTTGGCTCGCTCTTGATCGTGCTGGGTGAAGACGTAGCGTTCGAGAGGTCCACAGATGGAAGCGAAGTTGGCCGGCTCCGGACCGTTCGGGACGTGCAGGAAGCAGTAATCGTGGAAGTTGAGCACGAGGCGCGGGTAGTCCATGGCACCGACGTGGTTGACCACCCCCGAATCGGTGCTGTAGTTACCCTCGTACGCCACCAGGTGGGTGGGGTCGGCAGCCTCGATGCGAGGGATGAGGCCCTCCTCGGGATCGTCGGCCGGGCAGCTGACCCGACGGCCACTCTGATTCAACCCCGGATGGGCTCGCCCGGTGTAGAAGCACTCGAGCAGAGCGTCGAACGTCGGGTTGTCGGGTCGGGTGCCGAGGCCCGGCCCGTAGGGCTCGTTGAACGGGTCGTAGCCGATCACCCACGGGTTGCCGCGGAATCGGGCCGCGACCTTCGTCCACATGGCGTCGAACTCGCCCTGGAGGTTCCCGACCACGTCGTTGTCCCAAAAGTGACCGTAGGCCTGGGCCACGCCCGGCCCGGTGTAGTTGACACTCCAATTGGCGACATGCAGTTGGGGCCTGGGGGTGATGCCGTCGGTGCACACCGCCCAGTTCGGTGCCCCTTCGCCACCAAAGGCCTCGTTGTAGACATCCTGGTGCATGTCGATGAGTGAGAAGATCCGGTACCTGGCCAGCAGTGAGACGGTGGCCTCCAGGTGGGTCATGTAGGCATCGAAGATCCTGGCATCGAATTGATCGGGCCCAGATCGTCGAGGGGCTCCCGGGGAGCAGACGGTCCGATCGTTGATCGGGTCGGTACCCGGTTCGAGCCCCTTCCAGATGATCCCCAGTCGCACGACGGTGAATCCGAGTTGGGCCATACGGTTCGCCTCGGCCGGCGTGAGAACGCTGCGGCCGGTACCGGACACCTCGACCTCGTAGGGCGGGATCTTGTACACCAGATCGGCGCCATGGAGCAGGACGGTCCGTCCTTCCCGGTCCACCAGCCACGGACCGCCTGGAGCCCGGAGCGGACCGACCGGCCCGTCGGCGGGATTCTCCGACGCCGAGGATGTGACCGCAGGCGACCCGCCGCACGAGCTCGAGGCGATGCCCACGACGAGGACCAGGCCGAGGCAGACCCTCCCGACGGAGGACGGGCGTTGCCCCCCGATCGATGTCATCGGTGACCGCCCGGTACCGGCCTCCAGCGCCATCCCACGGTACCGAGTCTGTCGCGTCGGAGCTCGTGGTGCCCGATCATGCGCCACCCGTCCGGGCCGCGAGCCCCTGTTCGGCGATGATGGGCATGATACGGGGCTGCAGCCATTCTCCCCCTGCTTCGGTGATGTGGATTCCGTCCGACCATCGCACTTGGATGCCGTCCAGCTCGGGCTGGAAGACGCCGTGAGGATCGAGCATCTTGTTGAGGTCGACGACGGTCACGTGTCCACGCTGTCTGTCGGCCACGCTCCGGAGGAGCTTGTTGAACGCCGCCACCCGTGAGGGGGAGTTCTCCGGGAACGGTGTCCCGTTGGCAGCCTCGGTCGGTGGATCGACGTAGGGCATCGTGAACACGACGATCCTCGCACCTCCGGCCGACAGGATACCGAATGCCTGCTCGAGCTCCGAAGCCAGGTGGTCGTCCCAGACCGGCTGGCCGATGTGCACCCAGTTCCCGTGGAACAGCTGATCGCTGACCTCCCACCGGCCGATGAGCAACCCCACGACATCGGGCCGGTCCTGGTCGACATCCTGCTTCCACGCCGTCCTCCAGTGGGTGCATCCCGGTGTCGCGGGACCGGCGACTCCCGAGAGCATCACCTCGAACGTGTCGAGTTCGCAGCCGAGCGTGCCGCGATCGATGACCTGGACCCCGTATCGAGGCTGAGACCGGACCCCCAATCCGACACCCAGGGTCAGCGCGATCGAGTCACCCAGCAGCAGGAAGCGGATCGGGTGGGTCGTGAACGCATGGGCTGCGGTGAGTGCCTGGCGTTCTGCGACCGACGTTCTGCCGGTGGTGGGAAGGGCGGCGATGGACGTGGCCGGCACCACGGTGGCCAGGAGGAGGGCCAGTGCGGCGACCACGGCGGCAGTTCCCATTCCCACCAGTCCCATACGCCCGGGCAGGATCCGTTTCGTACGGATCGGCTCCTCGATGGCAAAGAAGGAGACGGTGGCAACAGCGAACGTCGTGAGGAGCCTGGCACCGAGCAGCCAGATTCCCGACAGGCCGGTATGGGCGTGATTGATCAGAAGATAGAGAGGCCAGTGGTAGAGGTAGAGCCCATAGGAGATGCGCCCGATGAACACCAGGACACCGAGCGAGCAGAAGCGGGCCAGCGCCGAGCCCGGGAAGGTCACGCAGGCGACGATGACGCAGGCGGCGGCCACGGCCACGCAGAAGAAGCCGCCTACGTACAAGAGGCCGTTTTGTCCTTCGAGATCATGCCAGGCCCAGACCAGAAACAGGGCTCCGAGGACCCCCGACAGCGTCCACAGCCGGCGCTGCAGGCGGGTTGCGATCCAACCCGCGGGCAGGATGTCGAAGGTGCTCCCGACATGGGATCCGACTGCACCGACGAACGAGCCGATGAGAAGCGACTGGGCACGGGTATCGGTGCCGTAATAGAGGCGCTCGATCGAGAATCCGGCGATGTACATCGAACCCATCAGGACGGCGGAGGCGACGGCGCCGATCGCAGCCGTCAGGGCCACCCTCCGGGTCCCCCACCGTCGAGCCACGAACAGGGCGATGAGCGGCCATACCAGGTAGTACTGCTCCTCGATGGCGAGCGACCAGGTGTGCAGAAAGGGGGACGGTGCAGCCGCCTGGGAAAAATAGCCCTGGTCCGAGAAGATGAAACGCCAGTTCGAAACGTAGGTGAGCGTGGAGAAGGCATCTCCTCGAACCGACGCCAGATCGATCGAGCTGGCGAAGATGTGCACGTATGCGGCAACGCCCAGCAGGAGTACGAACAACGCGGGCAGGAGCCGGCGCGCCCGCTGGGCCCAGAATCGTGCCAGCCGGATCGTCTCGGTCTGCTGGAGCTCCCTGCAGATCAGAGAGGTGATCAGAAATCCGGACAGGACGAAGAAGACGTCCACACCGAGCAATCCCCCACCGGTCCCCGGAACGCCGAAGTGGTACGCCATGACGGCCAGGACGGCGAAGGCCCGTATGCCGTCCAGTGCCGAGGTGCGCCTGTGACGCCCGGACTCGGTGTCTGTCGGATCGGTGTCGAGCGGAGATGACCGCGCGCTGGGGTCGGATTGGTGGACAGCACCCTCTAGCACCGCATTGCCATCCGATTGAGCCCGGCTTTCCGTCACCGATCGAGCAGGAGCGTTGGCGATCGTACTGCAACTCCGGACGACGTCCGGGTCAGGAATTCCGGGTTCGTCGGCACGGTCGGATCCGGGTCACTGCGGAGCGAAGAACTCCGGGAGGGCACCGACCTCGACGCTGGCCCCATCCGTCTGTGCCTCCTGGAGGTGGCCGAGCTCGAGCCAGTAGGGGAGGATGGCCGGTGCCAGGTAATCGCCGCCGACACCGGACTCCTGGTACTGGAAGTGGATTCCGTCCGACTCCCGCACCGGCACGCCGTTCAGATCCTCGGTGTACTTGCCACCGGGGCAGACGTAGGAATTGAGATCCTGGACGTAGACCTGGTTCGGGTGCTCGGCAGCCACCTGACGGAGCAGCGAGTTGTAGACGCCCTGTCGGGCGGAGCTGTCGTCCGGCCACGGCTCCCCGTCGAGCTGCTCGCCGGTGCTCTGGCAGGGTTTGGTCATGAGCACCATGAGGGCGCCCCCGGCGGTGGCGATCCGAACGGCCTTCTCCAATTGGCTCTTCACGTAGGCGGCGAACACCGGATGGAGGATGTTGGTCATGTGGCCCTCGAACTCGCGGTCGAGCACCTCGCCGCCACCGGCCAGCAACACCACCACGTTGGGCTTCAGCTGACGGACCCAGTCGGCCCAGGCCGCCGTCCACTCCTGACAAGGCACGTTCTGATGGGGTCCGAAGACGCCGCCCGGGGGGCAATTGCCCTGCTGTGGGGACGGCGTGCACGGCTTCCCCACGACGAATGTCGTGTTGCCCTGGATGCCGGTCGTCCCCTGGGCAACACCGCAGCCCAGGATGCCCTCGTTGAGCAGGTACAGGTGGTCGTACTTCCCCGGATCCGACCGCACCGCGGCCCCGAGCCCGATCCCGAGCGTCAGCGCCTGCGAATCACCCACCAGGAGGACCCGGACCGGGGTGTTCTGGTACGCCACCGGAATGGCCGTTCTGACCGGAGTGGCCGGGACGGCCCGGAGGGCGATCGACCCTCCGGCGAACGTCTCGGTCGCCGGCATGGTGGCGAGGATGATCGCCACCACCACCACGGCGACGGCCAGAGGGGTGAGGATGCGTACCCGCAACGAAGTGAAGAAGGTCCCCTGCCGGATGGGCCGTTCGATGTAGAAGAACGACACCCACGCCACCGCCAGTGTGGGGACGAGCCGAACGGCGAACAGGGGCCACCCGGTGAGACCCGTCCGGGCGTGGTTTATGAACGTGAAGAGCGGGAAGTGCCAGAGGTACATGCCATAGGACATCCGCCCGATAAAGGTGAAGACGGAGAACGACAACAGCTTGGCCACGGGCGAGAACTGGGCGCACGACACGCTGAGGAGCACGGCGGAGGCGGCAATGGCGGCGAGCAGGAATCCGCCCCGGTAGGCGAACGCCTGGTCGGAGTGGACCGTGGTGTACAGGATGGCGCTCACGACCATGCCGATGACGCCGATGGCGGTCAGCAGGGAGCGGGCCCGGGGGGTGCGGGCCTGCCAGTCCTGCTCCTCACCCTTCCGCCGACGATCGGCCCACATGGCCAATCCCACCGCCAACGAAGCTCCCACGAGCACGGATTGGGCATGGGTGTCAGTGCCGAAGTAGACGCGAGTCACATCCGTCGGGCTGTAGAGCAGTGCCATCTCGAGGGCCGAGAGAAGCGCTCCGACGATGCAGACGACCAACAGGACCCGCAACGACCGCCAGACCTTGAGCAGGCCGAGGACCACAAGTGGCCAGACGAGGTAGAACTGCTCCTCCAGGGCCAGCGACCACATGTGGATGAGCGGCGAGGTGAGCGCGGTCTGGTCGAAATAGTTGTCGCCGGCCGCGATGAAGTGCCAGTTGGCGAAGTAGAACAGAGCGGAGAGAGCGTCACCCCGGAGGGTCGGATAGGTACCCGCAGGAACGAACAGTCCGTAGAGGATGGCGACGCCGATGAGCATGACGAACAGGGCGGGGAGCAGACGTCGAGCTCGACGGGCCCAGAAGGTCTTCAACTTGACGGTGCCGCTCTTTCGCCACTCGACGATCAACAACGAGGTGATCAGGAACCCGGACAGGGCGAAGAAGCTGTCGAGAAAGTAGAAACCTCCGGCCGTCAGGTAGACCTCTCCGTGGACGCCCAGGATTCCGATCATGGCCACGCCCCTGATCCCGTCGAAAGCCGGAATGTAGGAGAGCGTCGTCCCCTTCTTCGGTGCGTCCGGGGAGACCCGCTCGCTCATCGGCTCAGGGCCCGCATCCGCCGTCCGAGCCCGTCTCCTCGGGCGTCATTCGGCACGATCAGGAACCTCCGGTCTCTCCCCAAAGTGGTCCACGGACCACCCCTCGGCCGTTGTTCAGCGACCTGGCCGACAACGTAGCCTACGGGCCGTCCGGGGGGTCCGACGGCGCGTCCCGGCGGTCTGCCGAAGGGAACGCCGGCGACCGCTTGGCCAGAAACGAGGCGACGCCTTCGCGCCCGTCGGGTCCGGCGGCGGCGGCCCGCATGGCCAGTGTCTCTCGCCGCATGGCCGTCTCGGGTGCCGGTATCGCCTGCTCGCGGAGCAGGTGCTTGGCCGCCACCAACGCCGTCCGGCTCCCCCGGGACAGGCGCCGGACAACGCCCTCGACCGCCTCCGCGAGGTCGTCGTCGGGGTGGATCTCCATCACCAGGCCCATCGCCTGGGCCTCGGCTGCGGTGAGCACCGGGTTCAGTAGGGCCAGATACAGCGCCCGGTGCAGCCCGATCGACGCAGCCAACAAGCTGCTCCCTCCATCGGGGGTCAATCCGACCTTCGTGTAGGCCAGGGTGAACCGTGCCGACTCGGCGGCGAGGACGATGTCCGCCGCGGCGGCAAGCGGGACGGCGGCGCCCGCCGCCATGCCCCGGACGACGGCAATGACGATGGCGTCGAGCCGGGTCAGCTCGCTGACGACGCGGTGGAGAGCCTCGGCCAGCTCGTCGACGTAGGCACCCGTGTCCGGTGCACCTTCGAACGCTCCCAGATCACCGCCCACGCTGAACACCGGTCCGCGGGCCGACAGCACGACGACCCCGACGTCGGCGGCCCGCGCCGCGTTCACCGCCTGGGCCAAGGCGCCCACGCTGTCGGCGGAAAAGGAGTTGCTGTGATCGGGATCGTCCAGGGTGATCCAGGCCACGCTTTCGCGCACCTCCAGGTCGACGGGTGATCGGCGTTCTGACTTGGGCACGTCGCTCTCTCCTCTTCGTCTCGTCCTGCCGCCCGCCAGGCGAGCATCCCATGCGCCGGCCGGCTCTGTACAGCGCACCGCATCTCCGTTGGCCGGCGGGACCAGATCGACGGCGCCGCACATCCGGCGAGACCGATCATGTCGATGTCGCCCTCGCCGGCAGTCGGTCGAAGTACCGCCCGAGTACGTAGCTGGGCACTGCGGCGATGGCGATGATCACCAACGCGAACGGTGCCGCCTGACCGTAGGAGAGGTTCTGCTGGTAGGCCCAGAACTGGGTGGAGAGGGTCTGCACGCCGGTGGGCACGAGAATGAGGGTGGCGGTGAGCTCGGTGACAGCGGCCAGGAGGACCAGCGAGAAGGCGGCGGCGAGGCCCGGGCCGATGAGCGGGAGGGTGACCCGACGGAGGACGGCCAGGCGGGTCAGGCCGAGCGATCGTGCCACCTCTTCGAGGCCCACCGGCGCGTGCGCCACCGATGCCTTGACCCCGACCAGGGCCAGGGGGAAGAACAAGATGGCGTAGGCCAGGATCAGCAGCGGGGCGCTCTGGTAGAAGAACGAGTCGGCGTACCGTTCCGTGAAGTAGCTCAGGGCGAAGGCGATGACGATGCCGGGCATGGCCAGCACCAGATAGGTACTGCGTTCGAGCAGGTGCACCGAACGACCCGGATTGCGGACGGCCAACAGGGCGACGGGCAGGGCCATCAGCGTGGCCAGCGCGGCTGCCGTGCCGCTGTAGAGGGCGGTGTGCCAGGTCGCGCTGGCGATGCTGGCGCCGGTGAGCGCGTGGGCTCCACCCTCGAATGTCCAGTAGATACACGACCCGACGGGCACCCCGAGGGCCAGCCCGACCAGGGCGAAGAAGCCGAACAGGACCGGGACGGTGGCCTTGCCCAGCCGGTGCCGTTGGGTGACCCGCTGGACCTGGGGGCCCAGGCGCGAGATCCGCCCTTTGTCGCGCGTCATGGCCTCGGCTCCGAGCACGACCAGACCCAGGAGGACCAGGACGAACACCAGGGCGCAGCTGGCCGGTACGTTGAACAACTCCTGGGACTCGGTGAAGATCTCGGTGGTGAAGGTCTGATAGCCGAGGATCTCGAACGCGCCGTACTCGGCCAACATCACCAGGGCCACGAGGAGGCAGCCGCCGAGGATGGCGCTCCGGGCCTGCCGGACGGTGATCCGGAAGAAGGTGCTCAACCGACTGCTCCCGAGGCTGCGGGCCACGTCCTCCTGGTCCGGATCGGCGCCCCGCAGGCTGGCGGCCACCGGCAGGTAGACCAGCGGATAGACGGCAAGCGTCATGACCAGCACCGCGCCCCGGAAGCCGTGGACCCAGGTCGACAGCGACGCCCACCCGAAGCTGACCACGAAGTCGGGGATGGCGAAGGGGACCACCACCAGTACCGCCCAGATCCGTCGTCCGGGCAGATCGGTCCGCTCGACGCACCACGCGGCCAGGGTTCCGATGACGGCGCACAGCACGGTGACGACCACCGTGAGCCGGATCGTGTTCCACAACAGCGTGCCGGTGAGCGGGCGGAAGATCAGGTGGACGACGGTGGACCAACCCGCCCCACTGGCTTCGATCACGAGGAATACCAGCGGGACCAGCAGGACGACGGCCACGGCTGCGCTGGCGGCGAGGAGTACCGGTGGCCGCCGGACACCGCGGACCGGCACCGGGGTACCGGTCGTCGGGCGAGGTTCCGGGCCGGCCATCGTCGTCGGGTACGCCGTCACCGGGTGCCCACGCTCATCAGGGGTGGACCGCGGCCGGCGCCGGCATCAGAGCAGCCCCGCCTGCTTCAGGAGGGATATCGCCGTCGAGCCGTCGCCCAGCTCCGAGATGGTGATGGCATTCGGCTGCAGCAGGTGGAACGGCGTCTCGGGCTGTGAGGTGGTCACCCCCGAGGCGATCGGATATTCGAAGCTGATCGAGTGGGCGATGATCTCCTGGCCCTGCTTCGAGGTGAGGTAGGCCAGGAACTTCTGCGCCGCAGCCTGATGGGTGCTCGACGCGAGCACCGCCGCCGGCGAGATGTCGAGCACGTAGCCGGGGTCGCGGGGAGCGAAGTAAGTGATGTCGGAGTGCATGTTCGACGCACCGATCTCGGCTCGCAATCGGTACCAGTAGTACTGGTTGATCACACCGAAGGCCACCGCTCCCCGATTGACCTCTTCGGCGATGGACTCGTTGTCGGAATAGGTCTGGCCCCCGGCGTTGGCCTTGATCCCTTCGAGCCACTTGAGTGTCTTGGCTTCGCCGTAGGTACGGTCGACCGAGGTCACGATGGGCTGGAAGTCGGTCTCACCCGGCGCCAGGGCCAGCTTCCCGCGATAGCGGGGGTCGGCCAGCTGGAGCACCGAGGTGGGGAGTTGCGCCTTGGCGATGAGGGCGGGGTTGTAGATGAGCACGCTGACCCGAGCCGACACCCCCACCCAGTCGCCGTCGGGCGAGTTGTACTGGCTCGGGGTGTTAGCCAGCGTGGTGGCGTCGACCCTCGAGAGCAGTCCCTTGGCGGCCAGATACTGGATGGCCGGGGTGTTCTCGGTGTAGATCACATCGGCAGGCGACCGGCTCCCCTCGGTGACGATCTCGTCGGCCAGGGTGTCCTCGTCGTCGCTCCGGATGTTGACCGTGATCCCCGTGGCCTTCTCGAATCCGGCCACCAGCGACTCGGTGGTCTGGACGTGCTGACCGTTGTAGAGGGTGATGGACTGCCCCGAACCTGACGAGCCGCCACATGCCGTCAGCACGCCGCCCGCCAGGCAGAGGGCGGCCAGGCCCGAGAGCAGGCGTCGGCCTCGAAGCGGCCGAAACCCCCTCCGGCCGTCGGTCGATGTGCCCACGCACTATTATTAGGTGTACCTAACTTCGATTGTCAAGTGGACCTTAGACCTGGGCGGGGTGCGCCGACTCCCCTGAGCCCGAGTGTGAGTCTCCACGGGCCGGCCACACCAGTGCGGAGCCGCGGGTGGTGAGTTCGACTTCAGTGTCCTCGGCCACCACCAGCTCTCCTTCCGCCCGGACGCTGATCGGATCGACGCCGGGCAGGGAGCGCGGGCTGAAGGTGATCACGGTGTCGTGCCCGTGGAATTGGGTCCGGAGCGCCACGGCCCGGAGCCCGGAGCCCGTGATGGTGGTCGAAATGACCAACTGCTCGGGCCGGACCAGGGCCACCACCGGCCCCGAGATCTCGACGGTTCTCGAGTCCGGTCGCAGGCTCATGGGTCCGAACGGGGTGTCGACCCGGTCTCCCTCCACGGTGGCGGGCACAAGGTTGGCGTTGCCGAGGAACCGCGCCATGCCCGGGTCGACCGGATGGTCGTAGAGCTGCTGGGGTGTCCCGTGCTGCCTGATCACCCCGTCCCGGATCACCGCCACCCGGTCGGCTATCGACAAGGCCTCATCCTGATCGTGCGTGACCAGCACCGCGGTGATCCCTCCTGCTCGCAACACGTCCTGGACGTCGGACCGCACACTGGAGCGGAGGCTGGCATCGAGCGACGAGAAGGGCTCGTCCAACAGGACCAGGGTCGGTCGGATGGCCAGCGCCCGGGCCAGCGCGACCCGTTGCTGCTGCCCCCCGGAGAGCTGATGGGGATAACGATCACCCAGCCCGGCCAGGCCGACCATCTCCAACAGTTCAGAGATGTTGCGCTCCGACTTGCGCCTGGCCGCACGGGGCACGCCGAAGGCGACGTTGGCTGCGACCGTGAGGTGGGGGAAGAGCGATCCCTCCTGGGGGACGTACCCGATTCCCCGCTGCTCGGGGGGCAGGACGAGGTGGGGGTCCTCCACGAGACGACCGCCCAGGACGACGGTGCCACGATCCGCTCGTTCGAATCCGGCCGTGACCCGCAACAGTGTGGTCTTGCCGCTCCCTGACGGCCCCAGGATGGCGGTCAGGGATCCCTCGGGCACCTCGAGATCAATCCCGGTCAGTACCTCCTGTGATCCGAACGACTTGTAAACGCCGGTGATCTCCAGGCCTGATGCCGCCGTGGATCCCGCCACGGTGGGGGCCGGTCGAACCATGGTCCGAGAATAGGGCGGTTTCGGTGGCTGCCCGTCGGACCGGCTGGCCACCCACCCAGTCCGATCCTCGGGGGACAGGCCGGCGCGGAGCCGAAAAACACCAAATTTGAGGATGGTGCCGGGCTCGGAAAGAGGTGCATGCTGGACACAGCGGATGGGCAGGACACCAGGGGGGAGTTTGGCGGTCTGTCCACCCACTCGACGACCCCCGGTTAGGCCTCTTCCCGGGGGTCGTTGCGTTGTGGGCCGGGGTGCCCGTCCGTGATGCCGCTGTCGGACCCGGGCCTCGCCGTGGGACGAGCCGGCGGGCTACAGCGAGCGGGAGTCGTCCTCGTCCAGGTGGGCTGCCATCGCAGCCTTGAGCTGCTCGGCGATGGCGGGATGATCCTCGAGGAGCGTCGAGAACTCCTGACGGCCGATCACATCGATGATGACATCGGTCATGGCCACCACCGTTGCCGTCCGCCGTCGATCGCTGAGCAGCGCGATCTCGCCGAAACACGACCCGGCGCTGCAGGTGTTCACCAATTCACCGTCGATCAGCACATCGACGGTGCCGTCCAGCACGACGATGAACTCATGACCGATGCCACCCTGGCGGGTCAATTCACGGCCCTCGCTCAGCTCCAGCCGTGTCGCCAAGCTCGAGACACGCTTCAGATCCTTCTGCGAAAGCCCGGCGAACAAGGGGACTTCGGCCAGCAACTCGTCCGTCGTCTTCAACACCATTCGGCCATCCTCCGTCCGTGGGTGGGCGGATCCAGTCTGCCCCATCTGCTGGGGAAATGCCCGTCTGTGAACCGCCGCATGGGGCTGCCAGTGGCGACGCCAACCGACCGTGCCGGGGCCGGGCCGCAGCGTCGTGGGGGTTCCGTCGAGACGGCCCGCCGACGAGTCTTCAGAGCATCCGACGACGGGACGCTCGCCAGAGCCATCTTCCCGAAACGAGCAGCACGGCCAGACAGAGCAGGACGAAGAGCGTGGTCCCGGCGATCCGGATCAGCCACTCGACTCCCGAGACGAAGCCGCCGATCCCGTCGTGCCACGCGTTGTCAAGTCCCGTCCTGGGCGGTCGGGGCGGGGGCGGCCGGTGACCGGCCTCGGCCAGTGCCACCGTGAGGGTCCCATAGGTGGTCTCGTTGTCGAGGACGCCGAGCTGGCCCTGGAGCTGCTCGAGCTGACTCTGAAGGGCGTCGAGCTGATTCTGGACGGCCAGGATGTCACCGATCGACGTGGCCTGACCCATGATCGTCAGGTACTGCTGCCGGCTGGCCTGGAGCGCGGCGATGCGGGCCTGAAGGTCCACGTACCTGCCGGTGACGTCGGTGGACGTCGTGGTGACCGACGTGGCATGACCGATCCGCTGGACCTCGGACACCACCGCGCCGAAGGACGCCTCGGGGACCCGCAGGACGATGGTTCCGGACGACGGGGTCCCGGACCCTCCGTCGCCCACCTGGGCCTGGCTACTGGCCACGAACCCCCCTTTGCTGGCGGCCAGGTCGGAGAGTGTGGCCAGCACCGACTGCAACTTCCCGCCCCCTATCGTCAGACTGATCGAACCGTTGGCCTCGACCTTGGCCGACTGGCCGACAGATCCGGATGGGAGCGGTGGCACAGAGCTCGCCGGCGCGCCACTGGCGGACCCGGTCGGGGCAAACGGGGCAGCGCTTGCATGAGCCGGCGCGGCCGAGCCCGGCGATGCGACTCCCCCTTCGACTGCCGCCGAGCTCGCCTCTCTGCTTCCGTTCGAAGCGGGCCTGGACGCCACCAGCGAGAGCGAGACCCCGCCCACCACCATGATCACCACGGCGGCGACCAGAATCTTCCGTCCGCGACTGCCGCTGGCCAAGGTGGGCCGCGGGAGGCGTCTCCGAGCCCTTGGCTCGGCGGCTCGGGATGCGACAAGAATCCTCTCGGCCGCACCTTCGGGGATCTCGATCATCGCTGCGGCATCACCGATGATGCGGCTGAGGACCTCCTCGTCGATCATGGTCACCGAAGCACCTCCGATTCTGTGCGGTCGCCGGGAATCTGCGACCGCAACGCCGGATGCTCGGCCAGGAGCCGGCGGGCCTCGTGCAGGCGCGACTTCACCGTCCCCTGTCGCCGGCCGATGGCGGTGGCGATCTCACGTTCGCTGAGATCCGCGTAATAGCGCAATACGACGGCGACCCGCAGATGCACCGGCAGATCCTGCAAGGCGCGGACCACGTCCCGGGAGAGGGCCGCGCGGGTGGGATCGTTCTCGGTCGACGCTGTCGCGGCAAGCCGGTCGTCGTTCGATCGTCGGTCCCGATGGGGGATCTCCTGGCGGAGCTTCGAGTTGCACGCGTTGACAACGACTCGGTACAGCCATGGCTTGAAGTCGGCGCCAGTGGTGAGGGAGTCGCGGAACCTCCATGCCCGCAAGAACGCCTCCTGGACGGCTTCTTCGGCATCGAACCGGTTGCCGAGGATCAGGCAGGCGGTACGGAACGAGCGTGGATAGCCCTCCTCGAGCCATCTCTCGAGGTCATTCACGCCCCGATGACCCTTCGCTCCCCGAAGGCGCCGCCCCGCCAGTGGCGGAATCCGTTCCCATGTATATAGTGACTCTCCGCGGACCAGAAAGGTTCGCCCTCATTACAATTGCGGATTGGCCATCAGAGGAAGAGCGGCGTCAAGTAGCAGGTCAGACGGCTCTCATGCCAGCAGTTCAGCTCGGCATCGCTCGGCCCGGGGCAACACCGCAGATTCAAGAACTCCGCGGAATCCGACGATGCTGTCAACCAGTGGCCCGTGGGGGAGCCCTTCGCAGGAGACGGAGATGAGTCCGAAGCGCTCGACAGACGCAGACAGTCAGGCCGGTCCGAGTGCGGTCGAGGCCCACGTGCAGTCGGTGGGGCGCGGCCGATGAGCAGCGCCAACGGCAAGTCGATGCTGACCATCACCGAGGCGGCCGAGGCCACCGGCGTCGATCGCCCCACCATCCAGCGCCTGCTCGCTTCCGGGAAGTTCCCCAATGCCCGCAAGGAGGGGAAGGGCAGAGGACGCTGGCTCATTCCGTCCGCGGAGCTGGATGCCGCGAGTCCGACGGGGGCTCGCCGGGTCGGAACCGGCGCCCCGGTCCAACACATCTCGGTCGAACCCGACGAACCGGCCGAACCCGCCGCCCCGATCGAAGTCCAAACCTCGATCGGCACCCACACCTCGATCGAACGCATCGAACCTGTGGTCGTGCCCGTCCTCTCCGAAGTCGAAGTCCTCCGCGCCCAGATCACGGCGCTACAGATCCGGGCCGAAGTGGCCGAGGCCGAGGCCCGGGAGCGGGAACGGGTGATCGCGGCCAAGGACGACGATCTCAACTCGCTCCGTGCCATCCTGATGGGCGGCACCGCGGCGAAGCTCGCCGATCCGACACCCGAGGCCCCGGCGGTGGCACCCGGACCCGGCGTGGCCCCGCCGCGCACCGCCCTGAACAGCCTGTGGTCGCCGGAGGGCCTTGTCCAGCCTGAACCGGAACCGCCCAAACGCCGCTGGTGGCAGACCTCGGCCCCGCCGCCGACCACGCTGGACAGCTTTTGGCTGACGGACGAACCGGTCGAGTTCGAAGCACCACACCGGCCATGGTGGCGCAGGTGGCCTGGCACCCGGAATCGGTCCGGTCACAGGACGTAGAAACGAAGAGCTGGTTCAACCCATCCCGCCGCACCGGCGGCGGGCGTCGGGCAGAGTGCCGCACCGGCGGCGGGCGTCGGGCAGAGTAGTGAGCATGGCCGGGCACCGGGAGATCGTCGATCGGCTGCGAGAGATCGTCGGTGAGCAGGTGATCGTCGATCCCGAAGTCGTCGCCTCGTACACGACGGACTGGACGGGTCGGTTCGGGGGGCGCTCGGCGGCCGTGGTGCGGCCCGGCTCCACCGAGGAGGTCGCCGGTGTGGTCCTCGCCTGCCGGGAGCTCGGCGTCCCGCTGGTTCCCCAGGGCGGGAACACCGGACTGGTCGGCGGCAGCGTACCCCTCCACGACGAGGTGGTCCTCAGCCTCCGGCGTCTGCAGGTCCTCGAGCCGATCGACAGCCTGTCCGGTCAGATCACCGCGGCTGCCGGCGTCGTGCTCTCCACACTGCATCAGACGGCCGGGGCCGCCGGCTGGGCCTACGCCATCGACCTGGCCAGCCGCGGATCGGCGACGGTCGGCGGCATGGTGGCCACCAACGCCGGCGGGACACACGTCCTGCGGTACGGGGACACCCGGGCCCAGGTGCTCGGGGTCGAGGCCGTGCTCGGAACGGGGTCGGTCGTCTCCCACCTCGGCGGGCTGATCAAGGACAACACGGGCTACCACCTACCGGGCCTGGTGTGCGGGAGTGAGGGCACGCTTGCCGTCGTGACTGCCGCCCGGCTTCGCCTCGTCCCTTCCCTGCCATGCCGGACGGTCGCCGTGCTGGCCTTTGCCAGCGTGGCCGCCGCGCTCGACGCATCGGTCTCCCTCCGGCGGGCGCTGCCCTCGCTGGAGGCTGCCGAGCTGTTTCTGGCGCCTGGCCTCGAACTGGTGTGCGCAGTGACCGGGATGAGGATGCCGTTCCCCGAGCCGCACCCCGTGTACCTGCTCGTCGAGGCGGCCGATCACACCGACCCGACAGGGGCACTGGCCGGGGCGACCGCCTCGATCGACCACGTGTCCGACGCCGTCGTGGCCACGGATTCCGGCCGCCGAGCCGAGCTGTGGCGCTACCGGGAGGCCCACACCGAGGCCGTCAACACCCTCGGTCCACCTCACAAGCTCGACGTGACCGTGCCGCTCGGGATGCTCGCCGACTTCATCGACCGGGTTCCCGAGGTGGTCCGCGGAGTCGCACCGGCCGCCCGTACCTGGCTGTTCGGGCACGTCGGAGATGGGAACATCCATGTGAACGTGAGCGGCCTGCCCCCCGACGACGACCGGGTGGACGATGCGGTACTTCGAATGGTCGGCGACGTCGGTGGAAGCATCAGCGCCGAGCACGGCATCGGGACGGCCAAGAGACGGTGGCTGCACCTGTCGCGGACGACCGAGGAGATCTCCGCCTTCCGGGCCATCAAGCAGGCGCTCGACCCCGACATGGTCCTCAATCCCAACGCGCTGTTTCCGCCCGTCGGGGGTTGATCACGTCCCGGTGATCACGCGTGCTCAGGTCGGCACGTAGTCGAAGGTGTCGGGGTCCGGCCCCGTACGCTCGTCGCGGTTGAGTGCCGTTATCCGGTCCATCTCCACGGGCGCCAGCTCGAAGTCGAAGATCTCGAAATTCTCCCGGATGCGCGAAGTCGTCACCGACTTCGGGAACACGATATCGCCGCGCTGGATGTGCCAGCGGAGCACCACCTGCGCGGGGGACTTCCCGACAGCGGCGGCGATGTCCCTGATGGTCGGGTCACCGAGCACCTTGCCCTGCGCGATCGGAGACCAGGCTTCGGTGGCGATCCGGTGGTCGGCGTCGTACGCCCGTACGTCGTTCTGGGTGAGATAGGGGTGCACCTCGATCTGGTTCACCGCAGGCACGACGTCACTCTGCGCGCGGAGGCGGTCGAGATGATGGGGCTGGAAGTTCGAAACCCCGATCGACCGGGCGCGCCCGTCGGCCTGGAACTCCACCAGGACCTCCCATGTCGAGACGAAGTCACCGTCGTAGAGCGTCGGCAGCGGCCAATGGATCAAGAAGAGATCGATGAACTCGAACCCGAGCTCGCTCAACGTCCTGTCGAAGGCCCGACGAGCCTCGTCGGGCCGGTGGAACCCGTTGTTCAGCTTGCTGGTGACGAACACCTCGGACCGGTCGAGACCCGATCGGGCGACAGCCAGGCCGACCCCTTTCTCGTTCCGGTACATCTCGGCGGTATCGATATGCCGGTAGCCGATGTCGAGGGCCCTGGTCGTGGCGACCTCGGTATCCTCCGGCGGGATCTGGAACACCCCGAACCCGAGTTGCGGGATGGGGTGGCCGTCGTTCAGGACGATGGCGGGAACGGTCTTCGCCATGGATTCATCGGGGCTCATTGCACAGTTCTCCTCTTGGTTCCTCTCGGTTCCCATACGCGGCAGATCACCCTCCGAACCGGTCGACGCCGACCACCCCGGACGCCGACCGGGTGCGGTCGCCCCGGGTCCGAGCCGGGAGCCCGGACTTCCGCCACGCCTCCGGTCAGCTGTAGTCGACCTTGCCCGAGCCCGGGGTACCGATGGCGAAGGCGAGACCGCGCAGCGGAGCGTTCTTACTGGCCGGCCAGATGCTGTGGGTGGTGTCCGGAGGGGTGTACACGAGGTCGCCCGTGTGGACCTCTTGTTCCTCGTCGGCGATCTTCATGATCCCATGGCCGGCAAGGATGTAATAGAACTCGTGGGTCGGGTGGGAGTGTTCCTCGACGGCTCCCCCGCCGGCGATCTCCCACTCGCTGACCAACTCGAGGAATCCACCTTCCGTGGCGGCCCGCATCTCCTGTGGCGGAACCAGCCACCAGACCGGAGTGGTGCCGTTGTGCTCGATGACGGGGGCCACGCCCTCGTTCGACCGGATGTCCATGGCCGGGACCTCCTTTGACGGTGGACCTTGCCAACTGTAGCGGCGTGACCCGAGCCCGGACCACCGGTCCGAAGACCACGAATCTCAGCCGTGCTGCCAGAAACGGCCCTGGAGGCTCTGAATTCCGCGTAGCGCGACGCGGTCGAGGCGGGCGAGATCGTCCCCGTCGATGGTCCAGCCCAGTGCGCCCGCGTTCTCGACCGCCTGGTGACGGTTCTTGGCCCCCGGTATGGGTACGGCACCTTTGGCCATCACCCAGTTCAGCGCCACCTGGCTGGGTACCTTCCCGCCGTACTTCTCGCCGATACGGCGCAGCTCGTCGACGATCCCGTCGACGACCTCCATCGGATGGTTGGAGAAGTTCCGCTTGCCGGGAGGAGGGTTGGAGGCCGAGTACTTGCCGGTCAGCCGCCCCTGGCCGATCGGTGAGTAGGCGAACGGGACGACACCCAGCTCCACGCAGGCCGCGATCAACCCACTCGTCTCCGGCGACCGTCGGAGCAAGGAGAATTCGATCTGGTTGGAAGCCAATCGCATGCCATGGGCCTGCAGCGCAGCGGCCATCGACCGGGTCTCCTTCACCGAGTAATTCGAGACCCCCACCGCTTTGACCAGGCCCGCCTGGTGCGCGGCGGCCAGGGCTCCGGCCAGCACCGCATGCGAGCGGAGGCTGATCGGTCCATGGATCTGGTAGAGGTCGACCGCGGGCAGGCCCAGGCGGCTCAACGAGGCCCGGAGGGACTTCATGAGTGCGCCGCGAACCTCCAGCTTCCAGGGCGAGGGCATGAACTTGGTGGCCACGACGACCGAAGCGGCACGCTCGGGGTCCGCGGCCAGCAGGGCCCCGAGGATCCGTTCGCTCTCCCCCCGGGCGTACACCTCGGCAGTGTCGAACAACGTCACGCCGGCGTCGACGGAGGCGTCCCACGCCTCCTTGATGGAGTCCCGGGTGAGGCCGGGGTCGTATCCGCCCATCCCCCATGTGGAGCGGTCACCCCAGGCCCAGGTGCCCACCCCGAGCGGTGGAATCGACACATCGGAGCCGGCGAGGGTGTAGTGGTCGGGAATCATCGTTGTACGGTACCCGCGCCGTGGCCGGGGCGACGAGGAGGCCGGCTGGGCCCCGGCCCCCCGCACGACCCGCCAGGGTGTGGTGGACTCGGTCCCATGGTTCGGAGCGAGCGCCGGGTGAGATGTGCGGTCATCGGCGCCGGCATGGCGGGCATTCTGAGCGCCATCAGACTGACCGAGGCGGGCCTCACCGATTTCACGGTCTACGAGAAGGCCGAGGGCGTCGGCGGGACCTGGCGGGAGAATACCTATCCGGGACTGTCGTGCGATGTCCCGTCGCACCTGTACTCCTACTCCTTCGCCCCGACCCCGGAATGGAGCCACCGCTTCTCCCCCGGTGCCGAGATCCGCGCCTACTTCCAACAGGTCGCAGAGGATCGGGGTGTCATGCCTCGGATCCGCTTCGGCGATCCGGTCGTCCGCTGTGCCTTCTCGGAGGGACGGTGGACCGTGACGACAGCCTCCGGTCACCACGACGTGGTCGACGTGGTCATCGCCGCCACCGGGGTGCTCCACCATCCCAAGTACCCCGAGATCGACGGCATGGACACCTTCGCGGGGGCGATGTTCCACAGCGCACGTTGGGACCACGGCGTGCAGCTGGAGGGCGCACGGGTGGGCATCATCGGCACCGGGTCGACAGCGGTGCAGATCGTCTCCGCCATCGTCGACCGCGTCGCCCACCTGTCCCTGTTCCAGCGCACCGCGCAGTGGGTGATGCCCAACGAGAACCCTGCCTACTCCGACGAGCAGCGCCAGACCTGGCGGGACGATCCCGACGGGCTGGCCCGGACCCGTCAGGAGCTGTCGGACATGTTCGATCTCTTCTCCAATGCGGTGGTGGACGCCGAGTCGGCCGAGATCAAGATGATCGAACAGGCGTGCCTGGCCAACCTCGAGGACGGTGTGTCGGACCCGGTCCTTCGAGAACGGCTGCGGCCCGACTACCGGGCCGCCTGCAAGCGGCTCATCATCTCCCCCGACTTCTATGCCGCCATCCAGCGGCCGAACGCCGAACTGGTCACCGATGCCATCCGGGGCATCGAACCCGGTGGTGTCCGCACGGCGGACGGCCGGCTCCATGAGCTCGACATCCTCGTGCTGGCCACCGGTTTCCGGGCCGATGCCTTCATGCGGCCCATGGAGGTCGTCGGCCGCCACGGCACCACACTCGATCAGGCCTGGGACCCACGTCCAGAGGCGTACCTGTCGATCTCGGTACCCGGGTTCCCCAATTTCTTCATGCTGAACGGCCCCAACGGGCCGGTCGGGAATTTCTCGCTCATCGAGGTGGCCGAGCTCCAGCTCCACTACATCATGCAGCTCGTCGAACACCTCCGATCGGGCGACTGCCGGGAGGTCTGCGCCACCGACAAAGCCCTGGCCCGGTTCGAGCGGGACCGCGAACAGGCGTCACGGCAGACGGTGTGGGTGACAGGCTGTCGGAGCTGGTACCTCGACGACCGTGGCGTGCCCACGGGTTGGCCGTGGTCGTTCATACGGTTCCGCCACGAGATGAGGGAGCCCGACCCGGCGGCCTACGAATTCACGTAGCGGTCCGTCCGTCACCTCGCCCACACGGGTCGTGGGCGGAGCCTGACCCAGGGCCGTCCGCAGCCGTCCGAGAGATCAGCGGTGGACGGTGGCAAGGTACGCAACCACCGTCTCCTCGATACAGCGGGCCGTGTCGCCGATGGCCCGCTCGGCGCCGAACCGCTCGCTCAACGACACCACGGTGGCGCCGCACCGCTCCACCTCCTCGACGGTCTCCGGTGAGGCCCTGCCCGCGATGACCAGGACCGGGACGCCATCGTGGGAGGCGTCGGTCAGGACGGAGCCGACGACCTTGCCCAGTAGGGAGGTCGCGTCGAGGGCTCCTTCACCGGTCACCACCAGCTGGCTGCGGTGCAGAAGGTCGCGGAACCCGAGCAGTTCGGTCACCACCTCGTACCCCGATCGGAGCCGTCCACCGAGGGCCACGATGGCGCCGCCGAAACCGCCGGCCGCGCCCGTCCCCGGGATGGACCGGACGTCGACCCCGTACGCGTCCGCGTATCGCACGGCCACCCCTTCCAGCCTGGCCGTCAGCTCGACCACTTGATCGGGCGTGGCTCCCTTCTGGGGACCGAACCGGTCCGCGGCCTGGACGAACCCGACATCGACGTCACAAGCCCCCAGCAGTTCCACCCCGGCGAGCCCGCCCGCCGCCTCGATGACCTCCAGCGCTCCCCGGCCGCCGTCGGTGGTGGCCGATCCGCCGAGGCCCACCACGATGGTGGCGACC
>JBEKIU010000018.1:0-36711 GCA_050011635.1 Acidimicrobiales bacterium
TTCACCGGGTGGGTGGAGCTGCGTTCGGGAGCCACCGCCACGGTCGACACCTCGTTCACCGCCGGGGTGTCACTGACGCCCCGCATCGTCATCACCGGTTCGGAGGGCGCCATCGAGAACATCGGGGACGCCCGTGTCGTCCTCCACAAGAGCGACGGCACCAAGGAGCAGGTCGAGTTCCCCCCGCCGGCCGGCGATGCCCACAACGTGGCCATGACCGCCTGGGCCTCGGCCGTGCGTGATGCGGTCGCCGCGGGACACCAGGTCTCCCCGTCGTTCGCCGACGGCCTGGCCTGCATGCGGGTGATGGAGCAGTGGCGCTCGGCGCCGCCCTCCCCGGCGTCCTGATCCGGACACATCATCCCGATCGCTCGACGGCCGGAACCCTCCGACCGCGCCCTCCGACTCGGCAAACCGTTGCCGGTGCGGGACGCTCGCTCGACGTCGACACCGTGGGGCAGACTGGCTCCATGGAACCTGTCGTGCGGAAGATAGGGCCGGAGGAGGCACAGGCCTTCCGACAGTCGGTGACGGTCCCCTTCCTCGACCCCTACGCCGGTGACCCCGATCAGGTCACCGACTTCGAGCTGTGGTCGTCGAAGTCCGAGCTCGATCGGGCGTGGGTGGTCGACACGGGCGACCGCTTCGTCGGCAACTCGGCCATCTACAGCATGGATGTCACCCTCCCGGCCGCTCCGGGCCGGTCCTGTCCGACAATTCCCATGGCCGGGGTGACCGCGGTCGGCGTCCATCCCACCCACCGCCGCCAGGGACTCCTGCGCCGTCTCATGGAGGCCATGCACGACGACGCCCGCCACCGGGGGGAGGCGGTCGCCGGGCTCGAGGCCTCGGAGTCGGTCATCTACGGGAGGTTCGGGTACGGGATGGCCGCCAACCTGGCCGAGTACGCCATCGACAGCCGGGCCTCCGCCTTCGCCGTCCCGGCTCCGTCCGTCGACCTGGCCCTCATCGACAAGGACGAGGCCCTCAAGGTCCTGCCCGACATCTTCGACCGGCAGCGCCGCACCCGGGCCGGTGAGGCCGACCGGAGCCCGGGCTACTGGGCCCAGCTCCTGGCCGACCGTCCGCACCACCGGCAGGGGACCTCGGCCCGCTTCCATGCGGTGTCCGACCAGGGCTACGTGCTCTACCGGTCCCGCTTCGGTTCCAGCGTCTTCCGGGGGGAGCGCACCGACATCGTGGTCGAGGAGCTGCGCGGCGAGAGTGCCGAGGTCGAAGCGGCGCTGTGGCGTTTCGTACTGGACCTGGACCTGGTCGGTCAGGTCTCCGTCAGAAAGGCTCCGATCGACGAACCGGTCCGGTGGCGCCTGGCCGATCCGCGCCAGCTCCGGACGGTCCTCATCGAGGACCGCCTCTACCTACGCATCCTGGACACCGCGGCCGCATTCGGGGCCCGCGGCTACCAGGCCGCGGGTCGACTGGTGCTCGACGTCCCGGCGTCGGATGGTGACGCCGACCCGGCCGAGGGCCGCTGGGTGCTGGAGGCCGGTCCGGACGGCGCCTCGTGCCGCCGGGCCCGTCGCGGCGAGGACGCGGACCTCCGCCTCGGCCTTCCTGCGCTCGGGTCCCTGTACATGGGTGGCTTTCCGGCCTCGCTGCTGGCCGCCGGTGGGCGCATCGAGGAATTGCGGCCCGGCAGGCTGGCGGTGGCTGATGCACTCCTCGTGACCCGGCCTTCTCCGAGGAGTGGGACCGACTTCTGAACGGGACGGGAACGGGCGTGCGAAGCTCGGTAGTGTCCCCGTGACCGAAGGAGTCCGACCACCATCATCGACGGACAGCGGGGAGACCGGGTGCCGGTGACACACGAGGTGCGGATCGAGGATCTGCGGGAGCCCCGGCGCACTCCCGAGGAGCAGTCCTCCTACGAGTTCGCCCTGTCCATGCAGGTCGACCTCGACAGCGACGGCATCATCGCCGACGCGCAACGCGCCACCGGTCTCGAAGAGCTCGGCGATCCCACCCTGCTCGACCGGCTGGCGGCCCAGATCGCGGCGGTCGAGGCGGACCTCGGGCTCTCCGGGCTCGGCCGGTACATCGTCCGCGACCGGCTGGTCGGTCTGCTGAAAGCCCGCCTCCGCTTCGAGGAGTACCTCGCCCGCTATCCGGAGGCGCTCGACGTCCAGCTCGAACCACCCGTCATCGTGGTCGGGCTTCCCCGCTCGGGGACCACCCATCTGGTCAACCTGCTGGCGGCCGACTCGCGGTTCCGGTCCATGCCGTGGTGGGAGGTGATCGAGCCGGTCCCCGCGACCGGCGACGGCCCCGGCCGCGATGGCGTCGACCCGCGCTACCTGCGGTGCCAGGCGACCTACGAGATCACCCGCAAGATGGCCCCGCTCACCGCCCTCATGCACGACCGCCCACCGTGGAGCATCGAGGAGGACTGTGAGCTGGTGGACCTCGATCTCTGCTCGTACACGCTCGAATGGCACGCCCGTGTCCCCTCGTGGCGGGACTACTACCTGGGCCTCGACCAGCACCGTCACTACCGGTTCCTCCTCCGCGAGCTCAAGGTGCTCAGCCATCTGCGGGGACCGGACCGATGGGTGCTCAAGACGCCCCAACACCTCGAGCAGCTCGGCCCGCTGCTGTCGACGTTCCCGGAGGCGACCATCGCCTTCACCCTGAGGGATCCGGTGGCCGTCCTGCAGTCGGCGCTCACCATGCTGGCCTACGGTGATCGCATGCGGAGGGTGCAGATCGACGCCGACGAGCTGGCCGCCTACTGGATCGACCGCATCGAACGACTGCTGCGGGCCGCGGTCCGTGACGCGCACCTGATCCCGGCCGGGCAACGGGTCGACGTCGAGTTCGGCGCGTTCATGGCCGATGATCTGGCCATGGCCACCACCATCCTCGGCGTCGCCGGGCTCGATGTCACCGGCCCGGCCCGATCCGAGCTGACCGCGTACCTGGCCGGCAACCCTCGGCACACCGAAGGCCGGATGGTCTACGACCTGCGGGGCGACTTCGGTCTCGAGCCCGACGAGCTCTATGAACGGTTCGCCTTCTACTTCGACGCCTTCCCGCAGGTGACCAGAGAGGTGTCCTGACATGCCCGGCATCCATCGACAGCGACCGGGGGCCGACGCCATCGCCGCCACCAGGGGCGAACCGGCCGTCGACCTCGGCGACGGCATCTGGATGTCGCCGGGGCTCTCCAACAGCTACCTCCTGCGGACCGACGACGGCCGCATCATCGTCAACACCGGTATGGGTTTCGAGGGGCCGCTTCACCGGCGGGTCTTCGATGCCGTCGACGACACCACCACCCGGGCGATCATCCTCACCCAGGGCCACTTCGACCATGTCGGGGGCGTCGACAGCCTGCGCGACGAGGATACCGAGGTCATCGCCCAGGCCGACTTCGCCCGCTGGCGGGACGACAACGAGCGCCTGGAGACCTTTCGGTCGCGCAATGCCGCCTTCGCCTGGATGCACGCCATCGTGGCCGCCATGGCCTACGCCGAATCCCTGGGCGCCGGCGGCGTGGCCCAGGCCCGACCCGAGCCCACGGTGACCTTCGAGGACCGGCTGGAGCTGACCATCGGCGGCCGCGACCTCGTGCTGATCTCGACGCCGGGCGGCGAGACCACCGACGCGCTCATCATCTGGCTGGAGGACTCGCGCACCGCCCTCACCGGCAACATGTTCGGCGCCCTGTTCGGGCACGTCCCCAACCTCGTGACCATGCGGGGTGACCGCTACCGGGACGCGCTGACCTACCTGGCATCGCTCGACACCGTTCTCGACCTCGCCCCCGAACGGTTGATCACCGGCCACTTCGACCCCATCGACGGGGCCGACCTCATCGCCGCCGAGGTCACGGCCATGCAGGAAGCCATGGGGTGGGTACACGACCGCACCGTCGACGGGATGAACGCGGGCAGCGACGTCCACTCCCTCATGCGGGAGATCCGGGTGCCCGGGCACCTCGACGTGGGCGAGGGCTACGGCAAGACGAGCTGGAACGTGCGAGCCATCTGGGAGAATTACGCCGGCTGGTTCCACCACCGGTCCACCACCGAGCTCTACGGCGTTCCCGCCGCCACCATCGCTCCCGACCTGGTGGGCGCGGCCGGCGCCGACGCGCTGGCCGCCGCAGCCCGGGCCCGGCTCGAGGCCGGCGAACCGGTGGCGGCGCTGCACCTCACCGACGTCGTCCTGGCCGTCGAACCGCACCACGCCGAGGCCCTGCGCACCGCGGCGGCGGCCACCGGCGAGCTGCTCGACGCCAGCGACAACTTTTGGGAGCGGGCCTGGCTCAGCCGGTCGTTCGCCCGCCTGGAGGCCCGGTGAGCAACGACCTCTCGTTCGACTTCACCGGGGCGACCGTGGTCGTCACCGGCGGAACCAGCGGCATCGGGCACGCCCTGGCCGACGCGTTCGGGGCCGCCGGTGCGACCGTCATCGTCACCGGCACCCGGGCGACGCCGGGCGCCTACGACACCGAGCTCAGCCGGTTCACCTACCACCAGGTGGAGATGACCGACCCGACCTCGATCGACCGGTTCGTCGCCTCGCTCGACCGGCTCGACATCCTGGTCAACAACGCCGGGGCCAACTTCCCCGGTGGCCGTGACGAGTGGGAGCCGGATACCTTCGGCACGTCCCTCGTCCTCAACCTCGTCGGCCCCATGCGCCTGACCACCGGGTGCCGTCGGCTGTTGAAGGCCAGCACGATGGCCGGAGGCGCTAGCGTCATCAACATGGTGTCGATGGCCGCCTTCCGGGCCATCCCCATCGTCCCCGGCTACGCCTCGGCCAAGGCGGGGCTGGCCGCGCTGACCGGCAACCTGGCCAAGCAGTGGGTCTCCAGGGGCATCCGGGTCAACGCCGTCGCCCCCGGGGTGATCGACACACCCATGACCGCTCCCATGGCCGCCTTTCCCGAACTGCTGGACGCCGAGCTGGCCCACATCCCGATGGGCCGCCTCGGAACCCCGGCCGATATCGTCGGCGCCGTGCAGTTCCTGGCCAGCTCGGCCGCCGCGTACATCACCGGCCACACACTGGTGGTCGACGGCGGCTACCTTCTCACCTGAACCATGAGCGCACTCGCCCCCCACTACCACGTCGGCATCGTCGTCCCCGAGATCGCCGCGGCCCGGGCGCAGTTCTCCGAGCAGCTCGGGATGACCTGGGGACCCGTGCTCGGTCTGGCCCAGGTCGAATACCGTGACCACGCCGGTCGAGACCTCCTGCTGCCCACCAAATTCTGCTACTCGGTGGAGGAGCCCCGCATCGAGCTCGTCGAAGAGGTGGCCGGATCGGTCTGGGTCTGCAACGAGCACTCGAACCTGCACCACATCGGTTTCTGGAGCGATGACCTGCCCGCGGACAGCACCCGGCTGGCCGGCATCGGATGCCCGCTGCAGCTCTGCGGCCGGGCCGGGGACGACGCGCCGGTGTCGTTCGCGTACCACCGGAACGAATTCGGTGTCCGGATCGAGATCGTGGCCACGGCCATGCGCGAGGCGATGGAATCGTTCCTCTTCCTGGCCGAGTCCTGACGGGCACCGGCCCGTGCTGCAGGTGCGAGTCCACGGGCCGGACGACGTGCGCATCGACGATGTCGCCCGTCCTGATCCCGGTCCCGGCGACGTCGTCGTCCGGGTGGCGGCCTGCGGGATCTGCGGCAGCGACCTCTCGTACATCACGATGGGTGGCCTGGCCGGCCCGAGCGGCACCCCGATGTGCCTCGGCCACGAGGTGGCGGGCACGGTGGACTGGGTCGGATCCGAGGTCACGACGACCAGGGTCGGCCATCGGGTCGTCGTGCAGCCTGGCAACGACGAGCTCGGCCGCATCGGCAACGGCTCGCCCGAAGGAGGTCTCACCCCGCTCCTCCTGGTCACCGCGGCAGACCGCGGGCGGCTGCACCGGATCCCCGACGGCCTCCCACTCGATGTGGCCGCCTTCGCCGAGCCACTGGCCGTCGGCATGCGGGCGGCCGAGCAGGCCGAGGTGCATGCCGGGGACGGCGTCGCCGTCTTCGGGTGCGGACCCATCGGGCTGTCGGCCATCGCCGCGCTGGTCGACCGCGGCCACCGTAAGGTCGTCGCCATCGACCTGAGCCCCACCCGCCTCGAGCTCGCCCTGGGCATCGGCGCCCAGGCCGCGCTCGACCCGGCCACCAGCCCGGTCTGGGACGAGCTGGCCCGACTGCACGGCACGGCGCCGTTCGCATTCGGTCCGACACCGGCCACTGCCGCCTTCATCGAGGCATCCGGCTCGGCCCAGGTCATCACCGACGTCATCGATCACGGCCCGGTCGGCGGGAGGCTCTCGGTGGTCGCCCTCCACTACCGGCCGGTGGCCACGAACTACCTGATGGTGTTGATGAAGCAGTTCACCATCCGGGGCTCCATGGAGTACCCGAGCCGCTTCGGGGATGCCATCGACCTCCTGGCCCGGCGCGATCTCTCCGGGCTCATCACCCACCGGTTCCCGCTCGACCGTTTCGACGACGCCCTGGGTCTGCTCCGGGGCTCGAAGGACTGCGGCAAGGTGCTCGTCCAGATGGAAGCCACGGCCGGATGAGCGCGAGGTGAAGACCCCGACGATCACCCCCATGCCCCCGGTGGCCACCGGGGTCGGGCTGCCCTGGGACGTCCCCATGGAGGATCCGGTGGAGGCACTGGCCGGGGCGAGGCGCTCGCTCGGCGACACCTTCGTCGTCGATAGCGGGGAGGACCGCTACCTCTTCACGTTCACCCCCAGCGGGGTGAGGTCCTTCTATGCCCTCCCCGAGGAGCGGGCCAGCAAGGGTGTGGCCGACTGGCGGATGTTGCGGCGGAAGCTGCCCGACGAGATGTTCGACGGGCGCCGGACCCTTCCCCATCAGCTCTTCGGGCGCGACGACGTCGCCGCCTATCTCGCCAACGTCGAGCGCGCCCTCGACGACACCGTTCTCGAGCTGGGGGCGGCCGGCGAGGTCGAGGTCTTCGAACTGACGAGGCGGTTGGGGCACCGGGTCGGGCTGGCATCGTGGGGTGGCCCGGGCTCGGCCAGGGGCGAGCGATTCGACGAGCTGTGCCGGGCCTTCGACGTGCTGGACGGTGCCGAGTCGTTCGTGCATCCCGAATCGATGTCGGAGGTGGCCGCCACGGCCAAGGCGGCCGAGTACGAAGCCCTCGGCGTCATCACCCGCGAGCTGGCGGAGAGCCTGGGCGAACTACCCGGCCACGAATCCGACCATCCGCTCTTCACCCGGGTGGCCGCGGCCTGGGCGGATGAACCGCTCGGGACGTCCGCCATCGGGGTGGCCCGCGACGTCGCCCTCATCCACATCGCGTCCATGTCGAATCTCTTCGCCGCCCTCGGCTGGAACCTCATCGATCTCCTCTCCCATCCGGACGAGGCGGCGCGGGTCCGGACCGGCGATCGGAAGCTGGCCGAAGGATGTGCGCTCGAGTCCATCCGACTGGCCCAGCGGTCGATCATGGCGCGCTACGTACTCGAGCCGGTGACGCTGGACGTCGGAACGGTCCGACATGAGGTGGCGGCAGGTGCCACCATCGCCACGCTGCTGCCGCTCACCAACACCAGCGCGGCTCCGGGCCTCGAGACCTGGGACCCGCACCACTGGAACCGGCGCCGGCTGGCCGGGGACTCGATGCCCGACGTCGTCGAGCTGGTGACGGCATTCGGGCATGGCCGGCACACCTGCCCGGCCCAACCGTTCTCGCTGTCGGCCATGACCACCGCCATCACCCGGCTGCTCGTCGAGTACGAACTGGAGCCCCGCTGGGTCGGACGACCCTCCCCGGTGCGGGCCCAGATCGGAGGCGTGGCCCGCTCGGCGGCTCTGTGCCCCCTCGGGTTCGCACGGAGACAGGGCCCCGCCGTCCCCTAGCCCGCGGTGGGCGTCGGCGGTTCAGTGTCGCTTGCTGCGGTCGTGGCTCGACTGGGCCCGCTTCCGTTTGCGGTTCCGGCGGGCGGAGCTGCTGGTGGCAGTGTGACGCTCCTCGACCTCGAGAGCTTTCCGGCGGCGCGACATGCCGGTGATCCCCCCGGCCACGAGGACGACGGCCAGGATGGCGAAGATCAGGACGTAGAACATGACCGAGTTCACCACAGACCGGAGGCCGGCGGTGGTCCACCTCCACCGTCCCGTCCGGATGCCGGGCCCGGCCCGCCCCCGCCCCCGCCCCCCGTCCCCGAACGGGGGGCGGGGGCCTCAGGCGGCGGGCCAGTGCAGCTGGGTCACCTCACCACCGGTCACCTCCAGGTCGAGCGTGGTGCCGCAGACGGTCCGATCGGGACCCCCTTTGATCCGCACCTGGTAGCTCCCGGCCGGGAGCGATCCGAACACCCCGGCAAAGGCGACGGCGTGGCGAAGGTCGCGCTGGCGCACCGCGGTGTGGGTCCCGTCCCACGGACCGGCGGCCGGCCGGATCTCGATCTCCTCCCCCGACAGCTGCTCGGGGGTGAAGATGACCAGCGCGCCCCGTGTCCCGCCGAGGTCCAGGACGACGGTGCCTTCGCCGCTCGGCGCCAGGGGCGCCTCAACGTGTCGATGCCCGTCCACCGGTCAGGCCGGCCCTGAGGGGACGAGGAACCCGGAGTACGGCGTGCCCAGGTACGGGAAGCTGGGCAGGTAGTTCTCCGTTCCCATGGCCGAGACGTCGGTCGGGCCCGAGGTGAGGCCCATCGAGATCGCCCCGGCGGCGGCATCGGCCTTGTAACTGGTGTCGACCAGCGGGAGCGTTGCGCCGGCGATGGCCCGTAGCTCGATGGTGGCCACATCGTCGAAGACCCGCCTCCCGTTCGGGTACCCGGCCGGGTCTCCTCCCACCAGGCCCAGGTTGGAGGGGTTGGTCTTCGTCGAGGGTATGGCCACGTTGAGCCGCAGCACGTCCGCCTGCCGGGAGCCGGTGTAGTTCTGGAACCCGGGCACCACACCGGTCGGTATCCCGGTGAGGAGGATGGCCAACAGGTCAGCCCGGGGAGCCCCGGTCTTGTTGTAGGCGGCCAGGTTGGGGAAGACGCCCGGATACAGCACGGGAAGGAGCCCGGCCAGCTCGGGATTGGCCACGTGGGAGGCGAACTGGCTGTCTTCGCTCGGCGGCTGGGAATTCCAGTAGTCCTTCGTGCCCAGCGGGATCACCACCTCGTTGACCAACGGGTTCCCCAGCCGGGACACCTGGGTGAACGGACCCGAGTTCAGATTCCCTCCGGGCCAATTCTGGCGGATGCTGGCCTTTTGGCGGCTGGCCGTCGTCCAGACACCGATCACCGATGCCGGGTCCGAGACGTCGGTGGGATTCCGCCACTGCCCGGTCAGTTCGCCGATCGGGACCTGGATGGCGATGCTGTGCACGTTCACCCCGGCCGTCGAGTTGACGCCCTTGGCCATCTGGCCGATCCCGGTGTTGGCCAGTCCGAAGGTGGTGTGGTCCTGCTCGAACGGCCTCAGGACACCGAGGTCGAAGATGGCACCGAGGTCGACGTAGAAGCCCTCGGCCCGCTGGCCGGCGAAGACCTTCGTCCCGGGGGCGATGGTGGTGATGGCCGCGTTGGCCAGACCGACGTAGTCGGGCGTCGACAGGGGCCCGATATTGCAGGGCGGGCAGGGAATGCCGGAGCCCAGCATGTGGCTGCCGGTCCTGTCCACCCTGGTGACCGAGTAGGTCTGACGACGGTTCCAGCTCGGGCTCTGCAGCGACGTGATCGGTGCCGTGTTGTAGAGGAAGGTGTTCGGATCGGTGATCTCGCTGGTGAACTGGAATTGATAGCTGATGTCCGTGCAGCCGTCGTTGTCGTTGTCGATGTTGATGGCATAGAGGACGTCGTCACCGAACTCGTAGAAGTTGGGACCGCCGTCCGGGGACTCCAGGGGAATGTAATTGGCGATCAGCGTCACGGTGCCCGGCTGATCGGGGCTCACGAAGGCATAGAGATCGGTGGAGTCGGCGACAGGGTCCTTGGAGATTTCAGGCGCTTCACGATGGGACGACATGACTACCTCGGTTTCTTGGTTGACGGTTGATGGTTGACTGAATGGACTGAATGGACTGGATGGAATGGATGGTTTGAATGGATACGTAGCGACGACGGCGGTCGGCTCAGCGCATGGCTCTGAACAGGGATGCCGCCAGCTGCGGATTGAGCACGGTGATCTCTCTGGTACCGGAGAAGAGCCCGATCTCCCCGCTGCCGAGATCCCGGATGTGGGCGATGAGCGGCTCGCTCATCGACGACGAGGCCTCGGCCTCGGTCACCGCACTCTCGGCGGCACCGACGTCGGCCGGTCCCTGGGTCTCGGCCACGCCGACCAGGGCGGGCAGCCCCGGGATGGCCGAGATGGCTCCGGCGGCCACCACGGCGGCCGAGCCCCCTTTCAGGAACACGCGTCTGCTGACTTCGTTCATCGAGACCTCCTGGGCAAGGACGGGACTTCGCCGACGCGGACCGGATGGTCCACATGTGTCTATCGATGCCGGATCCGGTGCCGGATGACGGAAATCCCGGATTTCTTCGAAAACATCCGACCGGATCCCGCGACACCGACTCCCGGCGAAGCGACGTGACCGCGTTCCACTCATCCGCAGAGGCGGTCGGCAGCGAACAAGAACACAGCGGTCCGAGATCTACGTGAGACCGGTCACGCGAAACCTGCCCCATTGCCCGACAAAGGAGACGTCCCCATGCACTTCAGCCCACCAGCCGATCTTTTCGGCGAACAAGGCCTCATCGTCCTGATCGTCGTGGCCCTGGTCCTGTTCGGATCCACCCAGATCCCCAAACTGGCCCGCTCACTGGGTTCGGCGCAGAAGGAGTTCAAGAAGGGGCTCGACGACGGTGCCTCCGATGCCGACCAGGACACGACGACTGTCGTCCAAACTGCGGCTCCGACGCGTGTGATCGCCCCGGCCCGCACCGCCGTCTCCGGGACCACTCCGGCCACGACGGCAGAGACCGCGGCGTCGTGACCTCGGGAGCGAGGCGATCGTGCCCTTCCTGAGCCCGGCGAAGCTGTTGGTCATCGTGGTGGTGGCCCTGGTCGTGTTGGGCCCCGACAAGCTTCCGACGTTGGCCAAGCAGATCGGCGGTCTCTGGAGGGACGTCCGCGCCTTCCGCCAGAAGCTCGAAGCCGAGGTCCGGGGCAGCTTCCCCGACCTGCCCTCCACCGACACCATCACCCAGGCGGTGCGGTCGCCTCTCTCATTCCTCGACACGCTGGCCGAGACCCATGGCGCAGGCAACGAGCCGGCATCCGACGCGGCCGCCGGCGGCGGATCCCCGGATGCGAGAGGGAACGCGGTCGGACCGACGGCAGGCAACCGACCGGCAGGGACGGTGAAGACCTACGAGGTGCCATCACCGATCCCGGAGCTGTCGACCACAGTTCCG
The DNA here is from genome assembly GCA_050011635.1 of Acidimicrobiales bacterium. Taxonomy (GTDB): domain Bacteria; phylum Actinomycetota; class Acidimicrobiia; order Acidimicrobiales; family RAAP-2; genus Bog-756. The sequence goes on from JBEKIU010000018.1 coordinate 11,383, forward strand.
GGTGGCATCGTGCACCGGGTCCGCTCCGATGGCGGAGCGGGCTCGGACGACGCCGGGATGAACTGAGGCGTCGTGCCGCAAGCCGCGACCGGGCCCTGACCCCCGATGGCACTCCTCCTCAATCGGCGCAACGTTGCCCGGCCCAGGCCGGACGCCATGACCCTGGTCGAGCACCTGGGCGAACTACGACGACGGGTGTTGGTGTGCGCGGTGGCCTTCATCGTCGCCGGTACGGCCGCGTTCCTTCTCTATCCGTGGATTCTCTCCTTCCTGAGACATCCCTACTGCGAAGTGGCACCGAGCCACTGCGCCTTCTACATCACAGGACCCCTGGACGGACTGGCGCTGCGGGTGAAGATCGCCGCCTATGGCGGCCTCGTCCTTTCCGCGCCGGTGCTGCTGTGGGAGTTCTGGAGATTCATCACCCCGGGGCTGAACCCGAAGGAGAAGCGCTACGCCATTCCCTTCGTCGTCGGGTCGCTCACCCTGTTCTCCATCGGATGCCTCGTCGCCTTCGTCACCTTCCCCCACGCCCTCAAATGGCTCGACAGCATCGGCGGCCCGAGCCTCCACCAGATCTTCGATCCGATCAACTACATCAGCCTCATCGTGCTGTTGATGGTGGTCTTCGGCATCACCTTCCAGTTCCCGGTGCTCCTGGTCTCCCTCGAGGTGGCCGGCGTCCTGACGGCCCGGAAACTCTCCTCGTGGCGGCGGTGGGCCATCGTCCTCATCGTGGTGGTCGCCGGGGTGGTCACGCCCAGTTCGGACCCGTTCTCGATGCTGGCTCTGGCCATCCCGCTCTACATCTTCTACGAGCTCTCGATCGTCGTGGGGAAGATCATCCAGTAGGGGACCGCGGCCGGTCGTCCCCCGGAGGCGGGCGGAGGCGGAGGTCACCGGTCATCCGTGTATTCAACCACTCGGTTGACAACAGGCCGGCCCCGCGCCTACTATTCAACCCAATGGTTGATCACGGGCCCGGGACGCTGGTGGCGGACGAAGCGGTGGGGGCCGTCTTCTCGGCGCTGGCCGATCCGACCCGGCGGGCCATCGTGCAGCGGCTGGCGTCAGGAGAGGCCACGGTCAGCGAACTGGCCGAGCCCTTCTCGATCAGCATCCAGGCCGTCTCGAAGCACCTTCACGTCCTGCACCAGGCCGGCCTGATCACCAGAAGTCGACGGGCCCAGGAACGACCCTGCCGCCTCCGGCCGGAGACACTGGCTTCCGCCAGTGGGTGGCTCGAGGGCTACCGGCAGCTCTGGGAGACCAGTTTCGACAACCTCGATCAGCATCTGAAGAGCCAGAAGGGAACACGACAATGACCGACCAGCGTGCCTACATCTCGATCACCCGGACGTTCGATGCCCCGCCCGAAGACGTGTTCCGGGCCTGGACGACGCCCGCGGACTTCGGCCGATGGTTCGGGACGGCGTCCACCACCGTGGAAGATGTCTTCATGGATCCGAGGGTGGGTGGCGCCTGGAAGGCGCGGATGCTCCTGCCCGACGGGAACGAGATCGGTTGGCACGGCTCGTATCAGGAAGTGGATGCCCCCTACCGCCTGGTCATGACGTTGAGCGATCGCCCGGGAGATCAGTTCGAACTGGTGACCGTCCAGCTGACGAGGGTCGAGTCCGGAACCGAGATGACCTTCACCCAGTCCGGGGGGAACATGCCTGCGGAGAACTACGCCCAGGCGGAAGAGGGCTGGAGGACGTTCTTCGACGACCTCCAAGCCGGACTGGCGGGCTGAATCCGTCGTCGTCGGCTCCGTGCCGTCCGCTCGGCAGGCGGGCTTCCGTGTCGTCAGCTCGTCCGGCGGCACGCCCCTACGTCCGGCATCGGTGGAGTGGATAGGCTCGTCCGGAGTTCACGTACAGGTGAGCGACTTCGCCGTCCCATCATCTGTCAGATGATCCCGGAGCCACACGCCGGGGAGGCAGCATGGCCGAAGACGAGCAGGACAACCAGGTGCCTCCGTCGGGCCCCCCTGAGGATCCGTCACCCGTGCCTGCGTTCCCTCCCGGGTACGAACCGTCCACCGCCGGGGCGGGCGCGGGGCCACCGCCCTCGCTGCCCCCCGTCGACCGCCTCACCATCGCCTGGCAGCGTCGCACCGAGACCGACTACATCTTCGACTACTGGACGGCACTGGGCTGGACCGTTCTCACGCTCGGCATCTACGGCCTCTATGTCTTCTACCAGTTGGTCCGACGCATGCGCGATCACAACGCCCGCCGCGTCGAGTTTCTCGATGCATCGCTGGCCTTCGCCTGGGACGAGGCCGGTCGGCGCGGAGTGCAAGCCGAGCTGACGCCGTCGTTCCAACGAGCCAGTGCGCACATGGACGTGCTCCGGCGCATGACCGGCGACTTTCGGGAACCGGTCGTGTGGGTCGTGCTCGCCATCGTCGCCCGTGGCCTCGTCGAGATCATCGCCTTCGTGCTGCTGGACCAGGACCTCGTGAAGCACGACCGTTCCGAAATTGGCGTCGAGTACGAGCTGTCGGTGATCTTCGGGCGATTCGGTCAGCCGTTGCCCGCACCGGACCAGGGTCGGGCCAAGGGCCAGGACAACTACGTGGGGCGGATCATCGCCACCGTCGTCACGTTGGGGGTCTACCTCTTCTGGTGGTACTACAACCAGATGACCGACCCGAACCGCCACTTCCAGACCAACTGGGTCCAAGAGGACGCTCTGGTCGCGGCGGCCAACGCCCTGCGCTGACCGATCGACCGGGAACTCCCCTCACGGGGCGGCCGATCAGCTCGGACGATCAGCTCGGATCCGAGTAGAACTGCCGGAACCACCGGCGGTACTGGGTCACCGGGCCGTCGGCGGCGGTGATCATCGGACGCTCGCGGTAGATCTTGTTCTCCCAGATGGGCACGTCCTGTGTGAACTGCTCGTTGGTGATCCGGTCGTTGAGCTCGCTGATCGAGTCGGTGGCCCGCTCGTCCGGCAGTGCCTTCATCGAGAAGTTGAGGTTGACCTCGGTCAGCTCCTCATCGATGGGGGTCTGGCTGATGTAGGTCAGCATCTCGATCGGGTCCTGGCTCACCTGGACGGCCACGATCCCCGGTCCGCACGTCGTCGTGGTCGTCTGGACCTCGTAGCCGGCCGTGTCCACCGCGGTCACCTTCAGGCTCTGCTCGACGACCATGGAGGCACCGTCGAACCGCACCTCGAAGTGGTTCCTCTCGGGTGGTGCCATGTCGTGGACGGCCGAGAAGTGCGATCGGTCGATGATGTTCTCGGTCAGGTCCTGGACGTGGACACGCACCCGGTAGGTACTGCATCTCCAGGGCGTCCAGCTCGCCTCGTCGGGTCGGTAGGAGGTCACCCCGTAGCTCGGAGGCGCGCCGCCGGCGTGGTGCCAGACGAAGATGCGACCGTTGCGCTCGCAGACGGGCCACGATCGAGCGGCGGCCCGTGGCGTTCGATCCAGGCCCGGCACCTCGACCAGCCGGCCTCCACCGTCGAACCGCCATCCGTGGAACGGACAGGCGAGACCGTCACCGCACACACGGCCGCCGACGCCCAGGTGGGCTCCCAGGTGGGGGCAGTGGGCATCGAACACCCGCGCCACCCCGTCCTCACCGCGGAAGAGGACGAGATCGCGTCCGAGGTACGACACCGGCTCCACATCGCCTGGTGCGAGATCCGCGCCGGCCCCGATGCTGAACCAGCCGTCGGGGGATGCGGGAAACGGGTACCGGGAGCTCATCGCCCTCCCCGTGAGGCTCGAAGCGTCCGTAGCGACACTGTCACTCCCTCCCCCGCGAGGCACCCCCGCCGGCGACCGCCGTCCACTCGGCAGCGTACGGTCGACCTGGACAGTTGTCCAGCGTGTCGTGCGCTAGCTCCGGCCGCCGAAGATGCGCAGCAGGGCCAGGTAGACCATGGCCGAGGAGAGGAGCAGCGAGAAGGCGGAGTACCACTCGGCATCGGCGCTGAGTTGGCCGGCCTGGGCCCGGTAGGCGAAGTCGAAGTCGACGAACAGGTTCATCACGGCCAGAAACAGGTACAAGATGCCGAAGATGACCAGACCGCCCAGCCCCGACGCTCCCCATCCGGTCAGGATGGACACCACGATGACGGCCAGCAGGCCGAGGGTGGCCACCATGGTGGTCTGGATGAACCGGTGGCCGACCCGGACCAGACCGGCCCGGTAACAGAACCACACGCCGACGACCACGGTCAGGGTCCCGACCACGGCCAGCGTGACGACGTGCTGGCCCTGGTTGGCGTAGAAGCGGGACAGCATGCCGAGCACCGCGCCTTCGCAGACCGCGAACACCGGGGCCAGCACCTTGGCCTGCTTCGGCCGGAAGGAGGCCCACAACCCGGCACCGACGGCGACCAGAAGGAGCGGCCACACCAGGCCCAGCGGAAGATCGGCGGCATAGGCCAGGGCCCCGACGACCAGGGCCAGGGCTCCGAGGAGCCCGGCCTTGTTGAAGGCGCCCTCGGCGGTGAACCTCCGGGTGGGGGTGGGAGCGAGCGGTGCCGGGGGCTCCAGCACGGCGGTCGAGCCGGACGGACGGGGTGGTCCGTAGGTGTTCACCATGCGCTGGTAGTTCGACGCTGATCCGAGCGATCCCCGATTGGCTGATGATGCCATGTTGCGTCTCTCCTGTCCTCGGTGCGCCCGTCTGGCGCACCGCTCCCCCGTCGGTCCGCCCATCCGGCGCACCCGTTGCGGGATCTTCTTCTGCTCCCATTCTGCCTGCCCCGGCCCGGCATCGTGCCGCGGCGGCATCAAAAAGGCGTAAACGGTGCTGCGGGAAGGCGCCGGTCGGGGTGCGAGGGCTGGGCCGGGCTGTCCTTGGCGCCGATCCGGCCCGAAGGTCGGGGCCGGAGGCGGGTCAGCTCACCAGCACGTCGGGTCGGGGGAAGCCTTCCGCCTCGCACAGTGCGTAGTACGCCTCGAGCGTGCCGGGACCATCGAAGACGCTCTCGATGCTGCCGTCAGCGGCCAGGTTGAGGTTGACCCCGTACATCTGGAACCACACCTGGGTGTCGTTCTCGATGCACTCGAGGGTGTGGACGGACCCGGCGGGCTCGAAGAGAAACGAGCCGGCCCTGTTGACGTAGTCGTACTCGCGGTACCTCCAGGCACCGGACATGGTGTAGCCGTAGACGGGCCCCGTGTGGCGGTGGGTCTGCACCGCATAACCGGCCTGGAAGATGTTCTCGACGATCCAGAGCCCCTCGGCCACGTCGACCTGGATCACCTTGAGCTTGTTGCCTCCGCCCATTTCGACGAAGGGAAGGTCGGTCGAGCCACGATGCTGGGCCTCGGTTGGTGCGTAGATGCTCATGTGCGCTCCTGGAATTCGTCGGGAACGTGCGTGGCTGCCCCTGCGTGCGCCCCGATTCAGCTGGTGGCCATACACAGTGGCATAGATGGCCAGACAGGTCCACCGGTCGATGACTCCGCGCGACGGCTGTCCGACCCGGCCGGTGGAGCTCAGGCCGGATTCGGGAATTCAGATCTGAGCACCCGGCTGCGAGGAGACCTTCAGCCCGCGCCGGAGCGCGATCATCGATTCCACCCTCGCCCGTTCGGAGACGGCGGCGGTCGTGATCATCCCCGAGCCGTGGAATGTCCCCGGATACGAGTGCAACTCGACGGCCACACCGGCCTGCATCATCCGCAGCGCATAGATGATGCCCTCGTCCCGCAGCGGATCGAACTCCATCGTGGTCACATAGGCCGGGGGCAGCCCGCTGAGGTCGGGGGCGATGGCGGGCGACGCGTAGGGCGACACGTCGTCGGTGTCGGGTCCGAGGTAGTAGCTCCAGCTCAACTCGGCGTTCGGGCGGTGCCACATGGGCGTGTCGACGAACGTGCGCATGCTCGGGGTCTCGAGCCGGTGATCGAGCTCGGGAATCCCGAGAAACTGGAAGCAGACCCCCGGTCCGCCCCGATCGCGAGCCAGAAGGGCGATGGCCGCGGCCAGTCCACCACCGGCGCTCTGGCCGCCGACGGCGATGCGGGCCGGATCGACGCCGAGCGTCGCCGCGCTGTCGTGCATCCACTGCAGGGTGGCGTAGCAGTCGTCGACGGCGGCCGGGAACGGGTGCTCGGGGGCCAGTCGGTACTCGGGCGTGACGACGACCGCATCGAGGTGGCGGGCGACCTGGGTGGCGAAACCGTGCTCCATGTCGATGGAGCCGACGACGAAACCGCCGCCGTGGATGTCGAGAAGCGCAGGCCGGGCCGCGGACGCGGCTGCGGTGGGTGCGTAGACGCGGACCGGTACCGGTCCTCCGGGAGCGGTGACCTCACGATCGCTGATCGTCACCCCGGTGGTGTCGACGTCGCGGTTGAGCGGCTCGAGCAGGGCCCGGATCCCATCCCGCGACTGGGCAACGTCGCGCATGTCCCCACTCGGGAGGAGGTCGACGATGGGCGCGAGTTCAGGATCGAAGGCGTAGGGCACGGACCGATCCTCGCGCGAAGTGGTTCCCGCCGTCGACCAGCGGGCGGCCCGGGCCGCTCCTCAGGTGACCTTGAAGACGTTGGCGCTTCCGACGGTCACCCTGGCCGCGGTGACCTCGATCTTGCCCGTGGTCGCCCGCCGCGGCACTTTGGCCTTGATGGTGCCGGCCGTGTCCTTCGTGATGGTCGCCTTCACGCCGTTGAAGCTGACTTCGGAAGCATGGGCGAGGCCGGTCCCCCTGATGGTCACCGTGGTCCCCACCTTGCCCGACGCGGGGCTGAAGCCGGTGATGGCGGGCGCAGGGGCGACCCCACCCGAGAGGGCTGCACCGAGCACCCGCATGGTGAAGAGGTCACCCCCCTTCAGCGTGCCGTACGTGGGGTAGTCCGAACCCAGGGTGAAGACGATCCGGGTGGCGGAGTACTGCGAGATGAGCAGGCCGTAGTAGTCGCAGGCCGCCGGCGGTCCTTGTCCCGCTCCCCACTTCTCGTTCCATGCGTACAGGTAGAGATTGCTGGCGTAGTCGTCCCCGCTGGACGAGTTGCCGCTGCAGGTGGATGCCGGTGTCGGTGCGCCGATGTTCGCCTGGCTGCCGAATCCGGTGCCGGTGACGGTCACCGTGGGCGTGACGGCCGTATCGGAGAAGGTCACCGAGCTGATCACCGGGTGGAGTTGGAGGGCCCCGGCGTTGCAGGGAGCGCCGGCCGGGCTCGGCCGCCCGGTCTGGTCGACGACGACCGGGCACAGCCCGCTGGTCGGGTCGGGGATGAGCCCACTGGCCGGATTGCCGGGCAGGAGGGCCATGGTCTCGGTCGGTCCCCCGTTGTCGGCCAAGGGACCCAGCAGCGCGGGCAACCGGGTCGTCGAGACGTCACCCTTGCCGCCCTTCAGGCACGAGGTGCTCGATGCGACATTCTCGCCCAGGTCGGTCCAGGTGCCGCTGACCTGACGACAGGAACCGGCGAAGATGTCGGCGCCGGCGGCGACCGTCGGGTTCTTGCTGCCGCCGACCCCGTTGTCGATGGTGGCGCCATCCGAGGATGCACTGTTCCCCGAGAAGGTCGAACCGGTGATGGTCAACCGGCCCGATCCGCCGTCCCCGTTCTCGATGGCGGCAGCATCCGGAGCGCTGTTGCCGAAGAAGGTCGAACCGGTGACGGTCAGGGCACCCGAGCCACCGTTCCCGTTGGCGATGGCCCCGCCCTGGCAGAATGCCCGATTGCCCGAGAACGTCGACCGGGTGATGGTCGCCGTCCCCGAGCCGCCGTACCCACTGGCGATGGCCCCGCCGAGGCAGGCCGAATTGTCCGCGAACGTCGAGTTGGTCGCGGTGAGGGTTCCGCCGGAGCCGTTCCGGACAGCCCCGCCGTCCTGCGGCCCGTAGTTGTCCGAGAAGGTCGAATTGGTGACGGCGACGACGGCACGGGAGTCGTTGGTGATCCCGCCTCCCGAGGATGACGCCTCCGAATAGCCGCGTTGGATGACGAGGCCGCTGATCACGAGGTGCATGGCGCCGCCAACGTTGAGGACGGGGTGGCCGCCTCCACCGTCGAGGATCGGGGTGTGCACTCCGGGGGCCGGCTCGATGGCCACAGGTGATGTGGCCGAGGTCCGGGCCGTGGCAATGGAGAACCCGGAGGAGCCGGACGAGTAGTACGAGGATGCCGTGCCCTCGTGTCCGGGCGTGACCAGCTCGACGGTGCCACCGGGAGCCACGTCGCCGAGGGCTCGGGTGAGCGTGCAGGCGTTGGCCACGGACGAGCAGTTGGCCGCGCCGGACGCATGGGCGCCTGCGAACAGCTTGCTGGATGCGGCCCCGGCTGTGACCGGTCCGGCGGCCACGGCCAGACCACTCAGGAGGCAGACACCGGCCAGGGCGACGCCCGACCATCGCGGCCTGCACTCTGCCATTCTTCGCGGCCCGACATCACGCCGCATGTGCTGCCCCCTCTCCCCGTGGACAACGGCAAGGTGGACGGAAATTACCGCATCGAGGTCGACGACCGGAGCGACGGATCGAGTTATTTCCGGGTCAGGCAGCAGTGTCGGGGCGCGGCGTCACGCTCAGTAACCACGCCCGCACAGCCGGCGTCAGCATTCCACCGGACCATGCACCCGCACCGGTTCGGACAACCCGGCTCGTCCCCATCGCGGGTGCCCTGATCGTGCCCATCGGGCCACCGCATGGGCGATCCGGAACACGCCGACCGGGGCGCGCCTAGCGTACGGCCGAGACGCATGCTCCAACGAACAGCCGAACAGTGGGGTCAACAGATGAGTGACTTCGAGTCGTTGCTTTCGGACACCCGGGAGGGGATCGTCACCGCGGAACTGGTGCTGTCCGAGATCGAGCGCGGGCTGGCCGCGGTCGAGAAGGTGGAGGCGGTGGCCAAACGGACCCGACCGGTCCTCCGGGTGGCGTCGATCGTGATCCTCGGGTGCCTCGTCGGCCTCGGGATGGTGCTCCTGGTCGGTCGCATACGACGGGCGAACGAGTTGGGGGCTCCCCGCCCTGGCGACCCCCCGGTCCCTGCCCCAGGTGGGGACGGTGACCCGTGAGCGACACCGGGATGCCAGCCATCAGGGAGCTCTGGCGCCAGGTGGTGATCGGCCGGTCGGCCGGAGACGTGCCCGCCGGCGGTCGATGACCGGTTGCGGCTCGGGGCTCGAGGGCCGTGCCATGCCACGTTCCCGCTGCTGAGGGGTCAAGGAACGCCGCCATCAAGCCGATGAAGACGGGGCCGAAGTGTCTTCGGGGCAGGAGGCCGGATGAGAGTACGCAGGGTCAGGATCGAGAACTACCGCAGCATCGAGGATTCGGGATGGATCGAGGTCGAGCCTGAGATCACGTCATTGGTGGGCAAGAACGAATCCGGGAAGACCGCCTTCCTCCAGGCGCTCTTCAAGCTGAATCCCATCGAGCCGGCCGAGTACCTGGAGATTCTCGATTTCCCGAGCCGGCTGACCCGGAAGCGGAAGGAGACCGACGACCCGATCCGGGTCTGTACGGCCGAATTCGAGCTGACCGACGACGAGCTCGACGTGATCGAGTCGGATCTGGGCGTCGACGCACTGACCAGCCGCACCTTTCAGGTGTGGAGGGGCTACCGCTCAACCGGTCTGACCTTCGAGAACATCAAGGTCGACGAGGCGGTCACCGTCCGCCACCTCGTCTCGGACCTGGATCTTCCGTCCGAGGCTGCCGCCGAGGCCCGTTCGGCGACCTCGCTCCGCCAGCTCATCGAGGTCCTCTCCGCCCTTCCCAAGCCGACCCCCCGGTCGATGGAACTGCTCGACCGCATCAGGGCATGGCCGTCCCAGCAGGTGTCTCTTCATCTCATCGACAAGCACCTACGGGCCATGCTGCCGAAATTCGTGTACTTCGACGACTACAGCACCATGCCGGGCAAAGTCTCCATCCCTGATCTCATCCAGAGGCGCGATCAAGGCGACATGGACCGTGGGACACGCTCATTGATCGCACTGCTGTCGCTCATCCGGGGGAATCCGGAGGACTTCGACGACGAGAGCAACCACGAGCGGCTGATCCGGGAGCTCGAGAACGCGGCCAACAGCATCAGCGACGAGATCTTCCGCTACTGGTCCCAGAACAACGACCTGTCCGTCGACCTCAAGGTCACCGCCCCCGAGCCGGGAGCCGAGCCGCCGCTGGACAAGGGGCCGATCTTCCATGTCCGGGTGGCCAACCACCGCCACCGGGTCACCGTTCCCTTCGACGAACGATCGAGAGGGTTCGTCTGGTTCTTCTCCTTTCTGGCCTACTTCTCCGACCTGGAGGCGGCCAAGGAGAGCGAGCTCATCCTGCTTCTCGATGAGCCCGCGCTCGCCCTCCACGCCACCGCCCAACGCGACCTCCTCCGGTTCATGGAGGATCGGCTGGCTCCTGAACACCAGGTCCTCTACACCACCCACTCGCCCTTCATGATCGACCCGGAGCACCTCGAGCGCGCCCGCACGGTCATGGACGTGACCGACCAGGGCACGAAGATCTCTGCGGACGTGTTCTGCGTGGACGAAGAGACGGTGTTCCCGCTGCGGGCGGCACTCGGCCACACCCTGGGTCAGGGGTTGTTCAGCGGGGCGAAGACGCTTCTGGTCGAGAACCCCGGCGATCTGATCTACCTCGACCTGCTGGGTGCCGAGCTGTTCGAGCGGGGCATGCCGACCGTCGACAGCGACTGGGTGCGGGTCCCGGTCGGAGGGGCCGGAACGCTGGCCACCTTCCTGGCGCTGGCTGCACCCAACTCGTCGAAGCTGGCTGTCATCGTCGACGCCCGGACCAGGGACAGCGCACCGGTGAGGCGTCTCGTGGAGGACGACCAGGTACGGAACGGATCGCTGGTCATCCTCTCGGAGGTGACCGGCGTACCCGACGCCGATATCGAGGATCTCTTCGACCCCGAGTTCTACCTCCGGCTGGTCAACCGTGCGTACCAGCAGCAGCTGGCCGACGCGCCGATCGGGGTGGACGACCTGCCCACCGACTTCTCGCGCATCACGAAGCGGATCGATTCGCTGTTCGCGGCCCGCAGGATCGCCCACGGCAAACTGGATCGTTTCCTTCCGGCCAGTGCCCTGCTGCGGGGCCAATCGCAGCTGATGCCGTTGCTCGACGATGCCACACGCATCCGTTTTGCCGCCCTGGCCAAACGGATCAATGAAGCATGAAACGCTGAGCCCGGCCCGGCGCCTCTCCGGTGGCTACCCGGCCGGAACCACACCGCGGGGTAGGACGAGCGGCAGATCGTTGTAGGTGGCGATACCGGGCGCGGCGGCCACCACGGCGGGGATGGCGTTGATCGGAGGGGCAGCCGTCATGATGTGCCCGAGCACCATGAAGTCGGCCATCGTCTCGGCCTCGAAGTCGGGGGGCGGGAGAAAGCTGATGTTGGCGGTGACCGTCGGCCGCCCGTCGATCTGGATCACCCACCCGTCCTGGTCGATCTTCCAGTCGGGATCGAGGGTCTGGCCCTTCCGCCACCGGACGTTGAGCTCCACGAGGACCTTGTCGTGGGCCGACCCCTTCCAACTGGCCGCCACCCCGGCGACACATCCGGCGGGGATGGTCCACGACCCGAGATCGAGATCGGCGGTGGTCTGCGCGTACTCGGCCTCGCACCGGACATCATCGAGCTCGACCCCGAGGGCGTCGGCCACCATCCGGACGGCCTCGCCGAAGACGGCGGTGCCCTGCGCCGTCATCGACTGGAGGTCGGGGTGGTCGATCGGTTTGCCGAAGCCCACCGGCAGCTCCGTGGCCGGTGAGTCGTAGAACGTGGTGTCCGCGGCTTCATTGACCGTGATCTTGTCGACGCGGTCGCAGATGGTCGCCGACACGATGGCCAACAGCTCGGCGAAGCCGGGGCTGATGCCGGTCCCGAACATGGTGGAGCCACCTCGCCGGCAGGCGGCGGCGATCCGGTCGCGATCGGCACCCAGGTTGTGACCGGTGATGAACGCGGCCGTGGCCACGACGTTCACACCGGCGGACAGAATGCGCTCCAGTTCGCCGACGTCGAGCCACATCGGGTTGTAGACCACGCAGTCCGGTTCGAGCTCGAGCAGCGCATCGATGTCGTCGGTGGCCACGATGCCCAACGGGCCGATGCCGCACAGCTCACCGACGTCGCGACCGGCCTTCTCCGGTGACCAGGCGTAGCAGCCGACGAGCTCGAGCGTGGGGTTGGCCGCGATCGCCTGCACCGAGCTCTTGCCCACATTTCCGGTGGTCCACTGCACGATCCGATACGGCGGTCTGTTTGGCACTCGCACAGCATATCCCCCGGCTCCTGCCCGGACACGGGCCGAACGTGCAGGTCAACGGGGTGGCACCCGGCCGGACGACCTCGAGGTCAGACGCTCTTGCCCGGGATGACGTCGCCGCACACCGGATCGGCCCCGGAGATCAGATGGAACGTCGATCCGGACAGCTTGGTCATCCAGATGCACTCGGTCGGGCCCGGCGGCCGCTTGCTCCAGTCGACCGAGAAGTGGCCGCCCCACAGCCCGGATGCCTGGTAGTCGGTGATGTGGGAGAGCGAGGTGATGAGCGAGCTCGGCGTCGGGGCTGCCCCGGCACCCTCGAGTCCCTGGACCAGACCGAGGATCGAGAGGTACCCGCAGTACTCGGCGAAGGTGGCGTCGGTGTGGACATGGGCGAAGGTGGCCAGTGCTTGTTGCAGGGACTTGGTGGCCGCCGTGTGCATCTCGGGTGGCTCGAAGGCCGACTCGAAGTCGTCACCCTGAGCGGCCTGGATGGCGGCCGCTCCCGAGTTGAGCAGGTCACCGCCGCCGCCGGTGGGAAGGACCGTCGCCTTGAGGTGGACGTTCTGCTGCTGGAGGGCGGTGGCCAGAGCGAATACCGTACTGGGCTCGGTGTCCACGACGATGGCGTCCACCCCCGCGCTCTTCATGGCCAGGGCCACCGGTGCCACGTTGGTGCTGCCGAACGGGAAGCTGTCGTTGACATAGCCGGCCTTGATGCCCTGCGCCTCCGCCGAGGCGGCCGCCGACCGGGCCGCGGCGGCCGAGCTCGGCGAGGCGGAGTACCCCAACGACCCGACGTTGGTGACCCCCTGGCTCTTCAGGAACAGGCCCGTCGTGGTGTACACCTTGGTGAAGTCCAGGTTGCCGATGACCGAGAACATGTTGGTGCTGGTGGGTGACAACCACTCCGACGCGTCGAAGTCGGCTCCCACCACCGGAATGTGGTTGGACGTGAGGTAGGGCGCGGCCGAGAAGGTCAGGGCCGAGAGGGCGATGACGGCGAAGACGTGGTCCTCTTGCACCATCTTCTGTGCCGCGGCCACTATCCCGCTCGGGCTGGTCTCCGAATCGCCCAGGACGTACTTGATCTTGTAGCCGTGGGTGGCCGCCACCCCGACGCCGGCCTTGATCCCGTTGACCGAGGAGGCGAATTCGGAAGCGGCCGGGCCGGTCAGGTCGGTCAGCACCCCGACTGTGAACGTCTTCGATCCTGCCGCGCCCGTGCCGGTGGTCGGGCTGGCCGTCCCGCCGCCGCTACTGCACGAAGCCGACATCAACAGGACGATGGACGACACTCCGGCGGCCAGGATCCTCTTCCTGCGCAGCGACATGATGTCCCTCCCTCCCGGGTTGACACGGTCGCCCCCCGAGCGGACACGACCCGATCACCCTGCGGCCATCACACCGTCCCCATTATCCATCCCCCGCCGCTCAACCGGAGGGAGGGGCGCCCCGCTCGTCCGGCTTCCGCCCCAGCTCGACGGGGACGTAGTCGGGGTCGTCCTCGGTCCGCATGCTGAACCGCCACTTGCAGCACACGTCACCGGGGTCCTTGCGCGGAGGGATGGCCAGGATGTCGACCTTCATGTTCGGGTTGTACATCTCGGTCGTCTTGATCATCGACTTCGGACACGTGGAGTGGCAGTTCTTCTCCAGGATGTCCGGCCGCCCCATCGTCTCCCACTGGTCGGCGGCAACGCAGCGATTGAACGTCATGATGCCGACCTCGGGCTCGGGCATCTCGAAGGAGAGGTCGAAGGCCTTGCCGGGCAGGGCGGTGGCGTCGATCTGCAGATCCTTCATCCAGTCGGCCACGGTGTTGCCGGTGATGCCGAGGTACTCGGCCTTGAGCTCTTTCACGCCGGGCAGCACCGAATCGCCCCACAGCGTCCACTGGATGTCGAACATGGTGTCGAGGCCGTAGCGCACGGTGATCTGTGTGGCCCACGCCTCGATGCACTGCAGCAGGTATTCGTGACTGCCGAGGAACCAGGTGACGAGCTGTTCCTTGGACAGGTCGACCGCCGCCGGGCCCGGCGTGAAGAGTCCGGTGTAGACGACCCGGGTGCCGACCCTGTCCTCCTCCCCGACCCGCCGGTTGGGATCGTCGTAGACCGTGCCCGCGGGCAGGAACTCGTTTCTCATGCGCTCCAGCTCCGGGCTGATCTGATCGTTCCAGGCCGTCCACTCGACCTCGGCCATCGTCTCGGGGCCGTAGCGCCTGGCCACCTCGGCGGCCCATCCGTCGACGACCAGCTGCAGGTACCGTTCGCTCCAGGGCAGGAACCTGGTGGCCAGTGCCTCCTTGGAGAAGTCGGTGAAGCGCAGGTCGGCGCGGTAGGCACCGCTGTAGTCGGGCAGCTCGGCGCCGGAGTCGACGTCGACCTGCTGGCGGATGTCGAGGTCGCCCTTCGGGTAGGTGACGTTGTCGTCGACCCGGGGGAACTTGGGGAAGTTGGTCAGGTCGACCCCCAGCATGAGGACGAAGTCGTCGGCCACGACACCTTCGTCCAGGTGGGCCCCGGGCTTGCGGATCTCCAGGAACTCGTCGAGCTGCGAGTCGGCCGTCGGTTCTGACACGGTGGTCCCTCCTGTGTAGGCGCCGGCTGGACGGCTCAGGCGTCGGAGAAGCGCCTCTGGCGGGAACGACGGGCCCGACCGGCCAGCTGTGGTGGAGGATAGCCGATCGGCTAGGCGATGACAACGGTGGCTACCCTGGTGCGGTGGCCTCCGCCGATCCCCTCGACACCCTGGCATCGGAGCCCGCGCCCCGCAGCGCGGCCAAGGCGCGCATCATCAACGCCGCCCTCGACCTGTTCGCCGAGCACGGCGTGGGCGGGACGTCCCTGCAGATGATCGCCGACGCCATCGGGGTCACCAAGGCCGCCGTCTACCACCAGTTCAAGACCAAAGAGGAGATCGTCCTGGCCGCAGCCGAGGTCGAACTCTCCAATGTCGAGGCGGCGATCGAAGCGGCCGAGGCCGAGCCGACCCGCGCCCGGGCCCGCGACGTGCTGATCACCCGCATCGTCGACCTCGCCGTCGAACGCCGTCGGATGGAGAGCACCCTCCTCGGCGATCCCGTCATCATCCGGTTCTTCGCCCACCACGAACCGTTCCGGCTGGTAATGGACCGTCTCTACCGACTCCTCATGGGCGATGACGCCGGACCTGACGGGCGGGTGCCCGCGGCCATGCTGTCAGCGGCGATCGGTGGTGCCGTGATGCACCCCCTCGTCGCCGATCTGGACGACGAGACGCTGCGATCCCAACTCCTGCACCTGGCCAGACGGTTCCTCGATCTCCCCGATTGAGCGGGTGGCCGGCCGACTCGGGACGGTCCGGCTTCAGACCGCCCGCCCGACGTTGCCCGCTTCCCAGAAGAAGGAGAACTCGACGGTGTCGTCCTCGTCCCGCTGACCGGTGGACACCAGCCGCCATCCGGCGTCGGCGTAGGTGTTCAGGTGGCTCTGCACCCGCTTCTCGAACTTACGGTCGCGAAGACTCACCGCCAATCCACTGTAGGTGTAGCGCACCGTTGCCTCCCTCGTGCTTTTGGACGCACACACTAAAGGGTGGGGGCGGACGGCCTCTTCCGCTTCAGGGCTCCTTCTCCCGGGCCCGATCCCAGGTAAGGGCCGGATGTGGGGCGAGGGGGGCTACCCCCACCGGATGAATCCGGCTGTCCGCATTCCCGTGACCACCGATATTCTCTATGTTTGACCCCATGGTGATCACCTGGGGCTCGGAGCCCAACTCCAGGCTGGAAGAGATCGCCCGGACGGTCGTCGAGACGCCGTTCACCCGACGTACGTGGGCAGAGCTGCTCTTCCTGATGGCGGGCATGCCCATCGCCTTCATCGGGCTCGCCTTCGTGGGTATCACCATGGCGGCCGGCGTCGTGCTGGCCATCACCTTCATCGGCATCGCCCTCATCGGGGTGGCCGTGCGGGGGGCCCGCGGCATCGGGGGGATGCAGCGCAAGCTGGCCGGTGCGCTGCTCGACGAGGCCATCGACGAGCCGGAGGCGTTCTCGCCCCGACCGGGCTACCTGGGGTGGCTGCAGTCCGCCCTCCGGGACCGGACGGGCTGGAAGGCCATGGCCTACCTGGCCATCAAGGTGCCGCTGGCCCTCGTGGCCTTCCTCACCGCCTTCAGTCTCTGGTGGGATGCGTTCCGGTGCCTGACCTATCCCATCTGGGGGGTCGGACACCACGGGGGTGTGGCGGAGTGGGGAGCCATCCGGATCATCTTCCAGCCCGGCTATCTCTCCGCCGTCAGCAGCGGTCCGTTCGTCGTCCTGGCCACCGTGATCACCGGGGCCATCTTCTTCTTCCTCGCCCCGTGGCCGGTGCGGTTCTTCGACTACCTCGACCGGCTGCTCATGCGGGCACTCCTCGCCCCCGACGCCCTGACCGTCCGGGTCCGCACCCTCGAGCAGGCCAGGGCCCGGACCGTCGACGCGTCCGCCGCCACCCTCCGGAAGATCGAGCGCGATCTCCACGACGGTACCCAGGCCCAGCTGGTGGCCCTGGCCATGCGGCTCGGGATGGCCAAGGAGAAGCTCTCCGACCCCGACCATCTCGACATCGATCAGATCAGGGACCTGGTCAACGATGCCCACAAGGGGGCCAAGGAGGCGATCGTCGAGTTGCGGGACCTCGCCCGGGGCATCCATCCGCCTGCGCTCGACGTGGGATTGGAGGGTGCGCTGGCCACCCTGGCGTCACGGAGCACGATCCCGACCGAGCTCTCGGTGACCATCGACGAGCGGCCGAGCCCGGCCATCGAGGCCATCGCCTACTTCTGCGTGGCCGAGCTCATGGCCAACGTCGCCCAGCACTCCTTCGCCTCCCGGGCACGCGTCTCCTGTGCCCAACAGGGCCGGTGGCTGCGTCTGGTGATACGGGACGACGGGGTCGGAGGAGCCCAGGCGGTCAGCACCGGCTCCACGTCCAGTGGGCTGAGCGGGCTGGCCGAACGGGTCCGCAGCGTCGACGGAAGCCTCGAGGTCACCAGCCCCCCACGCGGGCCCACCGTCGTGACCGTCGATCTCCCCCTTCGGGCGTAGCCGGCCGTGCCGCTGCGGGTCGCCATCGCCGAGGACTCGGTCATCCTCCGCGACGGGCTCGTCCAGCTGCTCCTCGACCGCGGCTTCGAGGTCACCGCCGCAGTGGCCGACGGCGCCGCGCTCCGGGCCGCCATCGAGCGGGAGCGACCGGACGTCGCCGTGGTCGACATCCGGATGCCGCCGTCGTTCACCGACGAGGGGCTCCGGGTGGCGATCGACCTCCGGCGCCAGTACCAGGGACTGGCCATCCTCATGTTCTCGCAGTACATCGAGACCCGCTACGCCGAGGAGCTGCTGGGCGACGACGCCACCGGCATCGGCTACCTCCTGAAGGACCGGGTGGCCGACGTGAGCCAGTTCGTCGAGGCGCTCGAGCGGGTGGCCTCGGGGGGCACGGCCCTCGATCCCGAAGTCGTCACCCAGCTCATGGGCGCATCCCGGCGCCGGGACTCGATCTTCGTGCTCACCAGCCGCGAGCGGGACGTGCTCTCCCTCATGGCCGAGGGGCGGACCAACACGGCCATCGCCGACTCCCTCTGCATCTCCGAAGGGGCGGTCGAGAAGCACGTGACCAACATCTTCGCCAAGTTGGATCTGCCCGTCTCCCAAGCCGACCACCGGCGGGTCCTGGCCGTGCTGCGCTACCTCGACACCTGACCGACCGGCTCCGGGCTGATCGGGGATTCGGGGATCCACCGTGTGCCGTTGCGCACCGGCGACGGTCCCGATCGGGGGGATTCCCCCACCCCGAAGTGACCCGCTAGCCGCATTCCATCTGCCCACCGGCTGTCTTACCCTGGCAGCATGCTGAGGACCGGATGTGCCCGATGAGCCTGACCATGTCCACCGACACGGAAGGGCGCCGTGACTCGGAAACCCAGTGGGCCGTCGAGACCCACGGGCTCACCAAGCGGTTCGGCGAGAACATCGCCGTGAACGACGTCGAGCTCCTGGTGCCCCGAGGCTGCGCCTTCGGCTACCTGGGGCCCAACGGCGCCGGCAAGACGACCCTCATCCGGGTGCTGCTCGGGCTCACCCATGCCGACGGCGGCACGATGCAGCTGCTCGGCCACTCGGTCCCCCGGCACCGTGCCGCCGCCCTGGCCCGGGTCGGGGCCATCGTCGACGAGCCCCGGTTCCACGGGCATCTGACCGGGAGGCAGAACCTCCGGATCCTGGCCGCGGCCCGCGAGCCGGAAGCCAAGCAACGGATCGGGCCATCCCTCGAGCGGGTCGGCCTCCTGCACCGGGCCGACGACAAGGTCTCGAAGTACTCGATGGGCATGCGCCAACGCCTCGGGGTGGCCGCCTGCCTGATCGGTGACCCGCAGCTCCTCATCCTGGACGAACCCATGAACGGGCTGGACCCGGCCGGCATGCAGGACATGCGCGACATGATCCTCTCGCTGGTGGCCGAGGGCCGCACGGTGGTGCTCTCCTCCCACCTGCTGGACGAGGTCGAGCGGACCTGTGACGCGGTGGCCATCGTCGACCGCGGCAAGGTCATCCGCCAGGGAGCCATCACCGACCTGCTGGCCGGGTCGTCGTTCGTGGTGGAGATCGAATGCTCCGAACCCTCCCGGGCCGGTGAACTGCTCATGGCCACGTCCATCGGTGGGCGGGTCGAGGTCGGGCCGTCGGGCCTCGGCATCACCCTGCCGTCGGGAACGGGGCGCGACGTCATCGCCGAGATCAACCGCATCCTGGTCGGAGGCGGGGTATCGGTCTACCGGCTCCAGGAGGTCCAGACCTCACTCGAATCGTGGTTCCTGCAAGTCACCAGCAGATTGGGGACGTCCGAATGACCACCACCACCGATGCCCCGGCCCCGGTGCCGGCACCGATCCGCCTCGATCACGCGCCCGACCGGCGCGGGTCGTGGATCCCGACCGGCGGGATGATCGCCACCCGGATGATGGAGTTGCGGAAGCGCCGGGGCCTCATGGTGGCCCTCATCCTCGTCACCATCGGCATCCCCACCGTCTTCCTCGTCATCCGCCTTCTGGCCCACGCCTTCGACCCGAAGTCCTACGGGCCGGCCGGCGGGTCGGACATCTTCAACGCCCTGGTGGCCGGTGTGCTCTATGTCTTCGGTTTCATCGTGGCCGCCACCTTGGGCTGCACGGCCGGATCGGTCGACCTCACCGAGGGGATGTTCCGCCATCTGGTGGTCACCGGTCGGTCGCGGTTGGCGCTCTACCTGGCCCGGATACCGGCCGGACTGGCCATCGTGGTACCGGTGGTGGCCATCGGGTTCACCATCGTGTGCGCGGTGTGCGTGTTCGCCGCACCCACCCAGGTCAACTACGACGGGGCCAACGTGCCTCCCGGACTGTCCCAGGCTGGCTTTGTGCACTGGGCCACCGACCATTCGAACGAGGTCGTCTGCAGCTTCAACTACCAGGGAGGCCCGTCGACGCCCGCGGTGGTCAACGATGTCTTGAGCAACCCCTCCATGTGCCAAAACGGGCCCGGGGCCGGTGGGGTGGTCCACAAGGGTCCGGGTCCGGGCGGACCCACGGTCTCCGCCAAGCCGCCGACGCCGGCCATGATCAGGACCGTGGCGGTGGACATGGCCCACCAGAATTACCAGGCCTACTCCAAGGTCTTCCTGTCCCCCTCGATCGGGCTCATGGTCCGCACCGGTCTGTGGATCGAACTCGAGGTGGTCGTCGGGTTCATCGTCGGGCTCGGGCTCGGCTCGCTGCTCGGCCAGCGGACCGTCGCCGTGGTCCTCATGATCGTGCTCGAGATCGTCCTCACCCCCATCCTGTCGCGGAACGCCATCCCCCACCTGATCAATCTGCAACGCTCGGTGGTCGGATTGGCCGTGGCCCATCTCGAACCGTCGGGCCTCGCCTTCGTCTTCGGCGGGGGCGGAGGGCCCAACGGCAACCAGGGCGCCTCCCAGCTGGTGCCGGAGTCGACGACGGCGGCCGTCTGCGTCATCATCGCCTGGCTGGTCGGCTGGTCGGCCCTCGGGGCCTGGCGGATGGTGAGGCGGGACGCCTGAGCGTCGGGCTGAGGCCGGCTGATGCCAGCCCGCTGGCACGCAACCTGGGATCTGCAGCCAGACCCCGTCGCCGCTAACGTGCCCGCCATGGGATTCGTACCGCTCGGAAGATCCGGTGTGAAGGTGTCGCGCGCGTGCCTCGGCACCATGACCTTCGGCAATGCCGAGTGGGGTACCGACGAGCCCGAATCGAAACGGATCGTCGACGCCTTCATCGACGCCGGCCACAACTTCATCGACACCGCCGACGTGTACAACGCCGGTGTCTCCGAGGAGATCGTCGGGCGGGCCATCGCCGGCCGGCGTGATGAGGTCGTGCTGGCCACCAAGGGCTACAACCACATGGGGGACGGACCCAATGACCGGGGCTCCTCGCGTGTCCATCTGACCCGGGCGCTCGAGGCCAGCCTGCGCCGGCTGGGTACGGACTACATCGATCTCTATCAGCTGCACAACTGGGACCACGACACGCCGATCGAGGAGAGCATGGCCACCCTCGACGGCTTCGTCCGGTCGGGAAAGGTCCGCTACCTCGGGTGCTCGAACTTCTACGGTAGTCAGCTGGTCGAAGCCCAGTGGGCGGCCGCCCGTCAGGGAGGGGCTCCTCTGGTCAGCCTGCAGCCCCAGTACTCACTGATCTGGCGCGATATCGAGCTCGACATCCTCCCCACGGCCACCCGTCACGGCATGGGGGTCATCGTGTGGAGCCCGCTCGGCGGGGGGATGCTCACGGGGAAGTACACCACCCGGGACGATCTGCCGGCCGACGGTCGGTTGAGCAAGGGCTCGGACATGGAAGCGGAAGGGATGAGGATGCTCACCCTCACCGACCACAACTTCGAGATCGTGGACGAGGTGAACAGGGTGGCCAAGGAGCTCGATGCCACCCCGACCGCGGTGAGTCTGGCCTGGCTCCTCAACCGACCGGGCATCACCTCGATCATCATCGGTCCCCGGACGGTCGATCAGCTGACCCAGAATCTGGCCGGGTTCGAGCTGGCCTTGCCCCGCGAGTCGGCCAAGGGCTTGAGCCGGGTCTCGCGGCCCCCGGTCAGCTATCCCTGGTACATGCAGCTCCAGATGTGACGGTGCTCCGACACCGACCGGTCAGGAACGGGTGGCCACATGAACCTCGGTGGTCCCGGCGGGTGGCCGCCACACCAGGGCGGTGACGCCGTCGGCATCGACCAGGGTTCGGGCGTGGAGGTGATCACGGATGAAAGCGACCGCGCTCACGTCCACAACGGCGTCGGCCCCGGGGAACTTGTTCTCGGACGCCGGATCGAACACGAACACCACCGGGCGGCTCTGCACCGGGAAGGACCCGTTGGGATAGAACCAGTAGCAGTCGGGGCGGGAGCAGAACCGGCCCATGACGCTGATGGTGCTGATCACCTCGGCATCGGGCGGTGTGAGGGCCAGGGCCCTGTTGATCTGCGTTGCCCGTGCCGAGCCGATCTCTGAGATCGACGAACGGACAGTGGCCGGCGCCGACCCCGCGCCGTAGGAAAGAGCCTGCACCGTCACGGCCACGGCCACGGCGAGGGCGGGGATCCAGCCGTAGCGGAACCGTTGGGCCGTCCACACCAGCACCATGACCGTTCCGAGCAGAACGAACGGGTAGACGGCCGCGTTCTGGAACGCCTGATTGCTCAGCGCGGAATTGTCGCTCAGCGCATTGACGACCATCACCACCGCCGGGACCCCGAATCCCCACGCCGAGGCCAGTCCGACCACGCCGGTCTGTTTGATGAGGACGTACATGCTGGACAGCCGGTCGTGGACCTGGTCGATGATCCGGGCGGGATGGAGGAGCAGACCGGAGACCAGGACGACGATGCCGGTGGGGCCGGCCAGGGTCTGGCGTCCGACCAGGTGGGCATAGGTGGTGATGCCGGATCCGGCGCTGGCGCCGAGCAGGGAGACCACGGCCAACCAGCCGACGGCCGCGGCGATGACCAGGGCCCCCTGGCGCCGGGTCTCCCGGCCGGCCAGCAGGGCCGAGATGCCCAGGCCGACCAGGGTGATGGCCGCGAAGGTGCCACAGGCCAGGGCCACCGCCACCCAGATCCACGCCCGCCGGTGCCGGCCCGACCACAGGTCACGCCCGGCCAACAGCACGAACACGGTGGAGATGGGCTCCATGTGGAAGTCGAAGGAGAGGATCTGGTACGCACCCGGGCTGGCCACCAGCACGGCGAGCACCACCGAGGCCACGCCGACCGCGGGCCACCACTGGACGGTGCGCCGCTCCAGGTAGTCCACGATCCAGAGGTAGACCACGAAACCGCTGCCGGCCACGGCCAGGTCCTGGATCCAGAGCAGGGCCACCGACCCCGGGTACACCAGGTGGACGAGGGCCAACGGCCAGATGATCAGTTCGAAGTCGCCCTTGATGAACGAGTAGTGGTAGATGGTGTCGTAAGGATTGAGGTGGCCCTGGCCGATGAGGGTCCAGGCCTGGTTGTAGGTGGCGAAGTCCTCACCCAGGTTGTTGTGGTGATAGATGGCCGTGGAGTAGACGAACAGGCCGATGCACCAGAGCGCCATGACCACGGCGCCGGCCACCCGCAGCCACGTCCATCGACGGTCGGGTCGGCCGGGATCGCCGTCGGTCGGCGGACGCGCGTGCACCGCCGGGTCCGGCCGGGTGGCGACGGTGGTGTCGTAGGCCACGGTCACGATCCGACCCGTGCCTCCGGGTCCGTCGCCGGCCCATGCCGAGGAGCCGCCCTGTGCGTCGGTCGCTCCCGCATGAGATGGGGTTCTCCAGACCTGTCGAAACCACTCGACCCGAAGGGGCTGTCCGCTTCAGTCACCCGACCCTCCGGAATCCGATGGCGGCCACCTTATCCTCCCACCCTCCTCTCCTGAGGAAGGGCGGCGGCGCCCGTCGTCCGGGGGTCCACAACCCACCGCACCCGTCAGACGCCCGGGTCCGCTGACCCGGCATGATGTGGGATTCCCGCCGCCGGAGGAGCAGTGACGATGCCACGGATCGAAGTCAACGTGCCCACCCCTGATGGCCTCTGCCCATCGGTCATGATCGCACCGGAGGGCCGGGGCCCGTGGCCGGCGGTGATCATGTTCATGGATGCCGGGGGTGTGCGTCCGGCCATGGTCGAGATGGCCGAGCACCTGGCCGGCATGGGCTACGTCGCCCTCCTCCCCGAGATGTACTACCGGAGCGGCCCGTACGAGCCGTTCCGGATCGACACGGTGTTCACCGATCCGGACGAACGGGCCCGGTTGATGGCGCTGGCGGGCAGCCTGACCAAGGCCATGGCCGCCAGCGATGCCGGCGCCTTTTTGGAGTTCCTCTCGGCGCGCCCGGAGGTGGCCGGAACCAAGGTCGGATCGACGGGGTACTGCTTGGGCGGCGGTCTCTCGCTCACGGCCGCCGCCGCGCATCCCGACCGCATCGTGGCCGCGGCATCGTTCCACGGTGGACACCTGGCCAGTGATGCGCCGGACAGCCCCCATCGGGTGGTCGGGCGGATCAGAGGGCGTGTGTATGTGGCGGCCGCTGAGCATGACGAATCGTTCCCGCCGGACCAGGCGGCGCGTCTCGAGCATGCGCTCACCGAGGCCGGTGTCGACCACCTGATCGAGACGTATCCGGCTCTCCACGGTTTTGCCGTACCCGACAATGAGACCTACGACCCCGACGCGGCGGCACGACACTGGAGCGCACTCGACGAGCTGTTCCGAACGACGCTCTCGGAGTGATCGACCGCGTTGCGAACTCGACGGCCAGCGGCCGCTCCCGCGTCGAGTTTCGGTCGGCCCGTGCGTGATCAGAGAGGGGTCGTTACCGATCGGTAATCAAAAATCGGTTGTAACGAACGTTTGGAGTACCCGTTTTATGGGAAGAGCAACACTGGCGAAGTCGAACGACTTCATCAGCTTTCCTTAGAAGGGGGAAATCCCAACATGAAACGGTCATTCAAACTTCCTATGCGACTTGTGGTCTGTGCTGCCCTGGCCGGTTCGGCCTCGCTGGCTGCAGTGGCCATCCCGGGAGGCATGGCCTCGGCGGCCCCCCTCACGTTGAGTTGCAAAACCCTTTCGGGTAGTGAGACGGCCCAGACCATCTCCGGCTGCTCGGGCACCGCGTCGAAGGAGACCGGGACCAGCGGGAAGAGCACGGTCAAGAACAACCTGTCGAAGAAGACGGGTGTCGCCACCGTGAAGTGGACCACGGGCAAGACGTCGGTCGAGAGCTACTCGTACACGGAGCTTCTCGGCTCGGCCAACAAGTGTGCGGCGAAGTCCGGTTACACGAAGGTCGCCGAGGCACCCGAGAAGGGGAAGGTCACCGGCGGTACGGCCACCGGCATGGTCGGTGGAGCGGTCACCGGGATCGCGTGTGCGTACTCGAAGAGCGGGAAGATCTCCATCTTCAACGACGGCGTCATCAAGTCGTAGGTAACCGCTGAACATCCAACACTGTGGTTGGCGAGAATCCCCCGGCTCAGGCCGGGGGATTTTTGCGTCTCCGCCCAGGTCCCCTCCGACAGCGGTTGAGCTCTGTATCCGCCGGCCGGGAGTGGGCCGGATGGTGAGATAGCGGGATGCGAATCGGCGTGATCGGAGTCGGCATCGTCGGTGCCAGCACGGGCTGGCACCTGGCCAAGCGAGGTGTCGATGTCGTGATGGTCGATGCCGGCCGGTCCGGAGAGGGGGTCACCAACTGGACCTTCTCCTGGGTCAACGCCTCCAACAAGACGCAGACCCGGGAGTACTTCGACCTCAACGTGGCCGGTATGGCCGCCCACGCAGACCTGGCCGGAGTGCTCGGTTCCGGGGATTGGTGGCACCCCAGCGGCCACGTGCGGTGGTATCACGTCGGAGCGGAGAGACTCCGAGCCCACGTCGACCTCCTCCGATCATGGGGGTACGAGGCCACGGTCTGGGAAGCCGGGAGGGTGAGACGCCTCCTCGAACCCGAGGTCGAGTTCCCGTCCGATGAGACGCCGGTGGCCGTCTTCCGAAATGAGGGTTGG
>JBEKIU010000019.1:0-36458 GCA_050011635.1 Acidimicrobiales bacterium
TGGTGCCGTCCGACCACGGCCGCTCGGCTCCCGGGCCCGACGGGACCGACAGGCCCGACGGGACCGACAGGCCCGGACGATCGGCTTCGCGGCCCAGGCCGTCGACCTGGTCGAGGCCCAGCAGCTTCAGCGCCTCTGCCGCGCTGCGCACATCGGCAGCATCCCCACGGCACTCGTCGCAGTGCTCGAGGTGCTCGGCCAACTCCCTCGATTCGTCGGCGCTGGCCCGCCCGATGGCGTCCATGGCCATGATCCCCTGCCATTCGGAGCACTCCCGACCGCTCACTCTGCCCACCCCATCTCCTGCAGGGTCAGCCTGAGCGCCTTGAGGGCGTAGAACAGCCGGCTCCGAACCGTCCCTTCGGGAACCGACAGGTGGTCGGCGAGCTCCTTGCTGGTGCGGCCCCGGAAATAGATCTCGATGACGACGGTCCGATGCTCCTCGGTCAGGTGGCCGACCGCCTCCTCCACCTGCCAGGCCGCCATGGCCCGCTCGACATGGTCGACGATGGGCTCGGATTCGTGCGCCATCCGGGCATCGTGGATCTCGTGACGCTGTCGCGACCGGGCCATGTCGACGAGCAGGTGGCGCTCGATCGAGTACAACCATGTCCGGAGTGAGCCAAGGGAGGAGTCGAATCGATCGCGTGAACGCCAGGCCCTCACGAAGGTCTCCTGTACCGCCTCCTCGGCCAGGTGGGAACTCCCGAGCGCCCTCCGGGCCAGACCTGTCAGTTCGGAGCGGTAGGCCACGTAGGCGTCGTTCAACCCCTGCTGATCGGCCAACATCGGGCTCGGTTCCGAAGCGTCGCCGGCCGAGGGCGTCGAGCCACCGGACGCAGTCACCACCGGAACAGTATCGGCCTTTCGGCGGGCGGATCTGATCAAGATGGCGCTTGGATCAGTAACCGTATCCACCGGAGGGCTTGGCCGTGGTCGACGGAGACGTACCGCCGGCCGGAGGGGACGACGTCGACGTTGCCGTGACGACGAACCACGTCCCGCCGATCCCCTGGCCGGAAGCCTCTCCGGCCTTCGTGTCACCCGTGTAGGTGTAGAGGGGCATCCCCTTGTACGTGATCTGATGCGTGCCGTCGGCTCGGGCGATGATGCCGAGGTTGGAGCTCGGGACCCCGTTGCCGCCCGTTGCCGCCGAGGTGCCGGCGGGAACGGTCAGCGGGGGCCACAGCGAGGCGCAACCACCGGTGCACACCGACCTGTCCATTCCATCCGGCGTGTACCGGTAGAGCGTCATCCCGGCCTTGTCGACCAGGACGGGGCCGAAGGATCCGACTCGAGCCACCGCCACCTGTCCCGATCCGGAGGCTCCGGCCGAGGTCGTCACACTGCCGGCGCCGGTCGTCGTCGACGGCGTCGCCGCGCTCGACCCGCACGCGGCGGAGACGAGCAGGACCACTCCGAGCGCGCCTGTCACCAACCATCTGGAGGACGTTGCCGACCGCTGGGCGCGACGGCTCGGGTACATGCTCATCGGCGTTGACCTTTCTCCCATCGCCCCGGACCAGTTCCGGTCCCGGGGTCATTCCACGTCATGGGGTCGTCGCACGTCATCGGTCGTACCAAGTCATTGTGCAGTACTACGACGGGGCAGAGCCATCTGTTCACCGGCTCTCGGGTGCCGGCGCCACCGAGGAGACTCAGTCGTCGACCAGGATGCGGTTCCGGTCCGATTCCAAACGCTGCACGAACCGCTCCACCTGGGCCTTGACCGCCACCGGACCCGCCCCCCCGGGTGTTGTCCGGTGGGTGACGGCCACACCCGGCTCCAGAAGCGGCACCACGTCGGCGCCCAGTGCCGGATGGGCTTCGACCAGCTCGGCCAGGGGCACATGCCGCTCGACGGAGTCGCGGACCAGGCCGCCGACCACACCGTGGGCCTGCCGGAACGGCATCCCGCGCTGGACCAGCCATTCGGCCAGGTCGACGGCGGCGACGGCGGGCCCGTTGGCCGCGCCCTGCATCCGGTCGGCGACGAAGGTCACCGTGGCCATGACGCCGGTCAGCGCGGCCAGCGCCAGCCGGGTCTGTGCCACCGAGTCGAACAGCGGCTCCTTGTCCTCTTGCAGGTCGCGGTTGTACGAGAGGGGGAGGCCCTTCAGGGTCACCAGCAGCCCGGTCAGATTGCCGATGAGCCGACCCGTCTTGCCGCGGGCCAGCTCGGCCACGTCGGGGTTCTTCTTCTGGGGCAGCATCGAGCTCCCGGTGGCGAACGAATCGTCGAGCACGGCGAATCCGAACTCCTCGGTGGTCCACACCACCAGCTCCTCACCGATCCGGGACAGGTGGATCCCGACGAGCGCGAGGTCGAAGAGCGCCTCGGCCACGAAGTCCCTGTCCGAGACGGCATCCATCGAATTCTCGAACCGGGCGTGGAAGCCGAGGTCGTCGGCCACGCCGTCCGGGTCGAGGGGCAGGGAGGAGCCGGCCAGGGCGCCCGCCCCCAACGGTGAGACGTCGAGTCGCACGACAGTGGCGAGCAGCCGATCGACATCGCGGGAGAGCGCCCACCCGTGGGCCAGCAGGTGATGGGCCAACAGCACCGGCTGGGCCCGCTGCAGGTGCGTGTAGCCGGGAAGGTACACGTCCCCGGCTTCTTTGGCCCGGTTCAGCAGTACCTCCTGAAGGACGACGACTTCCGAGGCCAGGGCCCGGAGCTCGCGCTTCGCGTACAGCCGGAGATCGGTGACGACCTGGTCGTTCCGGCTCCGACCGGTGTGCAGCTTGGCGCCGGTGTCGCCGGCGATCTCGGTGACCCGCCGCTCGACCGAGGTGTGGATGTCCTCGTCATCGGGGGCGAAGGTGAACTCCCCCGAGTTCAACTCGTCCTCCACCTGGTCGAGGGCGGCCAACAGCGCGGCGACCTCGGTGTCGTCGAGCAGGCCGCCCCGCCCGAGCCCACGTACATGGGCGCGGGATCCGGCCAGGTCGTCGAGGGCCAGCTCCTTGTCGACGTCCAGACTGGACGAATAGTCCATGACCACGTCCGCCGTGTCCTGGCCGAGCCGCCCGTGCCAGAGGGTCATCGGGCCGGGCCACCCGACCCGCCGTCCCCTCCCTGCACGGCCGACCAGGTGGCGACGCCCAGTCCCCACAATCTGACAAAGCCCTCTGCATCCGTATGACGGAAGGTGTCGGTGGCGTCGTAGGTGGCCAGGCCGTAGTCGTAGAGGCTCACCGGGCTCCGCCTTCCTTCCACCCAGCAGCGACCGGTGTCGAGGGCCAGGCGGACCTCACCGGTGACATGGCGCTGAGACTCGACGATGAAGCCGTCGAGGGCCTTCTTGAGCGGCGAGAACCACAGGCCGTCATAGACGAGCTCCGACCACCGCGGCTCGAGCCTGGCCTTCTCATGATGCAGATCGCGCTCGAGGGTGAGGTCTTCGAGATCGGCGTGGGCCATGAGGAGCGCCAGGGCACCGGGGCACTCGTAGGTCTCCCGGCTCTTGATTCCCACTCGTCTGTTCTCCACCATGTCCAGGCGACCGAACCCGTAGGAGCCGGCGATCCGGTTGACCTCGGCGATCAACGGCTCGGGATCCAGGGATACCCCGTCGATCGACACGGGCACGCCGGCTTCGAAGCCGATGACCATCTCGGTGGGCTCGGTCGCCGTGGGCCTGGTCATCGTGTACACGTCCTCGGGCGGCTTGTTCCAGGGATCCTCGATCACCCCGCACTCGATGGCCTTGCCCCAGAGGTTCTCGTCGATCGAGTACGGCTTCTCCTTGGTCACCGACAGCGGGATGTCCCACTTGGCCGCGTACTCGACGCAGTCCTCGCGGGAGAGCCCCCACAGTCTGGCCGGCGCGATGACCTCGAGATCAGGGGCCAGGGCACGGGTCCCCACCTCGAAGCGGACCTGGTCGTTCCCCTTCCCGGTGCACCCGTGGGCGACGGCACCGGCGCCGTGCTTGCGGGCCTCGGCCACCAGATGCTTGACGATCACCGGACGGGACAGTGCCGAGACGAGGGGGTACTTGCCCTCGTATTTGGCGTTGGCCATGAGCGCGGGGACGCAGAACTCCTCGGCCATCTCGACCCGGGCGTCGATCACCTCGGCCTCGACCGCCCCCGCGGCCAGGGCCCGGCTCCTGATGGCCTCCCAGTCCTCTCCACCGGACTCGGAAGCCTGGCCGACGTCGACGGCGACGGCGATCACATCGACGTCCTTGTTCTCGATCAGCCACCGGACGGCGACCGAGGTGTCCAGTCCACCGCTGTAGGCAAGTACCACTCGCTTCGTCATGATCTATCCCTTGCTCGTGGAGCCTGCGGCTGGCGCGGCGCCACGCTCGACGTGTTGTTTGACGATGTGGAAGTCGGGTCGAGCCCGGCCACCGTGGCCAACCGCTCGGCCACCGCTGCGCCCCCCGACGCCTCCGAGGCCACCACCAGGACGGTGTCGTCCCCGGCAACCGTTCCGATCACTCCGGGGAAGCCGCTCCGATCGAGGGCCGAGCCGACGACATGGGCCGAACCCGGCGGTGTGCGCAGCACCACCACGTTGCCGGAGTAGTCCGCCTCAACCACCCACTCCCCGAGGACCCGACGGAGGTGGTCCTCGGGCGCCACCTGGTGCGAGGGCAACTCGGGCAGGGCATAGGCCGTTTCCCCGCCGGGAAGGCGGACCTTCAGGGCACCCAGTTCCTCGAGGTCGCGCGACACGGTCGTCTGGGTGGCTTCGATCCCCTCGGCGCCGAGGAGCTCGACAAGATGGGCCTGGCTGCCCACGGCCTTGGTCTCCAGCAACTTGGTGATGCGGTGCTGGCGCTGGTGCTTGGTCATGGCGATGCCACCGCCGGCCCCGGGCCGAGCCCTCTCCCCCACGCCAGCACCCCGCGCATGGCGTGCATCCGATTTCGGGCCTGCCTCCACACCACGCTTTGCGGCCCGTCCACGACCTCGGCGCTGATCTCCTCGCCCCGGTGGGCTGGAAGGCAGTGGAGCACGACGGCATGGTCGGCGGCTTTGGACACCAATTTCTCGTCCACGGTGAACCCGGCGAAGGCGGCCAGCCGGGTGTCGCGCTCCTTCTCCTGGCCCATCGACGTCCACACATCGGTGTAGATGGCATCCACGCCGTCGACCGCCGCTGCCGGTTCGGACGTCACCATGAGCTCGCCGCCGAAGGACCTGACCAGCTCCACCTCCGCCGGTGTCGGGCCGTGCCCGGTCGGCGAGGCGATCCGGGTGGAGATCCCGCTCATCGACGCGGCGATGGCCAACGATCTCCAGACGTTGTTGGCGTCACCGATGTAGGCCACGGTGAGCCCGTGGAGCGAGCCGGTACCGAACACGTCTCCCAGCGTGAGCAGGTCGGCCACGGCCTGGCAGGGATGGGCCAGATCGGACAACAGGTTGACCACCGGCACGGCCACGCCGGCATCGTCCAGCGCCGCCGCCATGGCCACCAGACAACCGTGGTCGACCACACGCGCACAGATCACCGCGTGGTAACAGGCCAGCGTGCGGGCCACGTCGGCCACCGGCTCGCGGACGCCGAGTCCGACCTCGTGGCCCTGGATGTAGACCGGATGCCCACCGAGGGCAACCGTGGCCATCTCCGAGCTGTTGCGGGTCCGGTTGGAGGGCTTCTCGAACAGGAGCGCCACCCCCTCGCCTTCCAGGACACGGGAGAGATCGCCCGGATCCCGCCGGGCCAGGTCCAGCACCGCAACCAGGCCGTCGACCCCGAGGTCGTCGACCTCCAGCACGTGGCGGGCGGGCCGGATCCCCCGCGGGGGGGCGGTGGCCTCAGTGGTCACCGTTACCGCCCTCCGGTGCCGTGTCGGCCGATCGGGCCAGGACACGATCCAGGGTGACCAGCGCACGGTCGATCTCCTCGTCCGAGACCAAGAGGGAGGGGGCCAGCCGCAGGACGTCGGCCTTGGGTGCGTTGACGATGAGGCCCTCCTCGAGCGCCTGGCGGCAGGCGGCGGCGGCGAAAGGCCCGGCGAGGACTGCGGCGAGCAGGAGGCCCTCACCCCGCACGGCGACCACACCGGGGAGGCTCTCCATCCCGGTGCGCAACCTGGACCCGGCGGCTCGGGCCCGGGCCGGGACGTCCTCGGACTCCATCACGGCCAGGGTGGCCCTGGCCGCCGACATGGCCAGCGGCTGTCCCCCGAATGTGCTGCCATGGTCGCCGGGCACGAAGGCCGCGGCCACCTCGGCCCGAGCCCAGCAGGCGCCCACCGGCATGCCGTTGCCCAGGGCCTTCGCCATGGTCACGATGTCGGGTTCCACGCCGAGGTGCTGGAAACCGAACCAGCGCCCGGTCCGGCCGAGGCCGGTCTGGACCTCGTCCACCATCAACAGGATGTCGCGGTCGGTGCACAGTTGGCGGAGACCGACCAGATAGTCCGACGAGGGCACCACCACCCCGGCCTCGCCGAGGACGGGCTCGACCAGGACAGCCGCCACCCGGGCCGGGTCACAGGCGGCATCCATGGCGTCGAGGTCGTCGAACTGTACGTGATCGAAACCTTCGGGCATCGGCTCGAAGGCCCGCTGCTTCTCGGGCTGGCCGGTGGCCGACAGGGTGGCCAGCGTGCGCCCGTGGAACGCGTCCCAGGTGCTCACCACCGCGAACCGACCCGGGCCGGCCCACCGGCGGGCCAGCTTGAGCGCGCACTCGTTGGCTTCCGCGCCCGAGTTCCCGAAGAACACCTGGCCGCCGGCACGCTCCGTGCCGCCACCGATGAGGCGGTCGAGGGTGACGGCCACCTCGGGGCCGACCGTGTTCCCGAACAGGTTGGACACGTGGGAGAGGGTGCGGGCCTGCTCGGCGACGGCTTCGGCGACCACGGGGTGGGCATGGCCCAGCGAGGTCACGGCCAACCCGGACAGGAAATCGAGGTACGGCTTTCCTGCGGTGTCATAGAGCATGGAGCCCTCGCCGCGAGCGAACGTCACCGCCGGCTCCGCATAGTTGTGCATGAGCGCCGACCGGTCCGCACCACTGTCGGCGGTGGCGGCCCCGGGGCTGGCGGTGACAGGTCCGGGTCGGGTCATCGGGCAACCCCCACCATGGTTCCGACGCCTTCGTCGGTGAAGACCTCGAGCAAGAGGGCGTGGGGCGTGCGCCCGTCGAGGATGTGGGCATGGCCGACACCGGCCCTGACGGCCCGGGCGCACGCCTCGACCTTGGGGATCATCCCTCCCGTGGCCGCGCCCGACGTCACCAGCTGCTCGAGATCTTCGACCGTGGCCTGATGGATCAACGTGGCGGGGTCCTCGGGCACCGACCGCAGTCCGGAGACGTCGGTCAGGAACACCAGCTTCTCGGCTTCGAGCGCGCTGGCCAGCGCGCCCGCGGCGGTGTCGGCGTTGATGTTGAAGGCCTGGCCCGACTGGTCGGTCCCGATCGTGGCCACCACCGGTATCAGCCCCTGGGCCAGCAACTGGTGGACGATGACCGGGTCGACATGGACCACATCGCCCACGTATCCGAGGGCCTCGGACCGGGCGGTGGCCGTGATCAAGTTGGCGTCCTCACCCGAGAGCCCGACGGCCAGCGCGCCATGGACGTTGATGGAGCTCACGATGTCGCGGTTGACCTTGCCGACCAACACCATCCGGACCAGGTCGATGGTATCGGCGTCGGTGACCCGGAAGCCGTCGAGGAACTCGACCTCCTTGCCCACCCGCTCCATGAGGGCGCCGATCTGGGGTCCGCCCCCGTGGACGACCACCGGGAGCATGCCCACCGACCGCATCAGCACGATGTCCTCGGCGAACGAGGCCAGGGCGGATGCCTCGTCGACCTCGTCCTCGCCGGGCTTGGCGCTCAGCACGTTGCCGCCGTACTTCACCACGACCACCTTGCCCCAGAAGCGGCGGATGTAGGGAAGCGACTCCACCAGCACCGAGGCTTTGTCGCCCGGGGCCAGCCGCGAACCGATGGCATCCCCGGCGGGAGCGGGAACCGACGGGCCGGTCACGAGGTCGTCCGGTTCTCGTCGATGTAGCCGGGGCCGAGATCGACCCCCATGACCACGCCGTCGCCGTCGGCCAGGCCCAGCCGGCAGTGGATGTCGACCATCGCCCCCGACAGGTGCGCGGCCACGGCTGCCCGGTCGTGATCGGCCGCCGTCCCGTCATGGCAGACGGTGACCCCGCCGTAGGCGATGTCCAGGCGGTCCATGTCGAAGTCGATACCGGCCGACCCGAGGTCGCTGGCCACCCGGCCCCAGTACGGGTCTCCACCGTTGAGCGAGCACTTCACCAGCAGCGAATCGGCCACCTTCCGCGCCGCCCGGTGCGCCTCCCCGTCCGACCGGGCCCCGGTCACCCGGACCTGGAAGATCTTCGACGCGCCCTCGGCGTCGGCCAGCATCTGGCCGGCCAGGGTGGAGCAGGCCTCGGTGACCACGTCGACCAGGACATTGGGGTCGGCCAGGCCGGCCCGGCCCGATGCCATCAGGATCACCGTGTCGTTGGTCGAGGTGCAGCCGTCGACCGTCATCGAGTTGAACGATTCACGCACGGCGATGCGCAGCAGCTCGCCCAGAGGACCGGGCTCGACCGCGGCATCGGTGGTGAGGAAGGCCAACATGGTGGCCATGTCCGGAGCCAGCATCCCCGCACCCTTGGCCATGCCTGCGACCGAGAACGTCCGGTGCTCGATGAGCACCTCCTTGCGCCCGGAATCGGTGGTGAGGATACCCGTGGCGGCCTCCTCCGCCGATCGGGCCGAACCTGACCGGGCCGCCACCAGCGCCGGGATCCCGTCCTCCACGGGCCCCATGGGCAACGGGATGCCGATGAGACCGGTCGAGCAGACCAGTACCTGATCGGTCCGAACACCGATGCCGGTCGCCGTCAGCGCACACATGCGCAGTGCGTCGGCCCTCCCCCGCGCACCGGTCGCCGCGTTGGCGTTCCCACTGCTGACGACGATGCCCGCCGCCCGACCGCCGGTCGCCCGCAGGTGGTCGCGGCTGACCTGGACGGGCGCGGCGGCGGCCAGGTTGGAGGTGAAGGTGGCGGCGGTGGGCACGGGCTCACCGTCCGCCGTGGCCACCAGGGCCAGGTCGAGTGCCCCGGAGGCCTTGATGCCGGCGGCCATTCCCGCGGCGGTGAACCCCTCGGGGGCGGTGATGCTCACGGGTAGACCCCGGCCGTGGGCAGCCCCGTCCCCTCGGGCAGGCCCAGTGCCAGGTTGGCGCACTGGACCGCTTGGCCCGATGCCCCCTTGATCAGGTTGTCGATGGCGGCCATGGCCAGCACCCAGCCCGTGCGCTGGTCGACCCGGACGGTGACGTGCGCGCAGTTGGACCCGCTGGTCGCCTTGGTCGACGGGGGTTCGTCGGTGACCACGATGAAGCGCTCGTCGTCGTATGCCTCGTGGAGGATCTCCATGGCGTCGGCGGTCGTGACGTCGGGAGCTCCGCCGCCCCTCGATCCGGTCCGGCCGTAACAGGTGGCCAGGATCCCCCGGACCATGGGGGCCAGATGGGGTGTGAACAGCACGGACGTGCCGAGGCTCTGCTCCATCTCGGCGGTGTGCCTGTGGTCGAGCAGGCCGTAGGCGACGAAGTCCTCGTCCACCGCGCCGAAGTGGAGGTGCTCCGATGCCGCCCTCCCCGCCCCGGAGACGCCGCTGGCGGCATCGACGATGAGTGGCAGCGGACTGCCGCTCGGACCGGTCGACCCGGACGCACTGGAGACGTCCACCAACCCCGTCCGGATCAGCGGCCAGAGAGCCAGGATGGCCGCGGTCGGATAACAGCCGGGGGCGGCGATCAGACGGGCGTCCGCCAACTCGTCGCGGTGGAGCTCGGGTAGGCCGTAGACGAACGAGCCCAGAAGGTCAGGTGCTGCGTGGACCTCCCCGTACCAGGTCGGGTACAGCGACGGCTGGTGCAGTCGGAAGTCGGCGGCCAGGTCGACGATGACCCCCACGGCAGAGGTCAGCTCGGGGACCAGCTGCTGGGACCGGCCGTGGGGAAGGGCGAGGAAGACCACGTCCAGCCCGTCCAGTTCGGACACCTCGGTGGCCGAGTAGGAAAGGTCCGGGTACGACGCGGCCAGCGAAGGCGTGTGAGCAGCCACCCGCGCACCACGGTGCTCACCCGCGGTGGCCACCGCCACCTCGAGGTCGGGGTGCCCCGCGCAGAGACGGAGCAGCTCCACCCCGGCATAGCCCGACGCTCCGACCACTCCGACCTTCATGCCGTCCCGCTCATCGTGCCTACTCCGTGTACTCCTGGTTGTCCGTCCGGGTCCGTCGTGACCGGCTCCCCTGGTCTGCAAGTATATTCATACTTCCGCATGCTTATGCAACTCTGACGTCAGAACAGGCCGTCAGGAAAGACCTTGACTCCCTCTGGGAGGCCCGGTACGTTCACCTGCGGCCTCTGTCGCTCTATCCCTGCTCGCCGATCTCAGGGAGACAGCCGGCTCGGACGGCCTCCCGCTGTTCGACCCCGGGGAGTGCCCTTGCCGCCGGAACCAGAAGCCATCCTGCCGCCGGAACCAGACGTCATCTCTGCCCGGGGGACCGGGCCCTTCGACCACCAGGCCGGGCAGGCCCTGCTCGATGCCATCACCGGCCACCTCCCCGAGTTCGTGCCCGCCTACCTGGCTCTGGTCGAGAGCTGCGACGACGATCCGGGTGAGCCGGCCGTCTTCGCCGAATTGGCCGATTTCGTGGCCGACCGGCTGGTCCTCCTCGAAACCGGACGGCCCGTGCTGGAGCGGGCCCTCGACATCATCGAGGCCCACCTCGACGGGGCCGAGGACGCCGACGAGGCCGCCGATCTGATCGGTCTGGCCTTCTTCGACTGCTTCTCTCCGGAGGACCGTCGTCGTCTCGTCCCGTGGTTGGGCCCTCGTTCGCTGGCCACCTTGGAATCCCTCGACGCCCCCTGGGACGTCTAGCGGCGCCGGTACCGACCCACCGCGGCGTCCGGGGCTCAGCGGAGCCGGGCCCGATGGACGGTCTCCACCGCCTCGATGCACGCCGAGCGGAGCCGGCCCATCTCGTCGTCGGTCAGCGTGTGATCCAAGGCACTGAACCGCAGCCTGAAGGCCAAGCCCCGCGAGCCCTCGTCCACCGACGGCCCCCGGTAGACGTCGAAGAGCCCGACCGACTCCAGCAGCTCCCCGCCCGCCCGGCGCAGCGTCCGTCCGACCGACCCGGCGGGTACCGATTCCTCGACCACGAAGGCCAGGTCGATGTCCGAGGAGGGGAAGCGCGTGACCGGCACGGCCTCCTCCGATCGCCGGGGCACCCGGCCGCGATCGAGGAGGATCCCGATGTCGAGATCGATCCATCCCACCCGCCGGGGGCGCCCATCGGGGTTGAGGAGGCCGAACCGGCTCACGACGGCGGGGTCGAGCTCCCCGACGGCTCCGAGCTCGAAGGTGTGCTCCTCGGAGCTCCCGTCCACCGGGGCGGAGACGACGCTCATCACGGAGGCCGAGCGGTGGGTATGGAGCGACCGGCCCACCGGGCCGAGGTTCGACTGCTCACCCAGCATCCAGTCGTCGACTCTGAGCGCGTCGGCGATGGCCTGCCACGCAGCCACTGCTGTCCACGCGTCGTCACCTTCGGCGGCGAAGATCGCGCTCAGTC
The DNA here is from genome assembly GCA_050011635.1 of Acidimicrobiales bacterium. Lineage (GTDB taxonomy): Bacteria > Actinomycetota > Acidimicrobiia > Acidimicrobiales > RAAP-2 > Bog-756. The sequence continues at coordinate 11,603 of JBEKIU010000019.1, forward strand.
GCTCGGAGGTCTCGGCGGCCAGGCCGTCGCCCGGTTCGGACACCGCACCGTCGGCGATGCGGAACACGCTTCCCACCTCGAACAGCCGCACCTCGCCCTGACGACGGTCGGTGTTGTAGACGACGGTCCGGATGAGCCCTGGCACCATCGACGAACGCAGGAACCGCTCGGCCTCCACCAGGGGGTTCGTCACCTCGACGTAGGGGGGGTCGAAGCCCGAGCTCATCTGGTCGGATTCGCTCAGGAATGCCGTCGTCCACACCTCGAGGGCGCCGAGCCCGCACAACACGTCCTTCAGCAACCTCCGATCGCGTTGAACGGTGGTGAGCCGGCCCGGCTGCGGCCACGACGGCGTCCGCCGGATGATCCGCGAGTACCCGTAGGTCCGGGCCACCTCCTCGGCGATGTCAGCCTCGCCCGCGGGAGCCGGCCGGATGTCGGGCCGGAAGGTGGGCACGGTGACATGGAGGGATTCCTCGTCCCCGCGGCCGGGCACGGCCTGGATGCCGAGCGGGGCGAGGAGGCCGACGATGGCATCGGCGGTGAGATCACTGCCCAGCAGTGCGTTGATCCTCGTCGGCCGGACGTCGAGCTGCACCGGCTCGGGTACCTGTCCCCTGATGTCGATCACCCCGCTGGCCACCGACATGGCACCGCCGGCGGTCAGGGCCAACAGCTCGCAGAACCGCTTTGCGGCGCGGTCGATCCCGGCCGGGTCGCAGCCCCGCTCGAAGCGGGCGGACGCCTCCGTCCTCAGCCCTAATCGCTTCGACGTCCGGGCGATGGACATCGGATCGAAGTAGGCAGCCTCGAGAAGCACCCGCGACGTGTGCTCGCCGATCTCCGAAGAGGCACCGCCCATCACCCCGCCGATACCGACCGGTGACCCCTCCGCATCGCAGATGAGGCAGTCCTGACCGGTGTCTCCCAGACCGGGACCGGCCACTCCCACCGAGCGCTCGATCCCGTCCAGGGTCACCACCTTCTCGCCGGGCCGGGCCCGCCGGACGATCAAACCACCGCCGGTCAGCCGGTCGAGATCGTAGGGGTGGGTGGGTTGACCGAGCTCGAGCATGACGTAGTTGGATGCGTCGACGATGTTGTTGATGGGCCTCATCCCGGCCAGTGTCAGCCGTCGGGACAGCCACTGCGGCGACGGGGCGGAGCGGACTCCGGTGAGCACCCGGCCGGTGAACCGGGGGCAGAGATCGAGATCGTCGACCCGGACGGTGGCCAGCGTGTCGACGGGCACGCCTTCCCCCCCGCCGTCGCCGATCGATTGCTCCCCCACATCGCCGGTGCCGTGGGCGGCGACCGGGGCCAGCTCCGCGGTGTCGGGAATGGCGAACGGCAGCTTCAGCCGGGCGGCCAGGTCCCTGGCCACCCCGGCGATGCTCCAGGCGTCGGGGCGGTTGGCCTCCACGGCGATGTCGAAGATCACATCGGGCTCGATCCCGAGTGCCTCGGTGAGCGGGCGGCCGACCTCGGCACCCTCGACGTCGTTGAGCCGCAGGATCCCCTCGTGGTCGTCGGACAGTTTGAGCTCCCGGCCCGAGCACAGCATGCCGTTCGAGGCGACACCCTTCATCTTCCGGCGGCCGATCTCGAACCCGCCCGGGAGCACCGCACCGACCGGTGCCAGCGGGACCAGGTCGCCCACCTCGAAGTTCCATGCCCCACACACCACCTCGACCGGCCCGGAACCGTCGTCGACCACGACCATCCGGATCCTGTCCGCCCCGGCGATGGGATCGATCCGGTCGACCCGGACGACCACCACGTCGCCGAGATCCTGATTGACCATCTCGGTCTCCTCGACCACCAGCCCGAGGTCGTCGAGGGTCTCGGCCAGGACGGCCGGGTCCCCGTCGAACGGGGCGAAGTCTCGAAGCCACGAAAGCGGTACGCGCACGGCCTTCCCTTCAGAGCTCGCGCATCAGAATTGACGCAGGAAGCGGATATCGTTTTCGGTGAGGGCGCGCATGTCGGCGATCTGGTGGCGCATCTGCGCACACCGGTCGATGCCGAAGCCGAAGGCGAACCCGGTCCACTCCTCGGGGTCGATGCCCACTGCGCCGAAGACGGCCGGGTCCACCATGCCGCAGCCACCGAGCTCGATCCAACCGGTCTGCGAGCACGTCCGGCACCCTTCTCCGCGGCAGATGGTGCAGGTGACCTCGTACTCCGCCGAGGGTTCGGTGAAGGGGAAGTAGGCCGGGCGCAGGCGCGAATGGATGTCGGGGCCGAAGTACGCGGTCGTGAAGACCTCGATCGTGCCCGCCAGGTCGGCGAACGTGATCCCCCTGTCCACCACCAGGCCCTCGATCTGGTGGAACACCGGGAGGTGGCGGGCGTCGGGGGTGTCCCGCCGGTAGCAGCGTCCCGGCATCACCGCGTGCAGGGGCAGGCTGCCGTTGGCCACCGCATCCTCCATGAGATGGATCTGCACCGGCGAGGTGTGCGTTCGCAGCAGCGTCGACTCCGGCGGTCCGAGGTTGAGGTAGAAGGTGTCCCACATGCTCCGTGCCGGGTGGGCGGGGGGAATGTTGAGAGCCCCGAAATTGAACCAGTCGGTCTCGATCTCCGGTCCCTCGGCCACCTCGAACCCCATGCCGATGAACACGTCCTCGAGCTCGTCGCGGGTCAGTGACACCAGATGGAGGTGACCGCGGAGCGGAGGCGACGTGTGCGATCCGGCGACGAACTCGGTCAGATCGATCCGGCTCTCGGCCATCTCCCGCGAGAGCTCCTCGGCGGCGATGTCGCTCCGCCGCTGCTCGAGCAGGGCCGCGATGGTCGATCGGGCCTCGTGCAGTCGCTTTCCCTGCTCCCGTCGGGCTTCGGCGTCGAGGGTGCCCAGGCCGCGGGATGCCTGGGCCAGCGGCGATTTCTTGCCCGCCACCGAGGCCGACACCTGGCGGATGGACTCGGTGGAATCGGCCCCGGCAATGGCGGCCCGGGCCTGCTCGACCAATCCGTCGACATCGAGGGGATCGGTCATGGTGCGCCGTCCCCGGTTCCTCTGCCCGCCCGTTCCCCCGGGCTGTCCGATGACCCAACCATGCCCGGCATCGTAGGACGCCGCGCACCGCCGTCCGGGAAGGACGGGTCGCCGCTGCGGGCGCGGCGCTGGCGCAGGGCCTCGAAGCACACGACGGCGGTGGAGACGCTCACGTTGAGCGACTCGGCCCGGCCGACCATCGGGATGGAGACGCCCGCATCGAGGAGCTCGGTCACCGACGCGCTGAGCCCCGAGGCCTCGTTGCCGAAGATCACGGCCACCCGCCGGCACCAGTCGAAGGTGGAGTAGTCGACGCCCCCCCGGACCTCGGTGCCCACCGTCGTCATTCCCCAGCCGCGGAGCGTGCCGATGACCGTCAGCGGGTCTCCTCCGACCACCACCGGCGTGTGGAAGATCGAACCCGCCGATGCCCGTACCGTCTTCGGATTGGTGGGGTCAACCGTTCCGTTGCAGCAGACCACTGCGTCCACGCCGGCGGCGTCGGCCGTCCGGATCATGGTGCCTGCATTGCCCGGATCGCGCACGTCGACGCACACGACGACCATGGATGCGTCCCGGAGCTCGAGCAGGCCGGTGGGGACGAAACCCACCACGGCCACGACCGGCTGTGGCGCGACGGTGTCCGAAATCCGATCGATCACCCCGGGGGCGAGATCGAAGATGCGGGCGCCGGTGACGTAGGCCCGTTCCACGACCTCGGCCACCGAGGCGTTGGCCCGCCCCTCGGGCGCCACGTAGACCGATTCGATCGGGGCCCCGGCCTCCAGCGCCATCGACAACAGCTCGGCACCTTCCACCACCAGCGCGTGCTCCGCGTCGCGCAAGCTCCGCTTGCGCAGGAGCTGCCTGACCCGGCGGACCCGATGATGGGTGAAGGCGAGACCGGTCTGGCTCAGGAACCGGCCTCTGCGCTCGCCGGGGCACTGGCCAGGGCGTCGGTGGCGACCCGGACCAAGGAGGCGAAGGCCTCCGGCTCGGTCACGGCGAGGTCGGCGAGCACCTTTCTGTCCACTTCGACGTCGGCTCGGTGCAGCCCGGCGATGAAGCGGCTGTAACTGGTCCCGTTGAGACGGGCGGCGGCGTTGATCCGCTGGATCCACAGCTGACGGAAATCTCCCTTGCGGGCACGACGGTCCCGGTAGGCGTACTGCATCGAATGCATGACCTGCTCGTTGGCAGCGCGGAACGAACGGCTCTTGTTGCCGTAGTAACCCTGCGCCTGCTCGAGAACGGCGCGATGGTGCTTCTTGGCATGTACAGCGCGCTTGACACGGGCCATGGGTGTCTCCTTTTCGTGAGTGGGCCTGATTCGTGAGTGGGCCTGATCGGACAACTGACATCTGAACGCCGGACGGCTGCCGGGCGGTCGGTGTGACGGTGCACCCACATGGTGCGGGTTCGGACGGAGCTGCGGTGGTCTGGTCACTGACCGCGACGGAGGAACGGGCACGGTTCGACCACGACCACCGGGTACTGAGCCCACCCGAGGGCGGGACCTCGCCGGTGTTACCGGCCGAGCATGCGCTTGACCTGGCGGACGTCGCCAGGGGCGAAATCGGTCTCACGACCGAGGCGCCGCTTGCGGACACTCGACTTACCCTCCAACAGGTGGGAACGGAAGGCCTTGCGACGACGAAGCCGGCCCGTCCCGGTCACCTTGATCCGCTTCCGGGCCCCGCTGTCAGTTTTCATCTTCGGCATCGTGTTCTCCCTCTCCTGTGTTCGACTCTGCGGCCGGGGGATGATCCTCCGGCGTCTCTCCGGCCACGTCACCGGTGACCGGCGCCGCTGTGCCCACGTCCTCGGTGGTCGGCGTCGCTGCGGCCACGGCCGGCACCCCGGCCGCCGCTGTCGACCTCGTACCCGGGGCCGCGCCGTTTCCGGCATGACCGGGACCCTTGGACGCCGCCGACTGCTTGGCCCGCTTGTCCGGTGCCAGCACCATGACCATGTTGCGGCCGTCGAGCCGGGGCACCGCTTCGGCCTTGCCCATTCCGTCCATCTGCTCGGCGATCCGGTCGAGGATCTTCTTCCCGAGCTCGGGATGGAAGACCTCGCGGCCCCTGAACATGATGGTGATCTTTACCTTGTGACCCTCCTCGAGGAACTTGGCCACCTGTCGCGTCTTGGTATCGAAGTCACCCGGCCCGATCTTCGGCCGGTACTTCATCTCCTTGATCCCTACATGGACCGCCTTGCGTCTCGATTCCTTGGCCCGTTGGGCCGCATCGAACTTGAACTTCCCGTAGTCCATGATGCGGCAGACCGGCGGATTGGCCCCAGGGGCCACCTCCACCAGGTCCAGGTCGAGTTGGCGGGCGATGGCCAGAGCCTCTGGCAACAGCTTGATCCCCAGCTGCTCCCCGTCGGGGTCGACCAGGCGTACTTCGCGGGCGCGGATACGATCGTTGATGCGAGTCTCATTGGTGGTGACGGTGGCTGCTATTCGACTTCACTCCTCTGTCTTCGGGCTACGGACCTCCCGTGCCCTCCATGCAAGGAGCGGAGCCACAACCGACCACACCGACTCACGTCGGCCGCCGGTGGCGTTGACCCGGCGCACACGTGCACGAGGCACCGTGGCCGGGTGGGAGCCCCCAACTCGGGACTCCGCTTCCTCGTCTATCAGTGCTTTAGGCTACCAGTCGTGAGCTCACTTTGGACACCCGATGGCGAACGGCCGGTGGCACGGCCGGCGGCAGCTGATGGCGGCGGGCCTCCGGCGGGTGGCGGCGGGCCGCCGGGAGACCATTCGGACCGGCCGGACACCCCCCCGGGGATGGACGAGGAGGAGCTGGCCCAGCAGATGGCGGCGATGCGCGCCGAGCTGGCCAACTCGCCGGTGGAGGTGGTGGTGGCCAACCACTGCTACGGGCTCTTCGAGCTGGCTGCGGTCTATCTGTCCCAGCAGCCGGCCATGCTCAGCCAGGCACGCCTGGCCATCGACGCCCTGGGGTGCCTCCTCAGCGGCCTCGAGGGCCGGCTGGGTGATGCCGAACAGCAGCTGAAGGACGGTCTCAGCCAACTCAGGTTGGCGTACGTGCAGATCGACGGGGCCCAGCGTGCCGGGGCCGAGGTCGCCTCGGCGGCAGGGGCCAACGGGGAGTCGACCGGTGAGGCCCGGTCGGCGCCGGCGGACGCTGAGACTGAGAACGACATCCCCGGGTGAGCGGGGGTATCGGCGGCAGTCCGGACCCCCCGGCCGATACGCCGGATTCCACCGGTGGATCGGCCGAAGCGAACTCGGCCGGTCGGGACGGAGCTCCGGTGTCGCGGGGGCCGCTCGGCAGCATCGACAGCGCCCGGGTCCGCAGCTTCGTCGGGCTCTCCATCGGGCTGGTCGGGCCCAGGGCCAACCTCGCCGTCTCCGGAGTGCTGATCACCCTGTTCGTGCAGCAGCGGGCGTCGGGCGCCCTGGCCGTCACCTTCGCCCTGACCGCCGACCGCCTGGTCAGTTGGCTCACCTATCCGGTGGCGGGACGGCTGAGCGACCGGACCCAGAGCCGGGTGGGCCGGCGGACCCCGTACATGGCCGGAAGTCTCATCGTGATGGGCGTGGCCACGTGGCTCTTCACCGTGGTCAGCGGGTACTGGCTCCTCGTCCTGATGATCCTGATCGCCGGGCAGGCATCGGCCATCTTCACCCTGACCAACGTGGCTGTGGTGCCCGAGGTGTTCGGTCGCAGCCGGTGGATCAAGGCGCTGCTGTTGACCACGGTCCTCGGCACCGTGGCCAGCCTCGCCATCAAGGGCACCGTCATCGCCAGCTGGAACCAGAACCAGCCGTCGACGTGGAACCTTCCCTTCCGGGTGGCCGCGGTGATCCTGGTCGCGGTGGGCGTCGCTGTCTTCGTCCTGGTCCGCGAGGCACCGACCGCCACCTACGGTGCCTCGGTCGACCGCAAGCAGCGGGCCCGCCCCACCCGCGACGAGCTCCGGGACATCCTGTCGGGCCCCAATGCAAAGGTGTTGATCGGCGGCTCGTTGCTCTTCTGGTCGGGGGTCGGGTCGACCGCCTATGTGGCCATCCTCTTCTTCCAGAGGATCCTGCACGCCGGAGCCAGCGCCCAGACCATCGCCGGGCTGGCCACCGGGCTCCCGGTGTTCTTCATCGGCATCGCCCTCGGGATCCCGCTCAGCCGCTGGATCTCCCCCATGCAGCTGGCCGTGGGAGCGCCGCTGGTCGGTGCCGTGCTGGCCGGGGTGCAGTACTTCGACACCCATCTGTGGCAGGCGGTGGTCCTCAGTTACATCGGTGCGCCGCTGGTCGGTGCCTACATCATCGTGATGGCCCCGCTGTTGCTCCAGCTCCTCCCCCGCGCCGGTGGCCTCGGCGAGCGGATCGGCGTCCTGCTGGCCCCCTTCAACCTGTGCAGCGTGGTCCTCGCCTATGTCGCCGCGGTCGTGATCGACGCCACCGGCAACTACCGGCTGATCTGGCTCTTTCCGGCCGCCACCGGGCTGGCCCAGGCCGTCGTCAACTGCTGGCTCAAGTACCCCGCCCGCCGGGCCTCGAGCCCCGACATGGTCAAGCGCCTGTGGGAGTGGAGCGTCGTCCAGGCCGAGTCCATGGCCGAAACCGGGATCGTCGCCGGGCTCCTGGCTGCGCCACTCCTCGGGGTGGTCACCGAGGAGGACGCCGACAGCGCGGTGGTCATCGACATGGCCCGCAACATCCTCGGCAATCCCTATGAGGACATCGCCACCGACGGTCCGCAGAGCGTGCCCGCGCTCGACGCCGGGAGCGACGGGCCACCCGATGATCAGTCGCGCTCCGACGGGGGTGGAGACGGCGTGACCGGGGTACGCCAGGTGGGAGGCGGGCCGGTCGACGGCCTGGACAGCGGCGACCGGAAGTCGGGTCGCGGGGAACCCCGGTCGGCCGAGCCGTCAGGAGGTGGGGCAGTCGGGGACGACGGAACCGGTCCCGCACCGCTCGGGGACGACGGAGCCTCTGCCTGAGCGGCCGGCTCCGTCGGCGTTACCTGCGGTACCGCTGCCCCCGTCGGGGCCGGAGGGAGGCGCACCTCGAGTCCGGTCCGTGGCGGCTCGAGGGTCGACCCGGGTGGCACCACCCCGGGCAGTGGCCTGACCGATCGGGCCTCGAGCCGGCCCAGTCGGCCGGCGGACACGATGAAGGCCACCACGGTGCCCACCGCGATCTGCCGGGAGCCGTCGGTGATGGCCGTGCAGTGGAACTCGAGCCTCCGCCCGGGTCCGTACTCGACGACACCCAGACCCCGCGGCTCGTCGAACTCGATCACGTCTCCGACCAGGGGGGCATGACCCACCGGCGGTGGATCGACCGGTCCGGCCCAGCCGACCGGTGTCAACGGCGCTGCCCCTGCGGGCTGGATCCGCTCAATGGACGATCTTCGACAGCGGCAGCTCGATGATGTCAGTGGCGCCACGATCCTTCAATGCCGGGATGAGGACGTTGATCTCCGATTTCGGCACTACCGCCTCCACCGCGAATCCGCCGCCGCCGAACAGCTCGGACACGGTCGGCGACCGCAGGGACGGGAGCACCTCGATCACACCGGGCAGCTGCTCGGTGGCCACGTTGAGCTTGACGAGGACCTTGCCGCGCGCTTCCAGGGCTCCCTCGAGCAGCGTGAACAGCTGGCCCATGGCGTGCCGCTTGCCCGGGTCCCCGGCCGCCGCCGGATTGGCGATCAGCTCCGTGTGGGAGACCAGGAGGGTCTCGACGATCTTGAGCCCGGCGGCGCGCAGGGCGCCCCCCGTCTCGGTGATCTCGACCACACAGTCGGCGATGTCGGGCACCTTGGCCTCGGTGGCCCCGTAGGAGAGGCTGATCTCGGCCGGCACTGCGTGCTTCTGGAGATACCGCCGGGTCAGCTCGGGGTACTCGGTCGACACCCGGAGGGCGCCGGAGGCGCCGGTCCCCGACCCGGCCAGATCCGACACCGACGACGCCGGCGAGTCGGCCGGCACGGCCAGGACGACCCGGATCGGGTTGGGGCTCGCCTTCGAGTAGCCGAGGACGCCGAGGGAGGTCACATCACTGCCCCGCTCCTCCACCCAATCGCGCCCGGTGATCCCGATGTCGAACGTCCCCTCGGCCACATAGAGCGGTATCTCCTGGGGTCGCAGGATCCTGACCTCGGCAATCCTGGGATCGTCGATCGTGGCCCGGTAGTCGACGGCGGACGATCGGATCACGCCCAGGTCGGCGGCGGCGAACAGATCCAGCGTGGCCCGCTCGAGCGAGCCCTTGGGGAGAACCAGGCGAAGCATCATCGCTTTCCGACGGAGAATCCCACCCGGTGTCCCGAGGTGGCGGCCGCGACCGAGCCCAGCACCCTGACCGTGCTCACCGCGGTCAGCGCCGCGTCCCGGCCCTTGTTGGATTCGCCGTGGCCCGAACGCTCCAGGGCCTGGTCGACGGAGTCGGTGGTCAGGACCCCGAAGACGACGGGAACGCCGGTGTCGAGTTGCACCCGCTGCAGGCCCGATGCACACTCGCCGGCCACGAACTCGTAATGACCGGTGTCCCCCCTGATCACGGCCCCGAGACAGATCACGGCATCCACGGCGCCGGAGCGGGCCAGCTGCTGGGCCACCACCGGGAGCTCGAAAGCGCCCGGTACCCAGGCCACGATGGCCCTGGCCAGATCGCACCCCGACTCCTCCAAGGCGTCGAGCGCACCGGTCAGCAGGCGGTCGGTGATGGCCCCGTTGAACTCGGCGCAGGCCAGGCCGGCCCGCAGGCCGGGATCCGGACCGGGGTCGCCACCGTCCAGGGCGGTCCCCACTCGTGCGGCCGCTCGTTGTTTGGCATCGGCGGGCAGCAGGGTCAGATCAGAGGACGTCATCGAGGCCCTCGAGCAGATGACCCATCCGTTCCCGTTTGGTCCTCAGGTACTCGATGTTCTCCGGGGTGGGGGTGGGTTGGAGATTCACCCGCTCGACGATATCGAGGCCGAACCCTTCGAGCCCGCCGTACTTGGTCGGATGGTTGGTCATCAGCCGCATGGTGGTCACCCCGAGGTCGACCAGGATCTGCGCCCCGATCCCGTACTCACGGGAGTCGGCCGGCAACCCCATCTCGAGATTGGCGTCCACGGTGTCGAACCCCTCCTCTTGGAGGTTGTAGGCCCGGAGCTTGTGAGCCAGACCGATCCCTCGCCCCTCGTGGCCGCGCAGATAGACGATGACGCCGCTGCCGTTCTCGGCGATGGCCGCCATGGCCGCCTGGAGCTGCGGACCGCAGTCACAGCGGGCCGATCCGAAGACGTCCCCCGTCAGGCACTCGCTGTGCACCCGCACCAGAACGTTCTGTTGACCGTCCACCTCCCCTTTGACCAGGGCCACGTGGTGCTCCCCGTCGAGCACCGACTCGTAGGCATACACCATGAACTCGCCGTAGTCGGTGGGGATGCGGGCGCCGTCGAGCCGGCGGACCAGCTTGTCCTTCTGCCGGCGGTAGCGGATCAGCTCGGCGATGGAGATGAGGTGGAGGCCGTGCTTGTCGGCGAACTCCATCAGCTCGGGCAGGCGGGCCATCCCCGTCTTGTCCTCGCTCACCACCTCGCACAGCACACCGGCCGGTGACATCCCCGCGGCACGGGCCAGATCGACCGCCGCCTCGGTGTGACCGGCCCGCTTCAGCACCCCACCCGGGCGGTAGCGCAGGGGAAAGATGTGACCCGGGCGGTTGAGGTCGCTCGGGCGGATGTGCGGGTCGGCCAGTGCCTTGATGGTGGCGGCGCGGTCGGAGGCGGAGATGCCCGTGGACGTGCCGTGGCGGTAGTCCACGCTCACCGTGAACGCCGTCCGTTGCACCTCGGTGTTCGAGGTCACCATCAGGGGCAGGTCCAGGTGCTCGACCCGTTCCGGGGTCAGGGGGACGCAGATGAGCCCGGAGGTGTGGGCGAGGAAGAAGGCGATCTTCTCGGGGGTCACCGCGTCGGCCGCCATGATCAGGTCACCTTCGTTCTCACGATCCTCGTCGTCGACGACGACGACGATCTCCCCGCGACCGACCGCCTCGATCGCATCCTCAACCGATGAGAAGGGCATTGACCCCTTGTCTCCTTGCCTTGTCGACGTCCGGCTGCGCTACGGGGACTGGTCCTCGGTGCAGCCTCGAGCCGAGAACCAGCTGTTCTCTATGTCGGCCCACACGGCGCCGGCCTTAGGTAATTTCTGGCTTCGATCCAAAAGGTGTCAGCTGTCAGCGGCGGACAGTTCCACTTTCAGATCGCCCTCCAGGCTAGTCACCGAGCGCACCTGGCCCCGCCACAGGCCTCCGAGCGTCCCGGCTCCGGGACCGGCGAACAGCGGCCGCGCGTCATCCCCTCCGAACAGGGCAGGAGCCAGATAGAGGACGTAACGGTCCACCAGTCCGGCGTGGTGGAAGGCGTGGGCCACGGTGGGACCCCCCTCCACCAGAAGCTGCACGGTCCCGCGGTCACCCAGCCGGTCGAGGACCGATCCGAGATCGCCACCGATCTCGAGGGCGGGAAGGATCGCCGACCCGGCCGGGGCCCGGCCGAGCACCACCCGCACCGGCTGTTGGTCAGCGGACCGGAAGTACGGGTCCTCGGGTGGCAGCCGCACCGTCAGCGCCGGATCGTCGGTCCGGACCGTGCCCGCGCCCACCAGGACGGCGTCGGACTGTGCCCGCAGCCGGTGGACGTCGCCACGGGCGGCCGGGCCGGTGATCCACCGGCTGGTCCCGTCCGGGGCGGCCGTGCGCCCATCCATGGAGGCGGCCAGCTTCAGAACCACCCAGGGCCTGCCCGTACGCCGGTGCTTGACATACGCGGCCAGCTGCTCGGCGGCCGCCGCCGCCCCGATCCCGACCTCGACCTCCACACCCGCGGCCCGAAGCCCGGCGATGCCCCGGCCGGAGACCAGGGTGTCGGGATCCTCGACGGCCACCACCACCCGTCGGATGCCCGACGCCACGATGGCCTCGGTGCAAGGTGGGGTGCGACCGTGATGGGCGCACGGCTCCAACGTGACGTAGAGCGTCCCGGAACGGGACCGTCGGCCGGCCGCCCTGAGCGCCGCCACTTCGGCGTGGGGCCCGCCGGGTGGGGCGGTGGCACCGCCGAACCACTCCTCCGGACCGGTGGACGGGACTACGACCGCCCCCACCCACGGGTTCGGTGCCGTGCGCCCCCTGACCGACTCGGCCAACTCGAGGGCGCGTCCCATCCAGTCGGCGTCACGCCGCCCGCCGGGAGCAGGACCGCCGGTCAGGACGGTGCGCCCGTCACGGCGTCCACTGCGGCGCGCAGGATGCCTGACACCGCATCGAGCGGATGTGCCCGCCCGAACACCGCCGAGCCGGCCACGAAGACGTTGGCGCCGGAACGGGCCGCCTCCACCACCGTGTGCTCATCCACTCCGCCGTCCACCTCGACATCGATGGTCAGGCCGGCAACGGTGGCCGCATGCCGGACCTGGCGCACCTTGGGCATGACCTCGGCGATGAAGGACTGGCCGCCGAACCCGGGGAACACCGTCATGCACAGAACCAGGTCGACCTGATCGAGGTAGGGCTCGATGGCCTCGAAGGGCGTGTCGGGGTTGGCCGCCAGGCCGACCCGCAGACCGAGGTCGCGCATCTGGGCGACCAGCGCGGCCGTCTGGCCGACCTCGACGTGCACCGTACAGCCATCGGCACCGGCATCCCGGAAGGACTCAAGGTAACGGGCCGGTTCGGTGATCATCAGGTGGGTGTCGAAGAACAGATCGGTGTGCTCCCGGAGCGAGGAGACCACCGGCGGACCGATGGTCAGGTTGGGGACGAAATGCCCGTCCATGACGTCGACATGGAGCCAGTCCGATCCCGGCGCCACCAGGTCGATGGCGGCCGAAAGGGCGCCGAAGTCGGCCGAGAGGATCGACGGGGCCACGCGCATCTCGGGCACGGTCGGTGTCGTCGCCATGGCGAGTCAGCCTATCGGCGGTGCCGGCGGGACCAGCGTCCGGCCCGTGCGGACGCGGCCGGGTGGCCCCGCCGCCCCACCGGCTCACGTTCCCAGTCGTTCTCCGGGTCGGGGGTGCACGCCGCGCAGCCAGTCAGCCGCGTCCATCGGGCGCTTCCCCTCGGGCTGGACCGTCACCAGCGCCACCCGGGTGCCGCGGCCGGCGATGACCTCGAGGCCGTCGAGGACGCCCGGGAGGAGCCCGCTCCCGGCCGGGGCCGCCGGCGCAGAGACGGCTCGCAGGATGTTGAGGCGCCGCCCGCGGAACGTGGTCCACGCCCGACCCAGCCGGACCACCCTGCGGATCTGGATCCCGGGCTGCTCCCATCGCAGCTCGAGCTCGGCCGGGAGGATCTTCTCGGCGTAGGAGGGCTCACCTTTCTGGTCCCGGGGGACCGGCAGCCCGCCGAACCCGTCGGCGAGGTACTCGGCCAGCAGTTGGCAGCCCATCGTCACCAGCCGGGAGCGCAACTCGTCGGCCGTCTCCTCTTCGCCGATCATCGTGTCCAGCTCGGCGTAGATACCGCCGGTGTCCAGGCCGGCCTCCACTGCCATCAGGCACACGCCCGTCTCGGCGTCGCCCTCGAGAATGGCGCGCTCCACCGGGGCCGCTCCCCGCCACCGGGGCAACATGGAGAAATGGAGGTTGACCATGGGGAGACGCTCGAGAACCGACACCGGGATGATCCGCCCGTACGCCACCACCACCCCGAGCTCGGCCCCGGCCCCGGGCACGTCGTGGAGGGAGTCGGTGACCACGAGACCCAGATCGAGCGCGGCACGCTTGACCGGGCTCGGCACCACGCCGCCGCCCCGGCCCCGACGCCGGTCGGGCCGGCTCACCACGAGCACCAGTTCGTGCCCCTGGTCGACCAGCGTCCGCATCGGCGGCACCGCCGCGTCGGGAGTTCCGAGGAAGACCAGGCGAGCCATGGGACGGGACGCTACCGGCCCCGCCGGGCCCGGTCAGACTTCGCGCTCGCTACCGGCGGACACCAGCTTGGCCTCCATGGCCGCCGTGTCCAGACCGAGGGAGCGGTCGCGCAGCACCCGTAGAGCGAGCTTGCGCTCGTCATCCTCGAGTCGCTCGACCATGAGCACCCCGTCGAGGTGGTCGATCTCGTGCTGGAATACCCGGCCGAGGAACTCGTCGGCCTCGATGGAGACCTCCTCGCCGTCGAGCCCGTAGCCCCGGAGGTGGACCTCGTTGGGCCGCACGATCCCGAGGCGCAGGCCCGGGATGGAGAGGCAACCCTCGTCGTAGTACCACTCCCCGCCGACCTCGACGATGGTGGGGTTGACCACGGCCTGGGGGCCGTCGCCCACGTCGTAGACGAACAGGCGCTTTTGCACCCCGACCTGGGGGGCGGCCAGGCCGGCGCCCTCGGACTCGTACATGGTCTCCACCATGTCGTCCGCCAGACGGACGAGTGAGCCGTCGAACTGCTCGACGTCTTTGGCCACCTGCTTGAGCACCGGGTCGCCATAGACGCGGACGGCGTACGAGGACATGCCCACATTGTACGGGCTGGGCGCGGGGACGAGGGCAGCCTGCCCGAGGCCCGCCCGAGGGGGTCCGCCGGACGGGTGCGCCGCATGCCCTCAGGTGTCGGTGGGATCGACCTCCACCCGCAACCGGTCGGCGGGACGGGGCACGGCGGCGAGCACGTCGCAGAGGACGGTGTGATCGGGAGCCCTGACCAGCCAGCGCTCGGCGTCCATCGACGACACGGTCACCTCGCCCACGGCCCGCACACCTTCGGCGTAGGCGGCGGCGCCGGGACCGCGGAGCAGGGCCAGGGCCCCGAACGGCGGGAGCCCGAGGGACAGGCGCAGCGCACGTTCGGGGACGGCGAGGAGTTCGGGATCGGCATGGACCGCAGCCTGGAGCACCTCGTGGTCGGCCATCCGGGTCTGCACCTGGACCCGTCCGTCCGACTCGTGGGTGCCCACCAGCCGGGCCGCCCGGGCCAACAGGGCCAGCGTCTCCTCGCCGGCCCCGAAGCGGGGTGCCAGCAGATGCTGGTCGATGTCCAAGAAGGCCACGACACCGGCCCGGTTCACCCGGTGGAGCGCGGCCTCGGTGCCGACCACCAGCCGCGACCCGGCGCCGTCACCCGGCGAGGCACTGCCGGTGATCTCCACCGCGTCGACGCCGGCGAGGGCCGAGAGCTCGTCGGCCGCCCGGGTGACCCCGATGCGGAGCGACTTGAGACGGTTCGAGTCGCAGACCGCGCACACCCCCGGGCGCGTCTCGCCACAGCGGCGGCACTGCAGGCCACCGGACGCCTCCGGCTGGGCCATCGCCCCACCGCACCGCGTACAGCGGGCCAGCGCCCCACACCGGGCACAGGCCAGCAGTCGGATGCGACCGGTCCGGTTCAGGATGCACACCACCCGGCCGTCAGCCCGTTCGAGCTCGGCGCGCACCAGCTGGACCAGTCGCTCGGAGAACAGCCCGGTGCGGGGGTCGTCCGCGGTCCGGTCGACCACCTCGACCGTCGGCCATCCCCGCCTCTCGAGCGGCCTCGTCGTGGTGACCAGCTGCCTCCCCTCGGTCATGCTCACCGGTGGGCACGGCGTGACCAGGACCACCGGGGCCCGATCGCGCCGGCCGCGCTCCACCGCCACATCGACCGCCGACCAGGTGGGAGACCGCTCCTCCCGATAGGCCTCGTCGTGGGCGTCGAGGACGACGACAGCAACGAGCCTGCTGATGGGAGCCCACGCCGCGGCCCGTGTCCCGACCACCACGCCGGTGTCCGTCCGGGCGCGCTCCCACATCTCGGGCATCATGGCCACGGCGACGCCCGCGTCCTGCAGTCGGGCGACCGTCTGCTCGGCGCGGGCACGGGACGGGGCCAGGACCAGCACACCGGCCGGACCGGTGCGGTGGACCAACTCCAGTACCACCAGGGTCGAGTCCAGCGCCGGGGCCAGCCGGACGACCGCGCAACCGCCGGAGGCGCCCAGTGCGCCGTCGACGATGGCTACCGACCCCCCGCCGGGCGACGCCGGCCGCCCGCCGTTGCGCCCGTCGCCGCCGGGCCGGGGCGCGGACCGGCCGGCTCGGACCACTCGGTTGGGAGACGCGGTCCCGAGGAACGAGGACATCGGTCCCGCCCAGCGCCATGCCGCCCACTCGGCCACCGAGACCACCGGCGCAGGAGGCCCCATCCCGCTCGAGCCGGAGAGGGGCTTGGCCGCCACCCCGGGCGTCGTCCCCACGTCGTCCTCGACCACCCAGCCACCGATCCTCCGTCCGTGGAGGTCGATCCGCACCCGACTCCCCACGCGGATCTCGGCGGCCAACGACGAGGGCACGGAGTAGTCGAAGCGGCGGTGGATGGCCGGGACATCGGGTACCACGCGCACGATGCGTTCGCCGCCGCCCGTCCTGCCGCCGATGCCGGCACCGGCGGCGGACGCCCCACCTCCTTCGGACCGCTCCGTGGCCGCCTCTGGTCGGGAGCGGATGTTCAGAGTCCGAGGGCCTGCTTCACGTCGTCCGCCCGGGACGTGTCCTCCCAGGTGAACTCCTTGTCGGCCCGACCGAAGTGGCCGTAGGCCGCCGTCTTCCGGTAGATCGGCCGCTTGAGGTCGAGATCACGCACGATGGCCGCTGGCCGTAGGTCGAAGACCTCGTCCACCACGGCTGCGATCCGATCGGGATCGACCCGTTCGGTGCCGAACGACTCCACCAGCACGGACACCGGCCGGGCCACGCCGATGGCGTAGGCCACCTGGACCTCGCACCGGGTGGCAGCGCCGGCGGCGACCAGGTTCTTGGCCACCCAGCGAGCGGCGTAAGCAGCGGAGCGGTCGACCTTGGACGGGTCCTTGCCCGAGAAGGCACCCCCACCGTGGCGGGCCATGCCGCCGTAGGTGTCCACGATGATCTTGCGCCCGGTCAGCCCGGTGTCGGCGTGGGGTCCGCCCAGCTCGAAGACGCCGGTCGGGTTGGCCAGGATGCGGAGCCGACTGCAGTCCAGCTCCGGGGGCAGCAGCGGGTTGATCACGTTGTCACGCAGGTCGGGCAGCAGCAAGGTCTCCAGATCGACGCCGGGGTCGTGCTGCGTCGAGATGAGCACCGTCTCCAGGGCCACCGGCCTGCCGTCCTCGTAGGTCACGCTGACCTGGGTCTTGCCGTCGGGACGAAGGTAGGGCAGCACGCCGACCCGCCTCACCTGGGCCAGACGCTGGGCCAGCCGGTGGGCCAACCAGATGGGCAGCGGCATCAGGTCGGGGGTCTCGTCACAGGCGTACCCGAACATCATTCCCTGGTCACCGGCGCCCTGCGCGTTGAGGAGATCTTCGCCACCGGTTCCGGCCCGGACCTCGAAGGCGTTGTCGACACCCTGGCCGATGTTGGGGGACTGCTCGTCGATGGACACGATCACCCCACAGGTCCGCCCGTCGATCCCGTAGGCATCGTCGTCGTACCCGATGTCCAGGACGGTGGAGCGCACCAGCTTCGGGATGTCGACATAGGTGGAGGTCGTGATCTCGCCGGCCACGAGGACCAGCCCCGTGGTCAGCAGGGTCTCGCACGCCACACGGCTGTCGGGGTCCTCGGCCAGGAGGGCATCGAGAACCGAGTCCGAGATCTGGTCGGCCATCTTGTCGGGATGACCTTCAGTCACCGACTCCGATGTGAAGGTGTATCGGGTGCTCACGGGCGGTTCCATTCTGATCGGGGGCGTTCGCCCGGGACGACCGGCGACGGTGCGGGCCTCGAACTGCGGATGTGGCGGGCTCCCACCGCCGATGGCGCACGAGTCATCGTGCCGGCAACAGCGCGCACACCCTATCTAAAATGGCGTCGGCCACTGCGGCCTTGGTCCGCAGGGAGACGGTGTCGACGGACCCGTCTGCTCCGAAGATACTGACCTCGTTGGTGTCATGGTCGAACCCGGCTCCCTCGGCCGACACATCGTTGGCCACCATGAGGTCGACCCCCTTGGCCACCAGTTTGCCCACGGCCCGCTCGGCCACCTGGTCCGTCTCCGCCGCGAACCCGACCAGGACCTGCCCCTCGCGGCGGCGTCTCCCGAGCTCCGAGAGGATGTCCGGGGTGGGCTCGAGGATGAGCTCGGGCACGCCGTCGGATTTGTGCAGTTTGGATCCCGCAGCCAGTTTGGGGCGGAAGTCGGCCACTGCGGCCGCCATGATGACCACGTCGGCCGGTCCCGCGTGCCCCAGCACCGAGGCTTCCATGTCCGCGGCTGTCTCCACCCGGTCGATGGTCACCCCGGGTCCCACCGGTTGGGCGCTGGTGGTGACCAACACGACCTCGGCGCCCCGGCGGTGGGCGGCATCGGCCAGGGCGTGACCCTGCTTTCCCGAGGATCGATTGGTGATGAACCGGACCGGATCGATCGGCTCGCGGGTGCCGCCGGCCGACACCACCACCCGTACCCCGGCCAGATCTCTGCGGTGGTGCCCCGGGGCGGCGACCCGCCCTCCGACCTGCTCCAAGGGTCCGACCTGACCGAGCGAGGGGCCCCGACCGGGCAGGGCCAGGACATCGAGCACGGTCCCGACGATCACCGAGGGGTCCGCCAGTCGCCCCGCCCCGATGTCCCCACCGGCCAGCCGTCCCTGCTCGGGTGGCACCACCGTCACGCCGCGGGAGCGAAGGGTGGCCAGGTTCTCCTGGACCGAAGGGTGCTCCCACATCTCTGTGTGCATGGCCGGGCAGACCACCACGGGTGCCGCGGTGGCGATCAGCGTGGCCGTCAGGAGATCGTCGGCGAACCCGCCGGCGTACCGGGCCAGGAGATCGGCGGTGGCCGGCGCCACCACGATGAGGTCGGCGCGCTGGCCGAGCCGGGTGTGGGGGATGGCCGAGGCCTCGTCCCACAGGTTGACCTGGGTGGGTTCCGAGCCGAGGGCATCGAAGGTGGCACGGCCCACGAAGCGGGTGGCTCGCTCGGTCAGGACCGGCGCCACATGGATTCCGGCATCGACCAGCTGGCGGCAGACCTCGACGGCCTTGTAGGCGGCGATCCCCGCCGACACCCCGAGGACCACGAACGGCGTGTCCCGGTCATGACCAGGCATCATGCTCCGGCCCCGTCCGTGACCTCGACGTCGGCTTCTCTCTGTGCGGCCTCGATCATGCCGCCCCCCTCACCCGGCCGGGCCCGGCCGACTAGTCGGACGTCTCGTCGGGCGTGGACCCGGGGAGCCCGGCGGCATCGACGGATTCGATGACCTCGGCGAGCTCGGTATCCGGCGTCGCCTCGCCCCCTTCACCTTCCAACAGCGCCAGTGCCGCGGCTTCGGCCAACGCCACTTCTTCGGGGTCGGGCCGGGTGTAGGTCGCCTTGCCCGCGGCCACCTCTTCGAAGGCGATCGACAACGGCTTGCCGGAGGCCGACGCCACCTGGGGTGGCACCACGACCCCCAGGCCCTCGCCCAGCGAGTTGTAGTAGCTGTTCACCTGACGGGCCCGCCGCGAGGCCAACGCCACCAAGGTGAACTTCGAGTCGACCTTGTCGAGCAATTCCTCGATGGGCGGGTCCATGAGTGTGATCTGGGTCTGGGCCATCACGATCCTTCGGTCACGTCGTCGGGTGCGGTATCGGATATGGGTTCCGGGGATGCGCCGGCGGTGCCGGGCGACCCTCGTGCCGGAGCGGCGCCCCGAAGGGCGGCGAGACGGTAGCGGTCCAGTATACCGGCCACTTCGGCCGTGGTCTGCGCCACATCGTGGTTGACCACCACCTCGTCGGCGATGACCAATCCCTCCTTCTCCTCGTCGGCCCCGGTCAGGAGCCTCTTGGCGATGTGGGCATCGTTGTCCCCACGGGCCCGCAACCGCTCCGCTTGGACGTCGGGGGACGGCGCCTTCAACAGGATCAGCGTGGCCTCCGGTCGGAGGCGACGGACGGTACGGGCACCCTGCAGGTCGATCTCCAGCAGCACGTCCTGGCCGGCCTCGGGCTCGACCACGGGCGTCCCATAGAGATTGCCCAGGAACTCGGCCCACTCGAAGAACTGCCCCGCCTTGACACGGGCCTCGAACGTGGGGCGGTCGACGAAGACGTAGGCGTCCTCGTCTTCGCCCGGACGCCGTTGCCGGGTCGTCCACGATCGACTCAGCCACAAATTCGGGTCCGACGCGACCAGCTGTCTGGCGATCGTGCCCTTCCCTACTCCACCCGCCCCGAACAGCACGAAGGTGAGGGGTGCGTGCGGGACCGGGGCCCGACCCGGTTCGGTGTGGTTCAGCGAGCGGTCTCGCGGAGCAGGGCCTCGCGCTGGTTGCTGCCCAGGCCCTGCAGCCGACGGCTCTCGCTGATCCCTACGGTGTCCATCAGCCGACGGGCCTTGACCTTCCCGAGGCCCGGCAGTGACTCGAGGACCGAGAGGACCTTCATCTTCCCGACCGTCTCGTTCGAGTCGGCCGTGGTGAGAAGTTCGGTGAGGGTGATCGAACCCAACTTGAGCTTCTCTTTGACTTCGGCCCGCTCACGGCGGACCTTGGCTGCCTTGGCCAGGGCGGCCTGGCGCTGTTCGGGCGTGAGTGCGGGCGGTTGCGGCATGGTCGAGACGATAGCGCCTCTGCGACCCCAGGTCATCCACGACCCAGCCCATGGGCCTCGGACGACCTGCGGTGGTGTCGGCCCCGGGCCGGGCCCGGGTCCGATTTCTCCGCAAGAGCGGAGACCGGCGGGGAGGGGTGTTCAATACTGTGGTGGTGCCTGCCGTCGACCTCAACGCCGATCTGGCCGAGGGCGAGGATCTCTCGTCCACCGATCTGGAGATCCTCGACTCCGTCACCAGCGCCAGCCTTGCCTGCGGATTCCATGCCGGCAACCGCGACGTGATGCGGGCCACCGCCGAAGCGGCAGTGAGCCGCGCCGTGGTCATCGGCGCGCACGTCTCGTATCGCGATCGGGACGGGTTCGGCCGGCGTGCCGTGGCCGTGCGTCCCGCGCAGTTGGTCGAGGACATCCTCGAGCAGTGGGCCGTCCTCCGCGAAGAGGTCGGCGCGGCGGGCGGTACCGTGACCTACGTCAAGCCCCACGGTGCTCTCTACAGCCGGATGGGGGCCGATCCGGTCGTCGCCGCCTCGGTGGTCGAAGCCGTCTCCCGGCTCGGCTGCCCGGCACTGGTGGCCCAGGCCGGAACCGTGGTGGCCCATCTGGCTTCCCAGGCCGGCATCCGGGTCGTCCTCGAGGGGTTCCCGGATCGTGGCTATCTCGCCGACGGCACCCTCGCCGCCCGCGACCGGCCCGATGCCCTCGTGGAGGATCCGTCGGCCACCGCCCGTCGTGCGGTGTCACTGGTCAAGCGGGGCGGCATCCGGGCCGTGGACGGGACATGGGTCCGGGTCGACGTGGAGACGCTGTGCATCCACGGGGACGCGCCCGGCGCGGGCGAGACCGCGCGCCGGGTCAGGTCGGCGCTGACGGCCGAGGCGGTCGACGTCCGCCCCTTCGCGCCGGAAGCAGAAGGACGGCCGGAGGACGGCCGCCTGCCGTGAGGGCCCGGGTGGGTCCCTACGGCGACAGTGCGCTGGTGATCGACGTCGATGATGTCTCGTCCGCTCATCGGGTGGCTGCAGCCATCGACCGGGCTCGGCGGAACGGAGGGCCGGCCGGGATCGCAGAGACCGTTGTTGGCTTGACCAGCGTGGTGGTCCACGTCGACGGGGCCGACGATGGAGCCGACGATGGAGCCGACGACGGAGCCGACGATGGAGCCGACGATGGAGCCGAGCGCATCGAACGGTGGCTGACCGACCTGATCGATGCGATCGACGACGGGCCGTGGCAATCGCACCCGGGGGAGCCGGGCCACGGGGTGCACAACCGCCACATGGACATCCCCGTCCTGTTCGACGGAGAGGACCTCGATGCGGTGGCCGCCACGATCGGCGGGACAACGGCGGACGTCATCGAGCTTCTGACCGGCGCCGAGCTGCACGTCGCCTTCGTCGGGTTCGCCCCTGGGTTCCCCTACCTCGTGGGCCTGCCCCCGGAGCTGGCCGCGGTGCCGCGTCGTGACACGCCCCGGGTGGCGGTGCCGGCCGGGTCCGTGGCCGTGGGGGGAGGATTCGCCTCGGTCTACCCTCGGGCCACTCCCGGCGGGTGGCACCTGCTCGGCCACACGTCAGTCCAGCTGTTCGACCCGGACCGTCCGCCTTATGCGCTCTTGCGCACCGGGGACACCGTCCGCTTCACCGACCTCGCGTCCTTGGCCGTCGGCGACGGCTCCGGAGCCGGGACGAACGGAGGCGGGTCGCGCCGCGTCGCCCCCACGGCGGCCACCGGTCCGCCGGGTCCGGACCTGACGAGACCTCGACCACCGATCCCGTCCCGCACCGGCCGTTTCGTCGAAGTCCTCGATCCGGGCATGCTCAGCCTCATCGAGGACGGTGGGCGTCGCGGAGTCGCGGCCATGGGGATCCCACGGGCTGGACCGGCCGACCCCGATGCCATGCGACTGGCCAACCGGCTAGTGGGCAATCCCGACGGGGCAGCCGTCGTCGAGGCGACCACCGTCGGGCCCACACTTCGGTTCGCCTGCGACGCCCACATCGCTGTGGTGACGCCGTCGTCCGAACGCCAGCAGGTCCTCGTCGATGGCCACCCGGTGGTGGCAGGCACCGTCTCACCGGTTCAGGACGGGCAGGTGGTGACCGTGGGCCGGGTTCACGGCGGGCTGCGGGCCTATGTCGCCGTGTCCGGCGGTTTCGAGACCCCCCTGGTGGTCGGTTCCCGGTCGACCGACTTGTTGTCCGGGCTGGGCCCGGGACCGCTCGCGCCTGGCGACAGGCTCGATCTCGGTCGCCCGTCCCGACCCCGAGGGCAGCTCATGGAAACGCTCGACCCACAGGCACGGCACCGGCCGAATCTGATCAGGGTCATCGAGGGGCCCCACCCGGTACCTCCGGGGGCCCGGGACCTGTTCACTTCTGGTCCCTGGAGCGTCGGGCCGGCATCAAACCGGATCGGCGTCCGCCTAACCTCCCGGCACCGCCCTCCTGCGCCGCTCGAGGTGCGGATCCCCTCCACGGCCATGGTCACCGGGGCTGTCCAGCTCCCACCTGACGGCGACCCCATCATCTTGTTGCCCGACCATGCCACGGTGGGCGGGTACCCGGTTGTGGCCTGCGTGATCGGCGCCGACCTTCCCATCGTCGGTCAGCTCGGGCCCGGCGATACCCTGGAGTTCGTCAGCGTGGACCGGGCCACGGCACTCCGTGAGCGGGCCAGGCGGGAGCGGGAGCTCAGCGAACGGGTCACAGGTTGGTTCCCGACCGCGGCGGGCACCTAATGGCAATACCGTTCAGTTAAGCAACATTGGTGTAGTTTGACGGTGTGCCTCGCGGTGGTTGGCGAAAGCCTGCGTCGGACCGGCGGCTCTCCGACTTGGTGTCGGTCGGAGTGCTGACTCGCACGTTCCCACCAGCGTTGGTCGACGAGGTGGTCGCCGATTGCGGCCGGACCGAGCAGCGGAACCGGTCGCTGCCGGCGCGGGCCATGGCCTACTTCTCCATCGGCATGGCGCTGCACTCGGAAGGGTCCTATGAGGATGTGCTGGCGCTGCTGACCGACGGCTTGGCCTGGACATCGGGCGAGGAACCGATGGTTCTGCCCTCGAAGTCGGCGGTCTTCCAGGCCCGGGCCCGGTTGGGGCCCGAACCGCTCCAGGTGTTGTTCACCCGGGTGGCTGCGCCAATGGCCGGAGCGAAGACACCAGGGGCCTTCCTCGGTGGGCGACGGCTGATGGCCATCGACGGGACGTGCCTCGACGTGGCCGACACGCCTGAGAATGCGACCCACTTCGGGCGTCCCGGCGTCATGAAGGGCGAACAGGCTGCCTTCCCCCAGGCCCGGGTGGTGGCGGTGGCCGAGTGCGGGACCCATGCCATCGTCGACGCCGCCGTCGGGAAGTACACGACAGCGGAGAACACACTGGCGGTCGAGCTGATTGACCGGCTGCAGCCCGGAACACTGCTGCTGGCCGACCGAGGGTTCTGCGGGTTTCCCCTGTGGTCACGGGCTGCAGCCACCGGCGCCGATCTCCTGTGGCGGGCCAACAGCACCCTGAAGCCACGCCCGATCGAGACGTTGGCTGACGGCTCCTGGCTCGCCGAACTGCGCCCATCGGGCAACGCTGGACGCAAGACCACACCGCTGACCATCCGAGTCATCGAGTACCGGATCGACGACGGGCGCACCAACGACGAGCCCTACCGGCTCTTCACCACCATCCTCGATCCCGACGATGTCTCTGCTCTCGATCTGGCTGCCGCCTACACGCAGCGTTGGGAGATCGAGAGTGCCTTCGACGAGTTGAAGACCCATCAGCGCGGCCCTCGCACCGTGCTGCGATCGAAGTCGCCCGACCTCGTGCTCCAAGAGGTCTGGGGCCACCTCTGCTGTCACTACGCCATCCGCACCCTCATGTGGGAGGCGGCCGATCAGGTGGGTGTCGACCCCGACCGGGTCAGTTTCGTCGCCGCCCTCCGCATCGCCCGCCGCTCGATCTCAGTGGCGCGCGATTTTTCCCCCCTCAGCTGACCACGGTTGGCGTTACGCCATCACGTTGCTGGCACGACGGCTCAACCCCGCCCGGCGGCTGCGATCCAACCCACGTGTCGTCAAACGGAAGTACGTCAAGTGGCATGTGAAGCGAGCACATCATCGGTCCTGGCCCCAACCGACGGGACCACCTCGGGCCAGCATTCCCGGGGCTCCGAGCCCCTAACTGAACGGCATTGCAGCTAGACCATGGCCACCCCGCCGTTGGGGCGGATCACCTGGCCGGTCATGAACCGAGAGGCGTCCGAGGCGAGGTAGAGGATGGCGGCCGCGATGTCCTCGGGCTCGCCCACCGTGCGCAGCGGGGCGCT